>NZ_DJAS01000013.1:0-48454 GCF_002429765.1 Sphingobacterium sp. UBA5996
GACTTTTTCAGTGCCCTCCTTTAAAGTAGCCTGTTTTTTTACATGGCTTTTTTACTATACCGAGGTACACCTCAAATTTCGTCCAACTTAAAGATATCTTTTACCCGTATCCCTTTCTCGGTACGTTGTAGGGTGCAGCATTCGTGAACTGAATCGTGTTCGAAAAACAGGATATATTCGTTATCTACTATTTCGTTCCAGTAGCTATGGCGTTCTTCCATAGTAACTAACGGACGTACATCATATCCCATCACGTAGGGAATAGGTATATGACCTACCGAAGGGAGTAAATCTGCCATATACAGCATTGTCTTTCCTTTGTATTGGACCTGAGGTAACATCATGGATTCTGTGTGGCCATTTGCATAGCGCATGCTGATATCGCTTCCGAACGGATTTTGTACATCTTCAACAAACTTTAATTGTCCGCTTTCTTGTATCGGAAGAATATTCTCTTTTAGAAAAGAAGCCTTCTCCCGGGGGTTGGGATTAGTTGCCCAAGACCAATGGTCTGCATTACTCCAAAAATGAGCGTTTTTAAAGGCTGGAACAAGTTGATCACCTTCTCGCGCTATGGCACCACCACAATGATCGAAATGTAGGTGGGTAAGGATAACATCGGTGATGTCATTTCTGTCAAATCCAATATTTTTTAGTGATTTGTCTAATGTCGCATCACCATGAAGGTAATAATAGCTAAAAAATTTTTCATTTTGTTTGTCTCCAAGGCCCGTGTCGACTAGCATTAATCGATTATTATCCTCGATGAGAAGCAGACGATTTCCCCAGGTACACATATTGTTTGAATCGGCCGGGTTTGTTTTATTCCAGATGCTTTTAGGGACCACACCAAACATAGCACCACCATCGAGTTTAAAGAACCCCGTTTCTATAGCATATAATTTCATCTTCTTATTTTGTATTTACTTTTTGACCAGTACGTATAACCATTGTTTGCTGTTTTGCATAATCAACGTTTGCTTAAGCTCAAAATTTTACTCTTATTAATATATGTAAAGGATGGAACAATTTACGAAAAATAAATTATATTTTTTAATTAGCATCACTTGAGTTGCTAAAAAAGTATGCTAAAAAATGTAATTTATTTTATCTGTGTAAGTGGTTGGTAGTGAGTGTTTTGGTTTTGTGTTTTTTGTACAATAAGCTTGATTTTTAGATGATTATGTTTTGTTTTTAGCGAAAATTGCCTTTAAATTTGAGCACATTTTAAAACAAACAAAAAATATGAAAAAGGGTAACATTGGAAACGCGCCTGATTTGAAATATTTGAAAATTGATAGCACGAAACGTGTATTTTATCAATTACCCGTTTCTGAATTGGTTCAACATGCTTTGGCAAATCAAGAGGGGAGGCTTTCTGATACAGGAGCGCTTGCCGCTGATACGGGAAAATTTACGGGGAGGTCGCCAAAGGATCGCTTCCTTGTAGAGGATTCTTTAACTAAAGACAGCGTCTGGTGGGGGGAAATCAATCAACGGATGTCTCCGGATCATTTTGAGGCGCTATTTTCGCTGGTAGCCTCTCACTTGGCTGAGCGAAATATCTACATAAGAGATTGCGCTGCGGGTGCCGATCCGATTTATCAAATTGGTATCCGTGTTGTAACAGAGACAGCTTATCAAAGTATATTTGCCAACAACTTGTTTTTACGTCAGGAGCCGAATCCAGAAGTTCGGCCACCTTGGTCTATCTTAGCTGCTCCGACCTTGTTTATTAAAGAACCGCATGCATATGGTATCCTTAACGAAAATTTTGTTGCAATTGATTTTACGAAGAAAATTGTATTGATTGCTGGGACGGGTTACACGGGGGAAATTAAAAAGAGTATTTTTTCGATATTGAATTTTATTTTACCATTCGAGCATAACGTCCTTTCTATGCACTGTTCAGCCAATACTTCTAAAGATGGGGATACTGCATTGTTTTTTGGGCTTTCGGGTACTGGAAAGACGACACTGTCTGCTGATAAAAACAGGCGGTTAATTGGGGACGATGAGCATGGTTGGAGTGAACGGGGAGTTTTTAATTTTGAAGGAGGTTGTTATGCAAAATGCGTTGGTCTAACAGCCGATAAGGAACCGGAGATCTATCATGCCATTCGTTTTGGTTCGCTGCTAGAAAATGTGGTTTTGGATGAGCAGGATAAACCTGATTACAATGACATCAGTAAAACCGAGAATACGCGCGTGTCTTATCCAATAGACTTCATGGAAAATGCTGAAGTAAGCGGTATTGCTAATGAGCCGGCTCATATTTTTTTCTTGACAGCAGATGCCTTTGGTGTACTTCCGCCTATTTCATTGTTGTCTACCGACCAGGCTGTCTATCATTTTGTAAGTGGCTATACAGCTAAGGTTGCAGGTACAGAAGTGGGAGTAAAGGAACCTATGGCTGCATTTTCAACTTGCTTTGGACAGGCATTTTTGCCGCTTCATCCCGCGAAATATGCGGCGTTGCTGCGTTCAAAACTTGAACAGAATCGTAATATCAAAGTCTGGTTAGTGAATACGGGCTGGATTGCAGGTCCTTATGGAATAGGGCGAAGAATTAAACTCGCCTATACGAGAGCGTTAATCCGAGCCGCAATCGATGGTTCATTATTAGAATCTCAGTTTAATAGACACGATATTTTTGGCTTAGATTATCCGACCAGTTGCGGAGCGTATGTTCCCGAGCAAATCATGGATGCCCGGGGATTATGGAATAACGATGAGGCTTATGATATGCAGGCAAAACGCTTGGCGAAACTATTCATAGCAAACTTTGAAAAATTTAATAACGAGATGCCAGAGACAGTTCTCGCGGCAGGTCCTAAGATTGACCGTAGTGTCCTCGTTTAATTAAGTTTGCATTCGTACAACAAAAAGAGTAAACATGGGATTTCTCTTTTTGTTGTACGATTTTTTTTGGTGGGGATGAAAATCTTTAATCGTGTTTTTTAACGAAAGAATCTACTTGCTCCTGTTCGCTTCCGACAAGGGTATTGATAATAAGCTTAATAGCCGCCAATCGTGCTTTTTTCTTATTGTCTTTAACAATTTCAAACCAGGGTGATTTTTTTGATCCTGTTTTCTTAAAGAGGTTCTCAATATAATTGGTGTAAATATCCCATTTTTCCTGTGCCTGTTGGTCGAGCGTTCCTATTTTCCATCGTTTAAGAATATCTTCCTGACGCTCTTTTAACCTTTCGGCCTGCTCTTCTTTGCTGATGCTCAGAAATAACTTGATGACAATGATTCCATCGTCAATTAATTGTTTTTCAAATTCTGGCACCTGACTCATAAATAATTCGTGTTGCTCTTTGGTGCAGAATCCAAATATGGGTTCAACTACAGCACGGTTATACCAACTTCTGTCAAAAATTACAATTTCTCCGGCATTAGGAAGCTGTTTGATATAGCGTTGAAAATACCACTGTCCGGATTCTTCTTCGGTTGGCTTCGGTAATGCGACAATGCGAATCTTTTTAGGATTTAAATATTGGGCTACGCGGCCTATTGTGCCGCCTTTGCCAGCAGCGTCCCTACCTTCAAAAATAATTAGTACCCGCTTTCCTTTTTCAATAATTTCGTATTGGAGCTTCAACAACTTGACCTGTAGTTCATAGAGCTCTTTTTCATAATCGTAAACATCGTTGAACTTTTTTATTTCAAGAATGCCATGTTGCTCTAGGTAATTTAAAACATCTTTGTTTTCGTGGATCTTCTGAAGTTCATTTAAATCGTATTCTGCCATAGGATATTTATTTAATCGATCGTTTTTATTAAAGTTACTTATTGAATTGTTAAAAAATGTCAAATTTCAAATAAAATTAATGTATTGTAATACTAATATATGGCTACAGTACGTTTATTAATCAGAACACCAAATGGATGTTCAAATAGATTAGACTTTTCATAAATTTAGGTTAATAATTGGTTAGGTTAGCTCGGAGTTCCCCACTTCGAGCTTTATTTTTTTTAACAATCCGACGGTATCCTTGAGAGCTAGTGTTTTAGCTATCATACGAATGCCCTAAATGTTAAAAAATGTTAAACGGATATTGTCGACATAATGATTAGAAAAAAGCATCGTTTTTACTACAAATACTTTTCATAAATAGGTTAATATATGGCTAACGAAAGCTCAGAGTTCCCCACTCTGGGCTTTCTATTTAATTATAATTTATCAATAGCCGCAAGATAGGATTGTTGAATATGTTTAGGTATCGCATTATGCTTCTTTCAAATAGATGAGGGGTGGTACTGGATTTGAAGATTGATTAAAAAAAATGGCCGAGATTTATAGTCTCGGCCATTGTTTTAAGATATTGTTTTGTGTTGTCAGGCCACTTCCCTTAGATCCACAGCCACTACTCGAGATACACCTTGTTCTACCATGGTAACTCCATAAATGATATCTGTGCTTGCGATTGTTTTCTTATTGTGCGAGACCACTATAAATTGTGAGTTTTTAGAGAAATCCCGGATAATATTGTTGAATTTATCGATGTTGGTATCGTCCAAAGGAGCATCCACCTCATCGAATATACAAAATGGCGCTGGCTTGGAAAGATATAGTGAGAATAGCAAGGCAGTAGAAGTCAATGTTTTCTCGCCACCCGATAGCTGATTAATAGACAATGGTCTTTTCCCTTTTGGTCTAGCGATAATATCGATATCTGAATCCAAAGGATTGCTTGGGTCTGTTAAGATCAGATCACAGCTATCTTCTTCGTTAAATAACGATCGGAATACTTTGACAAAATTATTTCTTACTGCATCGAATGTAAACATGAACTGAACTTTAGCGGTGTCGTCGATTTCTTTGATCGTTGCCATCAAAGAACCTTTTGCTTCGATCAAATCTGCTTTCTCTTTATTGATGAAATCATAACGTTCATTCATCTCATCGAAAGCCTCTTTGGCCATCAGGTTGATGGTACCGAATTCGTCAAGCTGTTTTTTGAGTTTACTACATTTTGCCGCCAGTGTAGCTTGGTCTTCTACAAGCTGAGGTACATCCTCTCGATCGATTAGGTCTTTAAGTTCAATGTTGAATTCGACGGAAAGGCGTTCTTTTAACGCATTCAAATCAATTTGAAGACTTGTTTTTTTATCTTTAATTTCGGAAACAAGGAAATCGCTTTGTTCTTTCGAACGGCGTAATTGCGTTAACGAATCTTCTAGGTTATTGATTTTTTGCTTATCTGCATAATAACTGTCTTCCAATTCTTTCAGTCCATCTTCTAAGGCGATCTTCTGCTCGTACATGGCGATAAGATCTTGATCTTCATCGTCCTCAAATGGAATGGTGGTGCGCAGCGCTGCTTGCACTTCAACCAGTTCTACACTATTTTTTTCGATACGAATCTCGTGGTCGTCTTTTTGTGTTTCTCTAAATTCCAGATCTTTGGTGATATTAGAAACTTTGTTTAACTGTTGGTGGTAAGCAATATTCTCTTGATTATATACAGTCGATTTTTCGTTGAGTATTTCAGAGATTTCATGAAATTGGTCTTGAAGTAGCGCTAACTCAAGAACGCTCTGTTCCTTCTCTAAGCGTAAGTTTTGTATTTGGGGCTCAGCAATTTTTAAATTCGACTCCATCGCTGTAATTTTCTCCTCAATATCTTTTTTGCGTGTTTGGGAGTTGTTGATGAAAGTTTGATATTGCTCTTGCTTTGTTTTGACTGTAATTAATTCATTATTGAGCCGGTTGAACTGAAAGCGCAACTCATTGATCAGCTCTTTCTGGGAATTGCCTCTTAAGGTTTCTAGACGAGCTGTTTCGGCCGTTATCTTATTTTCAAGTTTTACAATTTCTTGGTTGATTGTCTTGATCTCTTGGGATAGTACTTCGAGGTTTTTAGCTCTGCCAATACGTTTTCCTTCAAACAGTCCTACAGATCCACCTGACAGACCCAAATGATGTTTTGCATAACGTCCGTTTTTTTGCAAAATTACCTGTCCTGATTCGGGAAGTTTCTCATCCAGTTCTTTTTCATGTTCATGTTTAAGGATGAAAACCTGTTGGAGTAGTAAGGTGCACAAAGACCTGTACTTTTCGTCTACTGTAATCACATCCAAGGCCGACATCAAATTATTATTCGGTATAGGAGGTGGGGTAGGAGTCGTCTTTATTGCATCTAAAACAAAGAAATTGGCGCGTCCTTTTGCGGCGTCGCTTAGTAGCTGAATGGCTTGAACAGCATCCTGTTGTGTATCGACAACATAATGGTTCATAATGGGCTCGAGATAATTCTCGATAGCCACTCGGTAATCTTCCTGACAAAACAATACATCTGAAAGAAGCGGTGGTTGTTTTTTCCAGCCTGCATTTTTCTTTAAAAAACGGATGGAGTCTGGAAAACCTTCTAAATTGTCAACGAGAGATTTAGTCAGATTATATTCGTTTTGTTTCGCATCTACCAGACGAAGATCTTTGGCAAGTTGGGCTTTGAATTCTTCTAAGTTTGCTTGACATTGACTGATTTGCCCTTGGAGCTCTTCTTCCAGTTGATTTGCCGCATCGTACTGTAATTGCTGTGCTTCTACACGACCTTCCAGCTCTACAACAGCGGAATTGAACTGTTGTAATTCATTTTCTTTCGCTTCGGTATCCTCACTATTGCGAATTAGTTCTTGTAAAAGAGCCTCTTTCTGTATCGTAAACACGGCAAGATCTTTTTCCAATTTATAGATCTTTGCTTGCAAATCGGCGTTACTTTTATTAAAAATATCAAGCTTTCCTTTTGCAGATTGTTGCTGCCCTCGCAGTTCTTCAACTTCTGATTTATTCGACTCCAGGTTACTTTTTAATCCGTCCAGTTTATTTTGTTCGTCAAATAACTCTTCATTTAATCGCTTAATGGTATAGACTACGTGATTAAGTTGTTGTTTGTCGCTGTTAATATCGATGCTTAGACGATTTTCTTTATCTTGGAGATTTTTAACCTTTTCGTTTTTGATCTTTTTTTCAGATTCGTAACCACGAATTTTATTTACGAATTCCTGTGTCGTTTTCTGCTGTACCGACAGGTTTTTTTCCTGCTCTAAATTTGTTTGACGGAGCGATTGGAGTTCATTTTCCGCATGCAAGATATTCTGCTGTGCATTTTGTGCATCTTTTTGGACTTTGGATTCTTGTGTCTGAAGCCGTTCTAGTTCTGTCGAGAAATCTGCTATTTTATAATAGGCCAGATCGATACTGCTCTGTCGGTATTCTGACTTGAGTAAGGTGTATTTCTCTGCTTTTTTAGCTTGATTCTCTAACGATTTAAGGTTTTTTGTGATTTCAAAAAGCAGGTCGTCCACACGACTAAGATCGGCTTCGGTATCTCTTAATTTCGCTAGGGTCTGTTTTTTACGTACTTTATATTTCGAAATTCCGGATGCTTCTTCAAATAGGTTTCGACGAGAGTTATCTTTATTATTGATGATTTCGTCAATCATTTTCAATTCAATAATGGAATAACTATCCGCGCCCACACCGGTATCCAGAAACAAATCAGTAATATCTTTTAAACGACATTTCACATCATTCAACCGATATTCACTATCGCCGTTTCGGAATAATTTTCGGGTGACAGTAACTGTGGAGAATTCAGTTGGTAAAATATTATTGTTATTATTGAAGGTCAGCGATACCTCTGCAAGATTTGCGGGCTTTCTATTTTTTGTCCCGTTGAAAATAATATTTTCCATTTTATCGGAGCGCAGCATCTTCGTACTCTGCTCTCCGAGTACCCAGCGTATTGCATCGACCACATTGGATTTTCCGCATCCATTGGGGCCAACAATCGCTGTGACACCGTCATTGAAGTTGATCGTGATTTTATCTCCGAAACTCTTAAATCCTTTAATTTCTAGTTTGGTTAACTGCATTTATACCAAATTTGTTTGTCGTTATAAGCTTGCGAAAATAGTAAAATTAAACAAGATTTTTTTCTTTGTTTATTCACATTTTCCTGTTTCAGGATCACATGAAGGGCCTTCTTCACCTCTTTGTTGCAGCGGAGCAGATTGGCTTGCTAAGCATTCATTTATGGTATTATGAAAAACTTCCATGGGCTGTGCTCCGGGGATGGCATATTTTCGGTCGAATACAAAGAAGGGAACACCCCGCAGTCCTAAGTTAACGCCTTCTTGGATATCTTGAGCAACATCGTAAGCAAAATCATCCGATTCGAGCAAGTTTTGAATTGCATGAGCAGGAAGTTCGTATTGAGTCGCAATATGGGTAAGAACCTGGTTGTCATTAATATTTAGACCGTCTGTGAAATGCGCTTTAAACAACGCTTTCTTAATTGGCGTACCTTTTTGGTTGCCTTGGGCAAAATGAATCAGGCGATGCGCTTTTCGTGTATTTACGACAACTGCTTTGTCAAAATTCAGGGCAATTCCCAGCTCCCTTCCCTGTGCACTGAGTTGTGATGTCATTGCAACCACATCATCCATACTCATTCCTTTCGTTTGTACGAGATAGTCATAAGTAGGTATTGCCGGTGCATCTTCGGGATAGTCGGGGTTAAGCTGATAAGATTTCCAGATAATTTCAGCCGCAGGCTTATTTGCAGATTCCTGAAGTGCCATTTCGAGCTTTGTCAGACCAATATAACAAAATGGACAAATGATGTCCGACCAAATTTCTATTTTCATATTTCTTTTTTTACTGCGTATATTGTAATCAAAAATACATATAATAACGATGATAATCTGCTTACATTGTTTTTCGAATGTCAACAGATTATTATTTAATGTTTATCCATGTTAGAGAAATCTTTTTTGAATCGTAAAGTTACTCTCGTCCTGGGCGGCGGCGGTGCTAGAGGACTGGTACATATTGGCATCATCAGGCGGTTGGAAGAGCTTGGTTTTGAGATAAATGAGGTCGTTGGCTGCTCTATAGGTGCACTCGTTGGCGGAATTTATGCGCAAGGAAAGATGGATCTTTTAGAAGATTGGATGCTTCGGTTGACGAAGAAGTCGGTCTTTAACATGATGGATTTTAGCTGGAGAGGATTGGGCATGATGAAGGGGGTAAAGGTGTTCAACGCATTAAAGTCCGTCATCCCTGATGGTAATATAGAGACATTTCCAATTTTGTTCAAAGCTGTGGCTACGGATCTCAATTACGAAAAGGAGGTCGTATTGGATTTTGGGAGCATGTATGATGCTATTCGGGCTTCCATCGCCATCCCGGCAGTGTTTACGGCGGTGGAAGAAAACAAGCATGTGTATGTTGACGGTGGTGTACTGAATCCATTACCCATAAATCATGTGACAAGGAAAGAAAATTTAATCATTGCGGTTAATCTTGAATCGAAACCGGACAAACAATATTCTGTCATCAAAAAACTCGATCCGAAGACGTCAAATTCATTGGATATCCTGCAGGCGTCTTACTATGTGATGCGCAGGAAAATGAGTCAGATGATAGTCGACTTGTATCGCCCGGACGTCGTTGTTGACATACCTTATAATATCTGTAATTTGTGGGATTATCATCGGACTGAATTTCTGGTTCAAAAAGGAAAGGATTATATAGAGCAGGCGCTAAAAGAAACAACGTCCGCGTAAAATAAATTTTAATCCGGACGTTGTTTTGTTCAATGGTGAAGATCGTCGAGCGCTCAATTTTTTGAGTATTTTATGCGAGCATTCGATCTGTTTATTAAAATAAATTTGGATAATCGCTGATGATGCCATCCACTTTCATCGTTTTTAATTGCTCTATTTCTTCTTTGGTATTGACCGTCCAAGGAATTACTTTGATTCCAGCCTTATGGCATTGTTTAATATAATCGTTTGTCACGGTTTTATATTGTGGGCTTATAATATAGGGTGTAAAACCGAGCTCCATAATTGTTTGTTGGACATTTTTGCGTTCGTCTCCATCAATGAGGTAGGACACCCTGATCTGGGGGTAAGCCTTGTGTAGGTATTTAATTGCTCTACTGTCAAATGACTGAATGATGGTTCTTGTTGCGATTTTTTTATCGGTGATAAGCTGAATGATTAGGTCGACAAACTCTTCTACTCGAGGATGCAAGATACCATCTTTACCGTCTTTACTTTTAACCTCGATGTTGTAGAAAATCGGAGCGTTTCTTTTGTGTTGAGCATATGCTTCGGTACTATCAATAAGATCCGACAGTTTTGCGATACGTGTAACTTGTTTTTTCTGTTGCGGAAATGCTTTATAAAATTTAGATCCAATATCATATTTAATCAAATCTCGATAAAGCATGTTATAAACTTTTAAAGGTTTATCTTTTTCTGAAATTTCAGCACCGTTGGGTTTCAATACAAATTGGGGATTGAGATAGTCATCGTGAAAAACGATCACTTTGCGATCTTTGGTGGTATGGCAATCCATTTCTAACGTGGTCACTTTTTCGATGTCTATCGCGTTTTTCATTGCAGCGATAGACCCTTCAGGATAGAGTCCCCGGCCCCCCCGATGGGCTTCCAAACTTAGTTTAGGGAAATTGTCTGAGTTTGCTTTTACAGACTCTTTCCTGGCTGAACAAGATACAAATGGTAATAATGTGCCCAAAATGGCAAATTTCAGAAAACTACTTTTCATTGTCTATCATATTTAAAAGAATAGGGAAGGTTGTTGTATTGCCCTTTCGAAGGTGCAAATATACGGATATATCTTATTTTTTATGTCTTTTAGATCGCTCAGAAATTTCGTTTTGCAGGTGTTTAACACATTTTTTGAAGCTAATTAGGTTGGAACAAATCTGTTTTATCAGCGGTTGGTGGAATCGTAATGTTTGATGGTAGCAAATTGCTGTAATGCGGTCTGTTATTTGTATTGGTCGAATAGGGGAATGAGGCCTTTGCTTTCAGCGGGATTTGGCGATTATCGTTATGAAATCTATTTTTTTTGTCTTTTTTGCAATAAATTATTGCCATTCCTTTCAGAATTGCCTTTATTTGCACAAATCTCAAATTAGATGGCGAAAAATTTATTGATAGTTGAGTCTCCAGCGAAAGCGAAAACGATAGAAGGATATTTAGGAAAGGATTTTTTGGTTAAGTCGAGTTATGGACATATTCGCGACTTGGTGAAAACCGATGATGCGATTAACACCGAAAATAATTTCGAACAAAAGTATGAAGTTCCATCCGATAAAAAGGCTGTTGTAAGTGAACTGAAGAAATTGGCTAAAGCTGCTGAAACTGTTTGGCTAGCATCCGATGAGGACCGCGAAGGAGAAGCGATTTCATGGCATTTATTTGAGACATTAGGATTGAAAGATGAGAGTACGAAAAGAATCGTTTTTCATGAAATTACGAAGCCAGCTATTCTAAAAGCTATTGACAATCCTCGTAAAATAGACTATAACCTTGTTAACGCTCAGCAGGCCCGGCGCGTGTTGGATCGGTTGGTTGGTTTCGAGTTATCTCCAGTTCTTTGGAAGAAAGTTAAACCTTCATTGTCTGCAGGACGAGTACAATCTGTTGCAGTCCGTTTAATTGTTGATCGTGAACGTGAGATCAATAAATTTGAGCCAGAGGCTGCCTTTAAGATTGTAGCGTTCTTTCATACTGGAAAAGTTAAAGATAGTTTCAAAGCTGAGCTTCCACAGCGTTTTGCTACGGAAGCGGAGGCTACCAAATTTTTGGAAGATTGTAAATCAGCCTTGTTTTCTGTCAAAAATTTAGAAACAAAACCTGCCAAACGTTCGCCATCGGCTCCGTTTACAACGTCAACATTACAGCAGGAAGCCAGTAGAAAACTTGGATTTTCTGTAGCGCGCACAATGCAGGTCGCTCAAAGGCTATATGAGTCAGGACGGATTACCTATATGCGTACCGATTCTGTCAATTTAAGCGATACGGCAATTGAGGCGGCTGAAAAAGAAATTAAATCTGCTTACGGTAACCAATATCATAAGGTCAGAAAATATAAAACGAAGACATCGGGTGCACAGGAGGCACACGAAGCTATCCGTCCGACCTATTTTTCCGAGCATACCATCGATGGAGATGCTTCTGAGAAGAGGTTGTACGAACTTATTTGGAAAAGAGCTATCGCATCGCAAATGAGTGAGGCTGAGTTTGAACGTACGTTGGCAAAGATTTCCATATCAACGCGCTCAGAAGATTTGAGTGCTTCGGGAGAGGTAATGAAGTTTGATGGATTTCTAAAAGTTTATATGGAATCTTTGGATGACGATCAGGAAAATACTGTGGATGAAGATAGTGATAATGCTATCCTTCCACCGTTAACTGCGGGTCAACCATTGACTTTGAAAAGTATGTCAGCAACGGAGCGGTTTACACGCCCTCCTGCACGATATACAGAAGCTGGTTTGGTGAAAAAATTGGAGGAATTAGGGATTGGTCGTCCTTCAACATATGCACCTACTATTTCCACAATTCAAAATCGCGGTTATGTCGTGAAAGAAGAGCGTGAAGGTAAATCGCGTGATTACCGTGTACTGACATTGAAGGATGCTGAATTAACGGCAGTCACAAAAACCGAAATTACTGGTGCTGAGAAAGGAAAAATGTTCCCAACGGATATCGGTGTTGTGGTGAATGATTTTTTGGTTGAACATTTCAATGGCATTGTAGATTTTCACTTTACGGCTAATGTCGAAAAAGAGTTTGATGATATTGCGCATGGTTTGACGGAATGGACAAAAATGTTGCATGATTTCTATGGACCATTTCATTCTGAAGTAGAGGATACTTTAGAAAATGCTGATCGTGCGAATAATGAGCGTGAACTTGGTGTCGATCCGGTTTCGGGAAAACCCGTTTCGGTTCGTATCGGTAAGTTTGGTCCATTGGTACAGATTGGTTCTCCGGACGACGAGGAGAAGCCCCGCTTTGCTTCTTTACGTAAAGGACAGATGATTGAAACCATCACTTTTGAGGATGCCATGGAGCTCTTTAAATTGCCTAAAAAAGTTGGTTTATTTGAGGATAAGGAGATGACTGTTGCGGTGGGTCGATTTGGACCTTATATCCGGCACAATTCGGCTTTTTATTCTATACCGAAAGGTTTGGATCCTTTGGACGTGACTGAGGAAGAAGCAATACAGATTATTAAAGACAAGCGTCAAAAAGATATAGAAAAAGTCATTCGCGTATTTGATGAAAATGAGGAAGCTCAAATTGAGCAGGGCAGATGGGGGCCATTCATTCGTTTTGGTAAGCAAAATTTGAAAATCCCGAAAGGGATGGAAATTGAAAAAATAACGTATGCTGATGTGTTGAAATGGGCTGAGGCTGATGCACCGAAAGGTAAAGCTACTAAAGCAAAAGCAACAGAAAAGAAAAGCGTAGCTAAAAAAGCTCCCGCGAAGAAGGCTCCGGCTAAGAAAACTACAAAGTCTAAATAAGGATGAAAGCAGATTTGCCTGAAAATATTGTCAAAGACATTATGATCGCCGTTGTTTTGGAAGGCGAGACCGTAGAGACAAAAAACTGGACCGTTTATGTAATTAATGATAAGAACATCGCAATTCAGAATGTGTTGATCAGCTCAAAAGGCTATGGCGAAAAGGATGGACGTCAGGTTACTACCACTACTTTACGCCATTTTATAGGAAATATAGCCGCTAAATCTTTTGATCGTGTGGAAGCAATAGACGAGCAGGTTTTTGGTTTGACAAACGAATATTGGGTGAGTTTCTATATCGACAACATCATTTACGATAAGAAATACATTTTCTTGCCCGAAAGCATAGTAGATGGCAACCTGATGAAAGTTCCGTTGGTGAATAAGCCGGGTGTAATTATAGGAGGAAACGAATAATGAGTGGGCGTCACAATTTCATTATCGCAATAGACGGATTTTCATCGTGTGGTAAAAGCACATTAGCCAAATCTTTAGCAAAGAAACTGAAATTTGCGTTTATTGACAGCGGTGCAATGTATAGAGCCGTTACGCTCTATTTTATCCGTCATAACATCGCCCTGGATGACCAGGCAACTATTGAAAGCGCGCTGAAAGATATCCATATCGATTTTATACCCAATGCAATAAAGACGGAAATTCATTTAAATGATGAGGATATCTCTGAAGAGATTCGTCAGATGTATATTTCGGATAAAGTGAGTGATGTGAGCGCAATTAAAGCTGTTCGCGTGGCGATGGTTGCGCAGCAGCAAAAGCTAGGAAGCAGAAGGAACATTATTATGGATGGCCGCGATATAGGGACTACCGTTTTTCCCGATGCTGATCTCAAGATTTTTATGACAGCTGATCCTAAAGTTCGGGCTGCGAGGCGTTACCTTGAATTAACCGAAAAAGGGGAAGATGTGACTTTAGAAGAAGTCGTTGAAAATTTAGCAACCCGTGACCGTATCGACAGTACTCGCGCAGAAAGTCCATTACGGCAAGCAGAAGATGCAATTGTATTGGATAATTCCAATTTAACACCTGAGCAGCAATTGCAATTTGTTGAAGAAGAATATTTGAAAGCGAGAGCTGCAAAAACTCAAGCATAGAAGAAAAAAAGGGGGGAGATTTATAAATTTCCCCCCTTTTTTTCTTCTATGTGTTTTTAATTTTACTATTTCACACTATTGATTTGCTGTTGTTCTAATAATTTACTCACATTATTTTTTTCTCCGAATTCCTCTGTTTGATCTTGAAATGATTCCAGAAGAGCTTTTATAGCATCCGAATTATCTGCTGTACGTTGATAGATATCAGGAATTGTCTTTTCAATATTTTTATCGCCTAGCTCGATGTTATCAACTTCGATTTTGCCTATTTTTTCTAAAACAGCTTGTTGACTATTCCGGACATCTTCTAATTCTCTTGCTATTTTTTCCATCAATTGGAATTTCTTCAATTTATCCATATGCAATATCTTTTAGTTACTACAATAAGAACAAGGTGCTTCAAAAATTTGTTTTGTTTTTTTTAAAAAAGGACACGGGGCATTTTTTAAATGAATGAAAATATGGCTAAAGAAAAAGGCGAACCATAGCTGGTCCGCCTTTCCTACTTGCTTTAATTTCGTTATTAATTTGTTCGTCCTGGATAAACTTCAAGTGCTTTTTCTAAACAAATCAAGGCATTATTAAGATCAACTTGATTAAGCACGTAGGCGAGTCTCACTTCATTTATACCAGCTCCCTCTGTGCTATAGAAACCCGTAGCTGGAGCCATCATGACTGTTTCATTGTTATACGAAAATTCTTCCAGCATCCATTGGCAGAATCTGTCTGCATTGTCAATTGGTAGTTTGGCGACGACGTAAAATGCTCCTCCAGGATTTGGGGAATAGACCCCTTCAATGGCATTCAGTCCTTTCACAAGGGTATCTCTTCGCGCTGTATATTCCTTCGACACAGCTTCAAAATAGCTGTCGGGTGTATCAACAGCTGCTTCACCTGCAATCTGTCCTTCCAAAGAAGGGCTTAAGCGAGCTTGAGCAAATTTAAGTGCAGTTTGGTATAGTTCTTTATTTTTTGTAATGATACATCCAATACGGGCACCGCATGCAGAGTAACGTTTTGATACCGTATCGAAGATAACGACATTATTTTCGAGCCCTTCCAAGTGCATTGGAGAAATAAACTCTCTACCGTCATAGCAGAATTCGCGATACGCTTCATCCGAGAAAAGGTAAAGATCATATTTTAAGCAAAGCTCGCGTAAAGCCTCTAGTTCGGCTCTGGAATAAAGATAACCCGTAGGGTTATTTGGGTTGCAGATACAGATCGCTTTGGTTTTGGACGTAATTACTTTTTCAAACTCGGCGATAGAAGGGAGGGCAAATCCGCTTTCGATGTATGACATGATAGGTTTGATCACAACATCTGAGGAGCAGGCAAAACCGTTATAATTCGCGTAGAACGGCTCTGGAATAATAATTTCTTCGCCTTCATTCAAGCAGGCCTGCATTGCGATCGTAATGGCTTCCGAGCCACCGTTTGTTACCAATATATCTGTAGGCTCGATATTATAATTCAGTTTATTATAATATTCAGCTAATTTGTTCCGATACGAGGCAGTACCTTCAGATGGCGTGTAGGCCCATACTTTGAACTCAATATTTTTCAAAGCATTAAGCATAACTTCAGGCGTCTGGATATCAGGCTGTCCGATATTAAGGTGGTATATCTTCTTACCTTCTTTTTTTGCTTGATCAGCATACGGCGTCAGTTTTCTGATTGGTGACGCAGGCATATTAAGCCCCTTTTCTGATAGTACTGGCATTATAGTTTTTTTAAAATTAGTCGTGCAAATTTAACCAAAATAAAACGAAAAAAGCCACATCATGATGTGGCTTTTTTCGTTTTATATTTCTAGTATTATTATTCCACTATACCCTTAATATAGAGCGTCTTTACAGGAGTCTTGGTATTTGACTGTACTGTAAAGCTCTTTGTGAATGGAGCTTTGGCAGCTGCGTTATATGTCACTTTGATGGTGCCACTTTCACCCGGTTTAATCGGGGTTTTTGTGAATTCTGCCACAGAACAACCACAAGTCGGCACAACGTTTGAAATGATAATTGGCTCACTACCAGTATTTGAAAATTTGAAATTATACGAAACGGGTGTGCCTGCTGGTATTTTTCCAAAATCGTGGGTTTCTTTTTCGAACTTAAATTCCCCTTGGCCGGCCTGCATAGACGAAAAACCGATAAAGGAAATGATCATTGCTAAAATTGTTATATACTTTTTCATGCTTCTAAGATATTACTTTATGATTAAAATAGAACAACTGATATGCCAAATGTAGTATTTATTGCCAATTAATCTCCTATCTAACAACTTTATTACAGTTATATTATCCCTTCTTTAAGTAGGTCCTGAATATGAATAACGCCGGCATAATAATTTTTGTCGGATACCAATAGCTGCGTGATGTTATTTTCACGCATAATATGAAGGGCATTTGCCGCAAGTTCATTTTTATCAATGATTTTGGGTGATTTTCCCATAATATCTCCGGCGGTAATTCTCGCTAGATCGGTATGTTTTTCCAACATTCGTCGTATATCGCCGTCGGTGATAATGCCAACAATACGGTCTTCGTCCAGTACAGCCACGGCACCCAGTCTAAACTGTGTAATGGTAATGATAATATCGCTGACAGTAGCCTGTTGTTGGACGCTAGGTTTTCCGTTCTGATCAGACAGGTCGCCCACCCTTAAGTACAATTTTTTGCCTAATGCTCCTCCAGGATGGTATTTGGCAAAATCTCTGTCCGTGAAATCGCGGCATTCCTGTAATACAACAGCAAGTGCATCACCCATGGCTAATTGTGCAGTTGTACTCGAGGTAGGGGCCAGATTGTTGGGACATGCTTCTTTTTCGACTGTGGTGTTCAAGATGTAGTCGGCATTTTTTGCCAAATAGGATTCCGTATTTCCAACCAAAGCAATCAGTACATTTTTCGTTTGCTTTAAAAAGGGGACCAACACTTTAATCTCAGGTGTGTTACCGCTTTTGGAGATGGCAATAATTAAATCATTTTGCTGGATGATCCCGAGATCGCCATGAATAGCATCAGCTGCATGCATGAAGATGGATGGTGTTCCAGTGGAATTTAACGTTGCTACGATCTTCTGTGCAATAATAGCACTTTTGCCAATCCCGGTAACGACAACTCTTCCCTGCAGATTTAATATGCGATTAACAATGGTAACAAAATCATCATCAATATATTGGGCTAAGGCAGCTACTGCTTTGGCTTCTTCTTGAATAGCTTGAATAGCTATATTTTTTATTTCGTAGTTGTTTTTCACAAAAAATACTCTTACTTTTATGTATTAGAATAGATTGCAAAAATAGATTATTTTTCAAGATTATTTCTTCATTTATCTATCTTATTTTTGCCCAAGGCGCAATGGAAATAGAAAAATCACTTTTCGACAATTTACAAGATTTTTTTGGTTTTGATACTTTTAAAGGAGATCAAGAGGCTATTATAACGAGTATTCTTCAACGAAGAGACACGTTTGTAATTATGCCGACCGGTGGGGGAAAATCAATTTGCTACCAACTTCCTGCACTCATGAGTGAGGGGACCGCAATTGTTATCTCTCCGCTGATAGCTTTAATGAAAAACCAAGTAGATCAACTTCGTGCATTCGGTGGCGAAGACAGTATCGCTCATTTTTTGAATTCTTCTTTAAATAAGAGTGAGATTACCAGGGTTAAGGATGATGTGGTCGCTGGAAAAACCAAGTTGCTGTATGTTGCTCCTGAATCGCTTGCCAAGCAAGAAAATTTGGAGTTTTTACATCAGATAAAAGTATCCTTTGTTGCTGTTGATGAAGCGCATTGTATTTCCGAATGGGGGCACGATTTCAGACCAGAATATCGTAAAATTCGCCAGGTAATTAATGAAATAGGGCCGAGTATTCCAATTATTGCGCTCACCGCCACGGCTACCCCGAAGGTACAGTCGGATATTCGTAAAAATTTACAGATGAATGATGCTGTTTTATTTAAATCATCATTTAATCGCAGTAATTTATATTATGAAGTAAGGCCAAAAAAAGATGTCGTTAAAGAGATTGTTCGTTTTATCAAAACAAAATCCGGGAAAACTGGCATCGTTTACTGCTTAAGCCGTAAGAAAGTGGAGGAGATTAGTGAAGTTTTAAACTTAAACGGGATTAAAGCTTTACCTTACCACGCGGGCTTAGATGCTAAAACCCGAGCGGATACGCAAGATAAATTTCTGATGGAGGATGTTGAAGTGATTGTGGCGACAATTGCTTTCGGTATGGGAATTGACAAACCGGATGTTCGCTATGTGATTCATCACGATATCCCTAAATCAATGGAAGGATATTACCAGGAAACTGGGCGTGCTGGACGTGATGGGGGAGATGGTTACTGTTTGGCTTTTTACTCCGAAAAGGACGTAGAAAAACTCACTAAGTTTATGAAAGATAAACCTGTGGCTGAACGGGAGATTGGTACACAGATTTTAAAAGAAGTTATCGATTATTCCGAGTCTGCTGTTTGTCGTCGTAAGCAGATCCTTCATTATTTCGGAGAAAATTTCGATGAACAAGGTTGTAATAACATGTGCGATAACTGTCGTTCCGCGAAGGAATATTTTGAGGCAGAGGAATCGTTGCGTGATGTACTGGGATTTATTCAGGAACAGGGAGAGAAGTTTGACGATCATCATGTGATTAACGTGATGATGGGACAAAATAATCAACCGGTGTCATCCTATAAGCATGATGAGCATCGCTTATTTGGAAAGGGGAAAGACAAAGGCGTTATCTATTGGAAGTCTTTGGTCAGACAGGCTGTTCTCGATAATTTTATTGAAAAAGATATTGATCATTATGGTCTTTTAAAATTGACGGATATTGGCAGGCATTATATAACCAATCCTTATCAGCTAAAATTTGTCATAAATCGTCCTATAGAGGGTAGCGACCATACAAATTCGGACGATGCTGGGCATGGTACAGGAGCTTTAGATACCGTATTGTTGGGCATGTTGAAAGACCTGCGTAAGAAAATAGCAAAGGGAAAAGCTTTACCTCCATTTGTCATTTTTCAGGATCCTTCGCTCGAAGAAATGTGTACGCATTACCCAATTAGCATCGATGAATTGAAACAAATTCAGGGTGTCGGCAATGGCAAAGCGATCAAATTTGGGCCGCCCTTTATTGCCTTGATCAAAGAGTACGTTGAGGAAAATGAAATTGACAGACCTGTGGACCTTGTCATTAAGAGTACAGCGAATAAATCCGCGTTAAAGGTATCTATCATTCAAAATATTGATCGTAAAATAGCTTTGGATGATATTGCTTCGGCTAAGGGGATTACTTATGAGGAAATATTGAAGGAAATTGAAACCATCGTAAATGCGGGTACTAAAATAAATATCAATTATTTTATTGACGAGATTATTGATGAGGATCGTCAGGATGAGGTGTACGACTATTTTAAGACGGCGGAGACTGATTCAATTAACAATGCATTGAAAGAACTTGGAGGCGATGACTATAGCTATGAGGATCTCCAATTGATGCGGATAAAATTTTTATCAGAGCTTGGCAATTAATTTTTTATAATTATATGATTAACAAATACATTCCTGAAATTAAGAACGGGACATCGCAGAACTTCTTTTTAATGGCGGGACCTTGTGCGATTGAAGGAGAAGAAATCGCTTTGCGTATTGCTGAGAAGATTGTTACTATTACAGATAAACTTAATATTCCCTATATTTTTAAAGGGTCTTACCGTAAGGCTAATAGATCTCGCCTCGACTCGTTTATGGGTATCGGTGATGAAAAGGCGTTGAAAATTTTGGAAAAGGTTGGTAATACCTTTGGTGTTCCGACCGTGACGGATATTCATGAAAGCCATGAGGCAGAAATGGCTGCTGCATATGTTGATGTTCTTCAAATTCCAGCTTTTTTATGCCGCCAAACTGATTTGCTAGTTGCTGCCGCAAAGACAAATAAGGTCGTTAATGTAAAAAAGGGACAATTTTTGAGTGCCGGGTCAATGAAATTTGCAGTCGATAAAATTTTGGAATCAGGCAATGAAAAGGTTTTTTTAACTGATCGTGGCAACACATTTGGGTATCAGGATCTTATTGTAGATTATCGTGGAATTCCTGAAATGCGTGCTTTTAATGTGCCTACAGTAATGGACTGCACACATTCTTTGCAGCAGCCCAATCAGACTTCTGGTGTAACGGGAGGGAAGCCAGCTTTAATTGAAACAATAGCGAAAGCTGCAATCGCAGTGGGAGCTGACGGTCTTTTCATAGAGACCCATCCCGATCCAGCAAATGCGAAGTCTGATGGAGCGAATATGTTGCATTTGGATTTGCTTGAAGGTTTGATGGAAAAGCTGATACGGATTAGACAAGCTATTTTATAGTATAATAAATAAATCGCAACAAAAGGGGGCCAATAGGCTCCTTTTTTAATAATCAATTGTATCAAACTTAAAACTCGTTATTGTATGTTCCCAAGAATAGTATTGACAGTATATTTACTGTTATCTTTTTCTGTTATCAAATCGCAGGAGAATTATCGTTGGTTTTCACCACTTGAAGATGGGCATGTACAGGGTAGATTGGCAAATCAGAAACTCTCTGCCTTCAACCGGCTTCCGGATCAATTGGAAAGTCAAGTACGAAAACCTGTATGGGAGCTAGGTAAGAACAGTGCGGGTTTCTATGTCGACTTTCAGACATCTTCTCCAGAGATTACTGTTCAGTATCAGGTGGCCGGCGGACTCAATATGCCACACATGCCAACAACTGCTGTCAGCGGCGTGGATCTTTATGCCTTTGATACAGCAAAAAAGGAATGGAAATGGACATATGGCAACTATGATTTTTCGGACACCGTCTCTTATAAATGGAAGAATATCGGTCGTAATGAAAAGTTTAATTATCGCTTATATCTTCCATTATATAATACAGTTAAGTGGTTAAAAATCGGTATTCCAAGCACAGCCAAATTTTCATATACGCATACAACTCCAAAAAAGCCAATAGTCGTCTATGGAACATCAATTGGCCAGGGGGCCTGTACGAGTCGGCCGGGTTTGGCTTGGACCAATCAAGTTGGACGTGCATTTGATCACGAAGTAATAAACTTATGTTTCTCGGGAAATGGCCGATTGGAAAAGCCAATTTTGAATGTGATGAATAGCGTGGATGCGGCCTGTTTTGTACTGGATTGTATTCCCAATCTCGCTATTTCGAATTCTTTAACAGAAAAGCAGTTGGATTCTTTGTTGGTCTATGCGGTAACATTTTTAAGAAAAGAACATCCGACTACGCCTATTATTTTGACACAACACAGTTCTGGGAATATTGAACAGGTTTTTAATGAAGATAAAAATGATGAATATCAGCAAAGCAGCCGGGTACTGAAAGCCACGTTTAGCAAATTACAGTCAAAGGGTGTTCGCCAGCTTTTTTTGTTATCGAGTCAAGAGCTTAATTTGGATCTGAACTCTACGGTTGACTACGCGCATCCAAATGATGAAGGGATGGAAAGAATTGCAAATGCTTATATTAAGTTGTTGAGAAAAGTTTTAAATTACCACTAAGAAGGGAAGNNCTTCCCTTCTTAGTGGTAATTCTTTTTGAATTTCTATTTCTTTTTCATTTTCATGGTCATTTTCGCTTTTTCACCGCCGCCATAATTAAAAGTTTTGGCATTGCTTTCTTTCTTTTGGTGAAATGCTCCTCCACGAGAACTATCTGTCTGGTCTTCTTCCTTATTGACCTTTTTCTTCTTATCGGTGGTCGAGTTATATATGGAAACATCTTCGGGTAGCTCTAATATGTCCATCCTTTTACCAACGGCCTGTTCGATTTTTTTCACCATAGGTAATTCCAGGTCCGTAGCAAAAGTCAGTATTATCGTTTCTTCATTCTCTTCATTCTTGAGGAGGTGATTTAAGAATTGTTCCTTTTCATTTGGTAATTCAAATTGGAAAACGAACGGAATAGCGGAAAGATCGATATCATTTGTGTTTTCTCTCGCAATGATCAATACACGGGATAGACTATTTTCTTTGAAGTCTTCAATGGCTTCATAACCGAAATCGTCGTAAAATAATGGATTGAGTACTGCAATTTCTTCTTTATTGCTGCTGAATAAGTGGCTGGCTAATTTCTGGGCCGTAAGTTTGGTGTTTACAAAAACGACTACTTTCTGAAATACTTCTTTATCTTGCAGCAGATGATTTAATAAATTGATTTTCGTTGTGAAATTAGGGACATGATATACGAGCAAATCCAAGGTGTCAACAGTATCGTTTTCGAGTTCGTCTACCTCTATGACGGCATAATCTTCATTCATAAAATTCTCTACCATGTCATAAAGTTTCTGGTGTTCAACCGTACTGTACACGATATGTTGCACCTTACCACAGCTTTCTGCCAATTCGCGTACGGGTGTTTGCATCCCTTGTTTGATAATCTCTTCTGCATCATCGATAATTAACGTTTGAATTCGATTGAGATTTAATGCTAGTTTAAGATAAATCGCTCTAGCACGATTTGGCGTAGCTACAACAATGTCCTTTCCATCAACTAATTCTCCGATTTCCTCTTCCATACTGCCTGAAGCGCGTAATCCAATGATGCGAAGATCTCTATTTTTGCTTAGTTGGTGGAACTTTTCAACGATTTCGTCGATACGTTCTTCATTTGGCGCCAAGATCAAAAACTTTGGAGCTTCATCTGTTGTGAATTTCAACTTCATCAAGGTGGTTAAAACATAAGTTGTGGTTTTACCAGCTCCTTCAGGAGCGATGGCAATGACATCCTGTCCACCAAGAATTCTGGAAATGCACCTACTCTGAATTTCCTTTAGAGCCAGATAACCGAGTTCAGTCATCGTAGCAGTCAATCTTTTGCTAAGTTTTAGTTTCTCTAACGACACGTATCCTTTAATTTATGTAAGTTACAAAAATACAAATTTAGATCTTACATCAGCTAATGTGCTCCCATTTTTGAAAACAGATTGATAACGATGACTCCAGCGATGATTAAGACCATACCAACAATCGCTGCTGTATCGGGAATCTGTTTAAATAAAAACATACCCACTAGTGTAATCGCTACAATTCCAACTCCTGACCAAATTGCGTAGGATATACCCACAGGTAAATATTTCAGGGTGATACTTAAAAAGTAGAATGCAATGATATACCCAACAATACTGATAATAGTAGGTTTTATCAGGGTAAAGCCTTCAGACTTTTTGAGGAAAGTGGTTGCGAAGATCTCAGCAGCTATAGCAAGAAATAAATAGATATACTTCATTATAGCAAAGGTATGATTTTTTGTTTAGCAAGTCCCGTCTGATTTGCATATCGAGCGCATCCGTTTAACTTGTATGTGCGATAATTTATTGTGTATAAAGCTAAATTTATCTAAGTTTGGACTATTCACTTAGCTAGCTGCAACAATTGATTTTATGGGGTATGTTCAGAATATTTGGTATTCAATTCTAATATTTTTTCTTTTTCTGTGTCCATGTTGTGCTGTATTTGCGCAAGAACAGCTGCAGGAGTTAAAGAAATCGTATTACAATCTTCCTTTAGGAAGCAGAGAGCGGTTTGTACTGACGGGAAAATACGCACAGGCCCTGTATTTTAATAATGAGAAAGCCCTGGCTGGTCAACTACTCCATGACAATATTCAGTTGGCTAGAAACTATCCTGATAAGCAGTATTATGCTTACTTGAATTGTATTGCTGCGATGAATAGTTTTAATGATCATGCTTTTGAAAAATCGAGATTTTATTTGGAACATGCTAAATCTGTGCTTCCGATTGTCAATGAAAATGGAATAAAAGGATATGTATATTACTGTGATGGATGGATTATGACACGGCAGAATAGAGAAGATGAGGCCGTTGCCCAATTTCACAAAGCGATTTCTTATTTAGAGAAGGCACCGCAGACAGAGGCAAATATCGCTCGTAAATTGGCCGTTTATAAAGAACTAACAGCAATCTACGCCAATCAGCGTAATTATGATTTTCAAGAAAAGTATACTTCATTATTGTTGGAAACGGCTAAAGCAGGTGGGAATGTCAATAGCTTATTTGATGCATACATGCAAGCTGGTTATCTGTTTGAAGAACAGTACAGGTTAAATAAAGCGAATTTTGATCTATTGCGTAAAGCTGAACAACACTATCTTGATGCGTATAGCTTGGTGAACAAGAATGATAAACATCTTATCAATCCAACGGATCGAGCCTATGTTTCCGTTAATCTTGCAAATTTATACCACGAGTTTTATTCGGATAGTGGTGTTAAAAAAGCGATAGCCTACGCTAAGCAAGCTTTAGATATCGCTGCTGAAACTGGACAATATGCCATCACGATACCCGCTTATGGTATCCTCGCGGATGAAGCTTTCAAAGCTGGCGCTCGTGATGAAGGTAAGAAATACCTGCAAAAAGCTTTGGATAATCTTAATCGAGAGCCGCATTATGATTATCAGGTGGGGTTAAGTCTATTTAGCAGACTGGCTGAAGTAAGTGTTGAAGAAGGAAAATATAAAGAAGCGTTCAACTATCAAAAAAGCTATATTGATGTATTTGAAAAAGCTTTTAATTCGGATAAACTAGATAAGACCAAACAGCTGGAGCTGAAGTTTGAGCGAGAATTACAGAACCAAAAGTTAATGCGTCTTCGTTTGGAGGGAGAGAAAAAGGAACAGCAGATTAAGTTGATGAAAGCTTTGAATGACAGACAGCATCAACTGGTTGAGAATTTGAAATTGAATGAACTGAATCGTACCCAGCAGCTTAAAGTATTACAACTCGAAAGAGATAAAAAGGAGCAAGATTTGCAATTAAGCCGACTGGAAAATACACAACGTTTACAAGAGCTTGACGTGTCAAAAAAGAAAATTGCTTTTAAGTCGCGAATGAATTCGATTTATATTTGGTTATTTATTAGTTGTTTGGTTGTCATCGTTTTGCTTTTTTACGCCTATTGGCAGCGTTCCAATGCATTGAAACAGCGGGAGCATTTGCATCAATTAGAAATCGAAAAGAAAAATCAGCAACACGCGATTGAAAGCCTGACAGCAATGCTCGCTGGGGAAGAGAAGGAGCGGACACGCCTTGCCCGTGACCTGCATGATGGTTTGGGTGGTTTACTGTCTAGTACGAAGTTAGGTTTATCGGAGCTTAATAAGGCTACTTTAGAAAAGGAATCCGTACAGGAAGGAATAGATCGAAGCATTGATCTGTTGGATGGGGCGGTAGATGAACTTCGTCGGCTTGCCCATAACCTTATGCCTGATCTAATTGTGAAATATGGTTTGAAGGAGAGTTTAAGAGACTATGCGAGTCGTATGAGCCAGGTTACATGTCTCGTTGAATGCGAATTTCTACAATTTGAATCAACGTTGAGTACTGAACAGGAAATTTCTTTATATCGAATTATTCAGGAATTGGTCAATAACGCATTGAAGCATGCTAGTGCTTCCAATATTTTAATACAGCTTTCTTCACATAATGAGCGTTTACATATCACAATTGAAGATGATGGCAAGGGTTTTGATATAGAAAGTGTCGATTTGCAGCATGCAGCAGGAATGCATAATGTGCGTTCAAGACTTTCGTTTTTAAACGGCGAAATGAAGCTTATGTCTGATTACGGCTCGGGTACTACGATAGAGTTGGAAATACCCATGGTTTAACTTTTAGAAAAATGATAAAAATAGCGATTACAGACGATCATCCCTTGTTGCTTGAAGGATTGAAAAACATTATCAACGCGCATGAAGATTTTGAAGTTGTCGGCATGTATTCTAGCGCAACCGAGCTGTCGAAGAATATTGCTGTAGACATGCCAATGGTACTGCTCCTCGATATTAATCTACCGGACGCTAATGGAATAGATTTAGTTAAAGGCCTGAAAGAGAATAACAATGGTCTGAAAATAATCGCGTTTAGTGTACACAATGAATTTGCTGTCATCAATAGTATTCTAAACGAGGGAGCCGATGCCTATTTACAGAAAAATGCAAATGGCGATGAAATACTGACTGCTATTTCACATGTTATTGTTGGAAAGCGCTATATCTGTGAGAAAACCCAGACTATTTTGAATAAGAAATCGGAGATAGGGCTAAAGCAGGTGCCAAAATTGACACGTCGTGAAAAAGAAGTGCTCAGTTTCGTAGCGAAAGGTATGACAACTAATCAAATTGCTGAATCTCTCTTTATCAGTTCGCACACAGTAGAAAGTCATCGCAAAAATCTAATGGAGAAATTTCAAACGAAGAGCGTTACTGCCGCTGTAAAATCTGCCCTGGAATATGGTTTAATTCGAGAATCTTAAATGGAATTACCAATTCCCTGATTTCAGGGGTGAAAAAAGCGCTATTTGATTGATATTTTTGATCTCGTTATTTTAAATCTCGCTATTTTTAGGTTGAACGTGTCAAACTCCAATATTGAAAACTAAACACATACTTTATGTCAAAAAGGCAAATAGTTTCATTAGCTGAATTGTAGGATTTTTATACTGAGTTTGCTTCAGCCATAAATAGTGTGGTATAGGTTTCTGTTGGCGTATCCAACGCGATAGATTTAATTCATTGGAAGACTAGGGTTCCCTTTTGACGGGTATTAGATAGGCAACTCACACTTATAGATTGAATCGATATGATAAAAAAGACAATAGTTTGGACGATAGGGATTGTTATACTTTTGATAATTACCGTATGGGGAATATACATACTCAGGCAGCAAGAGTCTTACAAATCATTGGTCCATAAAGAAAGTAAAGCATTATTAACGGTATCATTGGATGATATTTTGTTGAATCAGTTTTTTAATAAATGGAAGATATCACAAAAAGAAAGTTTGAATTTCGGCAAAAGGCTAAGTAAACTTCAAGATAATGGCATTGACATTAAAGCGAATGTCTTTCTTTTTACTTTGGAGGAACATCCAAAAAATTTTTATGCTTTTTTTCAGCTAAAGGATAAACAGCAATTCTTATTTTTTCTAAAAGAAGTCATACAAGTAGATTCTATCGAAAGAGGCGCCGATTCCGGGATGACGTATGCGTATGATCGGGCGAATAAAATGGCATTTTTGTGTAGAGGAAATGATTTATTGATTGGTGTAGGTTTTGATCTTGATGATAAGAAGGAAGAGATGCTGCAGCTCATTCAATCAAAAGGCGATATGGTGACTATCAAACAATTTATCGCCGATCCGAGCACACTTACCGGCCAATCGGTACGTTAT
The DNA here is from genome assembly GCF_002429765.1 of Sphingobacterium sp. UBA5996. Lineage (NCBI taxonomy): Bacteria > Pseudomonadati > Bacteroidota > Sphingobacteriia > Sphingobacteriales > Sphingobacteriaceae > Sphingobacterium > Sphingobacterium sp. UBA5996. The sequence continues at coordinate 27,733 of NZ_DJAS01000013.1, forward strand.
AGTGATTTATCCACTAACAATTATGTTGAATTCACATTGAAAGGTGATCAAGTTGATGTTTATGGTGAATTTACCTCAAAAAATTGGAACTTTCCGAAAGAGTTCATTGTCAGGGAACTTGCATCGACACAATATATTGCAAAAGCTTGGGTCAATATCCCTACGAATCAACTGAAAAATAAACTAAAACAAGCGTTTGCAGAATTTCCGATGATGACCGATTCTCTTATCACACATTTGGACGGTAGTTATATTGATATTGAAATATTAAAAAATAAGGTAACTCAGACGGATACTATTGTCAATTATGCGGTTGATGAGAATTTCGAAACGGTCGAAGAGAAAACGCTATATAACACACTTGTTCCAGAAGTAAGAATTACCATGGGGGGTGATAGTAACCTCAACAAGTTTCTGCCAGATAAGCTGTTCTACCAATGGTTTAAAAAGCAAGATAGGGGATTCAGTATGTTGTCGACATCGCAAGACGTAAACAGACTAAACGGGAACTATAAGAAGACTGATGAGTTATCTCATGTTGCGATTCATCTGGCGGACTGGCCAAATGAAGTCAAAGTGTCGCCTATTTTAGGACTGAAAACCCTTGTTTCAGATCTCATCCTTAGTCTAAAAGTCGTAAAACAGGATCGATTGGTTCTGGAAGGTACTCTAAAAGACTATTCGCATTAAAACGTATAAAGGACAAACTTTCTCGACTACTTAATGGTTTGTTGTTGAGATAAAACGCGAAAATATGGATATCAGAACTAAGAGTAGCAGTAAAATAAAAACGTATTGGCGAATTTTGAAAAGTACTGTTGCGGGATTTCTCAATGAAGATTCAATGAAGTACAGTGCGTCACTATCTTATTATACGGTTTTCTCGATCGGTCCAATATTCGTTCTAATCATTGCCTTGGCTGGAATTTTTTATGGAGAGGATGCCATTGAGGGGAGGGTGTTTATGGAGTTACGCGGTTTTGTGGGGAATAGTGCTGCTAAGCAGATTCAGGAGGTTATTCAGAATTTACAATTGTCAGGAAAGTCAAATCTGGCATTGCTGATCAGTAGTGTTACCTTAATTTTAGGGGCAACAACAGTTTTTGGGGATATCCAAAATTCCATCAACAAGATTTGGCACGTACGCGCGAAGCCAAAGAAAGGTTGGTTAAAGTTAATTCAGGACAGACTTTTGTCTTCATCATTGGTTATAGGATTGGGATTCTTGCTGGTTGTTACACTTATTATTAATGGTGTGATTTTGGCATTAATGGATCAGCTGCAGCGTTATTTTCCAGATATGACAGTTATGTTAGTGAACGGGATTAACTTTGGTTTATCCTTTGGAACTATTTTTCTTTTGTTCAGTGTCATATTTAAAATACTGCCGGATGTCAATATTCACTGGCGAACGGTTCGTGCTGGCGCTTTATTTACCTCAATTTTATTTGTGGTAGGCAGGTACTTAATCGGGGTGTATTTAGAACATTCGGCTACACAAGATACTTATGGTGCAGCGGGCTCGTTTGTGTTGATCTTGTTATGGGTTTATTATACAGCCGCTATCTTATATTTTGGTGCTATTTATACCAGAGAATATGCGACTGTAATGGGTATTCCAATAGAACCTTCGCCATATGCTGTTCATGTCGAAACTCAGGAAATCGAACGAGATATTGCTGAAATTCCTCCAGCTCCACTAACACAACAAGAACAAACTATAGTGATAGAGGAAGCTGCAAAGTATCCAAAAAAATAATAGCTGTTGAATAGAAACACTTCTATATACGCTGAGCAAAAATGGGACGAAGCGTATATGCAGGAAACTTTATTCAAATGAGTAGAACTATTTAAATCCGATGCGATAATCACAAGTGACTTCGCTAAAATAGCAACCAATGTGGTTTCCCCGCCTGCGGGGGACACCACATTGGTTCTTTTATTTTATTAACTTAGGAAGTCAGTCCACTTTTGTTCAGATTCTGCTGAAGCAAGTACAGTTGTTAAAAACTTCATGCCCCGGACACCATCACTTACGGTCGGGAAGTCAGTCTCTTCTTCTGTCGGAACTTTACCTTCCATGGACGCTAAAAGTGTAGTTGCAAAATTTCTATAGATATTGGCAAATGCTTCAATATATCCTTCTGGGTGACCAGCAGGTAAGCGTATATTATGTTGTGCGAGTGGTGAAAGGTATGGTTGGCCCGCTCTAAAAAGCTGAGTCGGCTGATTGATATGTTTGACGATTAGTGTATTGGCATCTTGTTGGTTCCATTCTAAACCGCCTTCCTCACCATATACTCTAATTTTTAAGGCATTTTCTTCTCCGGCAGCGACCTGCGAGGCAGATAACACTCCTGTTGCACCGTTTTCAAATCGAAGTAAAATATTGCCGTCGTCTTCCAGTTTTCTGCCGTCGACGAAAGTTTGTAAGTCGGCACACATTTTAGTTATTTTCAGGCCTGAGATATATTCTGCTAAATGTGCTGCGTGCGTTCCGATATCACCCATACATCCGCTTTTTCCACTTTTTTCGGGATCTGTGCGCCAGAATGCCAGTGAGAGGCCGTTTTCGATGAGTTTACTGAGCCAACCTTGTGGGTACTCAACCATAATCTTTCTGATTGGACCTAGTCGACCTTCCTTCACCAGTTGACGGGCCTGTTTTACCATTGGATAAGCGGAGTATGTGTATGTCACACAGAGTGTTAATCCGGTTTCTTCCACTTTTTCTTGAAGTAAACGTGCTTGTTCAAGTGTTAAAGTCATCGGTTTTTCGAGGACGACATGAAAGCCATGGTCTAAAGCCATCATTGCCGGTTCAAAATGAGCAAAGTTAGGGGTGACGATGCTGACGAAGTCCATGCGTTCTTGCGCAGGGCGCTTGCTTTCTTGGAAGATCATTTCCTGATAACTTCCATAACTTCTTTCTTTTGGAAGTCCCAAAAGTAATCCAGATTCTTTTGCAACAATAGGATCAGAGTTTAGCGCTCCACAACATAATTCAATATGGCCGTCGATTCCGGCCGCCATACGGTGAACAGCACCAATAAAAGCATTTTTTCCTCCGCCTATCATACCCATTTTAAGTTTTGTAGTGCTCATAAAGTTAAATTTATAATGACGAGATCATTTATTTTACAAACCCAATAGTTTGCGATTGAGGCTATCATTTGTTTCTACTGCCGCGAAATTATCGAATGCCTTATCGGTAACCCGTATAATATAGTCTTTAATGTGCAGGGCACCTTCCCGAGCACCATCTTCAGCATTTTTAAATGCGCACTCCCATTCGAGTACAGCCCAGCCTTTAAAATCATACTGTGTAAGTTTGGTAAATATGGCTTTAAAGTCCACTTGTCCATCGCCAATTGATCTAAATCTACCAGCTCTGGCTTGCCAGTTCTGGTAGCCACCATACACACCCTGACGGCCAGAAGCTGTAAATTCAGCATCTTTAACATGAAACATCTTAATTCGCTCGTGATAGATGTCAATAAATTCGAGGTAATCGAGGCATTGAAGGACAAAATGGGAGGGATCATAAAGGATGTTTGCCCGTTTGTGATTATTTACGTTTTCGAGAAATAGGTCGAAAGTAACACCATCGTGCAAGTCTTCGCCCGGATGTAATTCATAACAGAGATCGACATCATACTGCTCGCATTCATCGAGTATGGGTAACCATAATTTGGCAAGTTCCGCAAATCCTGTCTCAATCAGGTTGGCTGGCCTTTGTGGCCAAGGGTATATAAATGGCCACAATAATGCGCCACTAAAGGTTGCTAATGCTTTCAGTCCAAGATTATGAGAGGCCTGTACGGCATATTTTAATTGTTGTATGGCCCACTGTTGTCGGGCTTGAGGATCGTGATGTACCTGCTGTGGTGCAAAAGCATCAAAGAGATCATCAAAACTTGGGTTTACAGCGATTAGTTGCCCTTGAAGATGGGTTGAGAGTTCCGTGATTTCCAATCCATAGGACTGTACTTTAGCTTTTAGGTCGAGTGCATAGCTTTTATCGCACGCTGCTTTTTCTAGATCAATAAAACGAGCATCTAAGGTTGGCAACTGAATACCTTTATAGCCGAGCGCTGAGGCCCATTGGCAGATATTTTCTAAGGAATTAAACGGGGGTTCATCGCCGATAAATTGTGCGAGAAAGATGGCAGGACCTTTAATTGTTGTCATATTTATTACGTTTAGAAAAGACCATATCTCAGACTGAAAAGATTTATATTCTGATTAGTTTGAAGCAATGATTTAGTCTCTAGTTTATACTATTATAATCTGGTTATTCAAGTTACGTACTTGTTTAATACAATATTACAAAAATTCGCAACCGGTTGCAATTAAATCAAAAAAAAACCTTAAACTTGTTTAGGGAGTCTATTCTACTTTGGTGGTGGGGCGGATAAGCCCTCGGTGCAGGGTAAGTTTACCGACAAACTTTGCAATGTTTTATGTTGGAAAATAACTCATTTTTAAAAGGGAGTTTTCCAACAAGTAATAACCAATTAAACCAACTACAACTACATGGCTAATAATGTATATGATGCTATTGTCATCGGGTCTGGAATCACTGGTGGCTGGGCAGCGAAGGAACTAACAGAGCGGGGCCTTAAAACCATAATGTTAGAAAGAGGACGCAATATTGAACATATTAAAGATTATCCATCCCCCAACAAAGATCCATGGGATTTTCCACATAGTGGCCGTGTACCATTGGATATTGTGCAGCACTATTTGCCATTTGGAATTAAAAATCAATGGATAAACGAAGGAAATATTGATTTCTGGACCAATGAAACTGAAAGTCCATATAAGGAAATAAAACCCTTTAATTGGTTCAGAGGTTATCAGGTTGGAGGGCGGTCGCTTATGTGGGGGCGGCAGAGTTATCGTTTGTCGGATATTGATTTTGAAGCTAATAGCAAAGATGGTTACGGTATAGATTGGCCTGTACGTTATCGGGAAATAGCGCCCTGGTACAGTTACGTAGAGAAATTTGCCGGCATCTCTGGTAATAAAGACGGAATAGCAGTGCTGCCCGACGGTGACTTTATGCCGCCGATGGATATGAACGTTGTGGAAAAAGATCTTGCTGCACGACTGAAATTGCATTACCAAGGCAAACGGCATTTTATAATTGGTAGGGTCGCCAACATAACAGTTCCGCATCATAACCGCATTAATTGCCAATACCAAAATAAATGCTGGCTTGGCTGTAATTTTGGCGCTTATTTTAGCACACAATCTGCAACATTACCTGCTGCGATGAAAACAGGGAAATTAACGTTACGTCCATTTGCCATCGTAAAGAATATTATTTATGACCCTGATACGCAGCGAGCTAAAGGAGTTGAAATAGTTGATGCGGAAACGAATCAGACGTATGAATATTTTGCCAAAATTGTTTTTGTATGTGCGTCGACTTTAAATTCCACCTGGTTATTAATGAATTCCGCTACTAATATATGGGAACATGGTCTCGGAAGTAGCAGTGGGGAGCTGGGGCATAATTTAATGGATCACATGTTAAATAGTGGTGCTGGCGGAAGCGTAGAGGGATTTGAAGACAAATATATTTTTGGACGAAGGGCTAATGGATTATATGTTCCCCGATTCGTTAATGTTCCCGGAGATCGTACGAAGAGAGATTATGTTCGTGGTTTTGGTTATCAGGGCGGTGCTTCAAGGCCACAATGGACGGGTGAGGTGGACAATATGAGCGTGGGCGGGGCCTGGAAAGATGCTATTACTGAGCCTGGCGGCTGGAAAATTGGATTCACTGCTTTCGGGGAAATACTGCCATACCACGATAATAGAGTCGTATTGGATTCGTCTATTCGCGATAAATGGGGACTTCCTGTATTAGCAATAGATGCAGCGATCAAGGAGAACGAGCGGAAGATAAGACGCGATGCCAGTAATGAAATGGTGGAAATGTTAACATCAATTGGTGTCAAAGATGTAAAGACCTACGATAATGGGTTCAGTATGGGGCAGGGAATTCACGAAATGGGAACAGCACGAATGGGCAATGATCCAAAAACATCCGTATTGAACAAATTTAATCAAGTATGGGATGCAAAAAATGTTTTTGTGACAGATGGGGCATTTATGACTTCTTCATCATGTGTGAATCCATCACTAACGTATATGGCATTTACCGCAAGGGCGGTAGATTTTGCCGTCAATGAGCTAAAAAAAGGAAATCTTTAATCTTTTCAAATTCTACCGCCCCCGTTAGCTTAATTGACTGCGGGGTCAATTAGTGAAGTGGTTAAACTCATAAACTTTAAAAGATTTTTGTTATCAAAGATTAGCGTTGTAAAATGCGTTCCCGTTTTCATGGTCAGGCTAGTACCGCCAGGGTAAGCGCTTCCATCATCAAGCATCTTCTGTTTGACTTCGTGACGACTGAATTTTGAGAGTGCATCCTGGAGGGTTGTTTTGTTCATTGCTAGATCGAAAGGTAGCCCCTCGACAACCAAAAACTTATCTTCAGGAATATCAAAAAAAAGTTCATTAACAGTTTTGTCATCGCCGTAATTGCTATACAGTTCTAAACCAGATTTAGTGATCCATTTTGCATACTTTTCCTCATTGGCATCTTCATAAAACTCCGTTTTGACATCCAACGCCGTAGCAATTTTATCCACTGTCTGCGGAAATATAAATTCTCGATTTTTATTTAACATGGTCCGTAGATCCACTTTGTTTTGGGCAAAAGCAGTTGTCGCAAGCAGTAGAGGAATCATGTTTAATGCGAAGCCTTTTATTTTTATCATCATCTTGTTGTGTATTTGAAGTTTTATATTTCAATGCAATTAAAATAATTAAACGGATAAAAATATACAATAGTATACTATATCTTTTTTTTAAAATCCACTAGACGTTCACCTATGGAGATTCAGATAGATAATGGGATTGTATTCTATTATTTAATTTAGCCCCAAAAGTGAATATAATAGGTCTTTTTTATTGCTGGCGATAGGAATAATTTTTCCATTCGAAAGCTGAACGATATTTCCATTTAGCGACTGAATATAATCTGTATTGACAATGAATGCTCTGTGAATTCGAAAGAAACTGGAATTGTGTAAAATTTCTTCCATGGCTTTCAAGGTGGATAATGTCTGGTTCGTACCATTAAGCGTGACAATGGTCAGGTAATTGCCCTGAGCCTCGATATAAACAATATCCTTTAGCATTAATCTGATAAACTTACTTTCACTTTTTATGAAAATTCGATCTGTTTTTACGGGACTATTTTTTAGCTTTTTAAGCGTATCTAGTTGTTCCTTTACTCTATTTACAGCCTTTAAAAACCGATCGAAACGAACCGGCTTAATGAGGTAATCCGCCGCTCCTTTTTCAAATCCGTCAATGGCAAAATGCCGATGTGCTGTGATAAAAATAAAGATGGGTTGCTGCGCTAGGGTTTCCAATAGGTCTAAGCCCGTCAACTTGGGCATTTCAATATCACTAAACACCAAATCAATGGGATTATCTTGCAAGAAGCTCATGGCCTCGACTGGCTTTCCGAATGTTTTTCTCAGTTCCAGAAAGGGTATTTGATTGACGAAATCCGTAATGAGTTCAATTCCTAAAGGCTCGTCATCAATGACGATGCAGCTATACTTTTCAATCATGCTGTAATGTGATATTTAATACAACTTTAAATTCACCGCCAGTATCTGTGATTTGGAGATCGCTCTTTGTCGGATAAATGAGATGGAGGCGTTTTCTTAAATTTTTAATACCGATACCTTTAGACGGAGCTATTTTTGTTCTATCTAAATTATCATAGTCATTTTTAATTTCAAAAATAAATTGATCTTTGGTAATGCTAATAAAAAGTTGGACAAATGAGTCCTCTTCATTTTTAAGTCCGTATTTAAAGGCGTTTTCGATTAGATTAAATGTCAATAATGGCGCAATTGTTAGGCAAGCAGCATGCTGTCGGCCTTCGATTTTCAATACAATTTTATAGTTTTGCGGATGCCGCATTTTTTCCAGTGAGAAGTAATTCTCAATAAAATCGAGCTCTTTGCTTAAGGAGACATATTCTGTATCCGAGTCATATAACGTGTATCCCATTATTTCGGATAAATTTAAAACAACCTCCGGCGCTGTTGGATCTTTTTTCATGGTCAAACGATAGAGATTATTAAGCGTATTGAATAGAAAATGTGGATTAAGTTGAGCTTTCAGAAAGTCCTTTTCTACTTGGATGTTTTCCAGTGACAACTTTAACTTCTGCTCTTGAATTCGCATCCTGTCTTTGTTTATTCTTCTCATATCAATTAATATTTTGGTAAAGAAAAAAGGAGACATCGAATAGATAGCAGATAATGCATTTAATGCAATCACCTTGAAACTGAAAACTGACCAAAGATTCGGAATGAAGTTTTTTTCTTTGCCCATTAATGGGTATAAATTAGATAGGTCATAACCATATTTGTAGGCTAGTACATAAAAAAGATTATTAATAAATAACCAAATAAAAATACATACCGGCGATGCTACAAACGGTAATATCCATAATTTTGAATTTCGCGCATAGGGTATGATCCAATAAAAAAAGAGATAAAATACAACAAGTGATGAAATCAGGACGCGGATCGATAAAAATAAGGATTGATTTGGCGGAATTGCTAACACATAGTAGTAGTTGCAGAACAGGAGCACCGTAAATATGAACCACATACCAAAATGTAACATGATTCGAACACTCGGCGTATAAAATGTTTCAATATTCTTTGTTTTAACGAAGGGATCTACCTGAGCGATAAATTTGGCAAGCTTATACTTTTTCATTGACCCTTATTTATTTTAATTTAGTAGCTCGTTGAGCTGCAAAGATAAAAATTGTTAACATTTATAATCTTCCGTTTTCCTCCATATTACTAGATTCCATTTTTTTCGCCTTAAACGCCGTGCCTTTTTTGAAATTATATAGTAAGGAGATGGAGCAAACCCGTGATTGTTCTTTGTGACTTATCCAAATTTTAGTATCGTTGAAATAACTTGTTGCTGTATAGTTATTCGTATAAAAGATATCACTGATGCTTGCCTTGGCCACCAATTTATCTTTAATAAACTTTTTTTGGATCCCTAAATCTACCGACCCTATGGCTTTAGTTATAATATTTCCAATTAACATTTGAGGTGTATAGAATGCATTTATATTAATACTATAGCCTTTGCCACATGTAATTTCCTGTTCCGTCTGTACGAGGAAAGAGGCTTTTTTTAAATTAAAGTTTGGAGAAGTGGAGCGGGTATGTGTGAACAGAATGGTATTCGTACTTGACCAGAAGGACAAGAAGTTTACCGGCACACTGATGGTAGCGGTCAATACCTTTTGAGTACCGACGTTGTCTTTAATGACGGTCAATAGCTCTTCTTGTGCCTGGTTGCGGATGATTTGTGATATGGCGTTTTTTGTCTGTGAATAATTTAATGCACTATAGTACTTTTCCTTCCACATCCCACCAATTTCTATTGAATTTGTAAATTGTGGTCTCAAATAGGGGTTTCCTGTTTGCACGGAATAATTATCTATATAATATTTATATGGATTCAAATCAAAGTATGAAGGACGTCTAATTCTTCGATTGTAGGAAAAAGTAAGGTAGTTGCTTCCTTCCATATTTAGATCTTTCTTCAGAAAGATGCTTGGAAACCAATTAAAATAATGTTGTAAAAGATCTGCCTGCTGTGCTCCCCAAAGTCGTCCCTGAACGATGGATTTCTCGCCTCTAAGTCCCAATTGATAATCAATTTTTGCCCATTTTCCCGTGTAATTTGCGTAGGTTGCATAAATTCTTTCTTTATAAGCGAATTCGAAATCGAGAGCTGGACTTGGTGTCCAATGTTGATCGAAGACCTGAGAATTATTGGTGTTTATGATATCTGTCGCTGTAGACTTTAAGCCAATAGATAAATTGTTTCCGTTTTTTACTATCCAGTTGTATTTCGCTTCGCCCGTAAATATTTTTGCTGTACTTGGATAATCTAATCTAAACAACGTATCGCTAATCACGCTACCAGTTGCATTCCAATCCGTGCTGTTGCTGATACTATTTCCAGTGCGTTTATTATGCGTATAATCGGCGATTATAGTGACTTTAGAGTGTAAACTGTCTGTTTCCCGAGCATAATTGAATCCAAGGTTTTGATAATTGGATTTCGATTCGGAAGGAAAACTGCCCGACGAAATGATATTTTTAGCTGGATCTTCGTAGCGCACTGTCGCACGGGCGGCGGAGGGCCCCGTAAAATTACTGTATTGGCCCGTGTAGGCTAATCCGAAAGATTCCCTTTTCGAGCGATCATATGTCACAACTGTTCTTATTCGGCTATTATTGTTTGTTTGTGTATTGTCTGTTGTTTGACTGTATAGACCATTATTGGGAAAGTTTCTCTGTTGTTTTAGTTCTTCATAGGATTTAGCGTGAGCGTAAGCATAGCTTGCGGTTAAACCAATTTTGCCCTTTCGATAATTTAAAGCGGTGTAAGGATTGTATGAGGCATATTTTCCGAGGCCTAGTCCATAGTCATTACCGATATAGCCATTGATTCCTTGCTTATCGTTTTTCTTCAAAATAATATTAATTATGCCACCGCTGCCTTCTGCATCAAATTCCGCTGAGGGATGCGCCATGATTTCAATGCTTTGGATATCACTGGAACGTAATGACTGAAGGTAATTCTTAAGATCGCTTCCTGCCAGATTAATACTTTTTCCGTCTACAAGAATGCGTGTGCCCATTATCCCGTTAATTGAAATTTGGCCGTTATTAACAAACACTCCTGGTGCTATTTTAAGCAAATCTAATGCTGATTTTCCAACAGCATTGGCTGTTTGCCCCACATTCATGATGAGACGGTCGATTTTTCGCTGTATGATCGGTCTGCGATGGTTTACCGTTACTTCATCTAGCACGAGGTTGGTTAAGCGTGATTTGGGAACTACAAATGCCATGGTTTCATTCGATTCCTTAATATCGATTTTTTGCTGCATTTTGAGTATTTTTTCAATATGAACTGAAGCGAGGTATGTTCCTTTTTCGTTGATGAATAACTGAAAGTTTCCATACTCATCGGCTATTTTCTCTATTGATGTATCTTTCATTGCATGTAATGGCTTAAATGAAACGGTCGCGTAGGGGACTGGATTTCCAGATTGATCGGAGACCTTTCCGATGACTGTGCTTTGAGCGAATAGCAAACTGTTAGTGAAAAATGTGATAAGAGTTACTACTATTAATTTGTTCATAAGTTTCGAATAATTACCCAAAGCTATATTCAACGATGTTTTTATTCAATTTTTTGGGATATATATTGGTTTTTTCGGGACGAAAGGAGTAAATTTAATGATAAGCTATTTTGAAATCTAAAGCTTTAGTTTTAATAATATGGCAAAGCTTTAGAAATAATTGCCTCGAAAACAAATTGGTGTATTGAACAGTTATAAATTAAGTGTACTTTCACAGCGTTTTTTAATAATGAAAGATATCCATTCTTTATGATCACAACCAAATATTTCAACTATAGGCAAATATTCAATTTAGCAGGGGCACATTTGATATGGCTTACACTTTGGTGCTCACTCGTGGCGGTTATCTATTATTTTTTTAACTGGCAGTGGATGATAATTCCGTGGGTTCCCTTGGCATTGATCGGGACGGCTGAAGCATTCTACGTTGGTTTTAAAAACAATCAGGCCTATGATCGACTTTGGGAAGCCCGAAAAATTTGGGGTTCAATTGTTAATTCTAGCCGGTCATTTACAGCTATGTTATATGCCTTTAACACCGAAAATGGTGATTCTACCGATTTAGTAGAACGGAGAAAAAGGATTGCTTACCGTCATATTGCCTGGCTGTATACGTTGAGGGAGCAATTGTTGGTCCCAACGGAATGGGAGCACATTAGTTTGAAAAAATATATTGGTTCTATGAATGTTAAAAGAAACAGACTTATAAAGGCTGGTTTTCCTGATTACAGTAGGACATCTATTTTTTTGAATAAATATCTTTCTACTGCGGAATTCAATGCACAGCGTCAATACAAAAACTTTGCGACATATTTGATTTCCCAACAAGCTAGGGAAGTAAATGCCTTGAAAAATGATAAGGTCATCTCTGATTTCAATCAAACTCAATTACAGAACTGTTTAAACCAATTTTATGATTATCAGGGGCAGGCAGAGAGAATCAAAAAATTTCCTTCGCCGCGGCAGTTTGCGAGTACAGCATTTGTGTTCAATGTTATTCTTATCATTCTGCTTCCATTGGGTTTAGTGAATGAATTTGCGAAATTGGGAGATTGGGGTATATGGACGAGTATTCCTTTTTGTGTGGTCATAGGATGGATTTATATTGTGATGGAACTGGTGGGTGACTATACCGAAAATCCTTTTGGAGGACTGATGTTTGATATACCGATGCTATCGATCTGTAGAACCATTGAGATTGATATGTTGCAGATCATAGGAGACGAAGATATTCCAGAGCCAATTGCTTCAAAAAATGGAGTTTTAGTTTAGGTTTCTACAGCATTATAGCTATGGTATTTTTGACTTCGGCGATCATAAATGAGCTATGCGTGCTTGCGATATGTTTTAGACTGGTCAATTTCGTTAACATAAAATTACGATAGTCTGCCATATCCTGCACACATATTTTTAATATATAGTCGAAATCTCCACTCACATGAAAGCATTCTGTTACTTCCTGAAGGTTCATAACCTCTTTTTCAAAATGTAAGATAAATTCTTTTTTATGTTGCACTAATTTAACGTGACATAATACCAAGAAATCTTTGTCTATTTTGCGTTTATCAAGTACTGCAACATATCCTTTAATAATTCCCGTATTTTCGAGTTTACGTACACGTTCGTAGACTGCTGTTGCTGATAAGTTAAGTTTGTGGGAAAGCTCTTTGGTTGTTTGTTTTGCGTCTTGTTGTAGGAGGAGCAGTAGTTTTCGGTCAATTTCATCGAAATGCATAGATTTATTTTTGGTTTAATGATTCTTTTTTTAAATCAAATAGATTTTTTCACTAACGATCCTTTATATGATAGATTTATACTCTAATATAGCTATAATTTATTGTAATCTAATTTAAAATTCCCCAATTTTAAAGATAAAAACATGGAAGATTTTAACGCTGCAAATGAAATTCAAGATTTGCAATATTTTGGTGAGTTTGGAGGTGTGAATCCGTCGATATCGGACAGTTCTACTTATACATTTCTTTCGGCTAAAACGATGTTTGATACGTTCGAAGGAAATGGGGAAGGATGTTATCTTTATTCGAGACATTCATCTCCAATGAATTTATACTTAGCGCAGGCATTGGCAAAAATGGAAAATACCGCTGCAGCTAATGTAACATCTTCTGGGATGGGGGCCATAACTACGGTTCTCTTACAGCTCTGTAAAAGTGGCGACCATATTATTTCAAGCAGGACGATCTATGGGGGAACGTATGCTTTCCTTAAAAATTTTCTCCCACCTTTCCAAATTGAGACGACATTTTTGGATATTGATGATTTCGAAGCATTAGAAAATTCGATAAGACCCAATACAAAAATTTTGTACTGTGAAAGTGTGAGCAATCCGTTGTTGCGTGTGGCGGATCTGAGGAGGTTATCGACTCTCTGTAAAAAGTATAAGCTAAAATTGATTGTTGACAACACCTTTTCTCCTTTGTCAATTTCACCTATACGGTTGGGCGCTGATATTGTCATTCATAGCTTAACAAAGTTTATCAACGGTAGCAGCGATAGCGTTGGTGGTGTGTATTGTGCAAGTCAGGAATTTATCGACGAAACCAAAAACGTGAATAGCGGAGCTTGCATGTTGATGGGACCAACAATGGACAGCCTACGCTCGGCGAGTATACTGAAGAATTTGCGCACACTTCATATACGGATGAAACAACATAGCTATAACGCCCTCTATTTAGCCGAGCGGTTTGAGCAAGATGGATTGAAGATTTCTTACCCTGGACTGAATTCTCACCCCAATCATGAGTTAATGAAGAGCATGATGCATGAGGCGTATGGATTTGGTGGTTTAATGACGGTGGACGTGGAAACGACTGAGAGAGCTAATGAGCTGATGGAGTTGATGCAGGCTGAGAATTTAGGATATCTTGCTGTGAGTTTAGGTTTTTACAAGACACTATTTTCCTGCTCGGGTAGTTCGACCTCATCTGAAATCCCTGAGCAGGAACGTTTAACGATGGGGATTTCAGATGGATTGATCAGATTCTCGATTGGTTTAGATGACGATATTGAGCGGACTTATAGGAAAATGAGGGCATGTATGCAAAAAGTTGGCATATTGTAATGATCATCACTTAGAAAAACTTTAAGACATTATGTCATGTTTTGAATGCATGGAAGGAAATTTCGCTATCAAATGGGGTTGAAATAGAATCAATTGTCACGAGCACATCAGTATTTCGAGCGTAAGCTGCTAGAGGTGCAACGATATATCTTTTGGCATATCATTAGCGGTTCAACATATGTATTTCGTACAATATGGCAAAAAGACTTCTATTCATTTTATTCCTATTCATCGTAGGGGATTTCTATTTTTTTCAGGCTTTCATTACCGTTGCTAAAAGTTCAGTTTTTCACAGCATATATTGGTGTCTGGATTTATTGTTGCTTCTTGGAGTTTTCGCTCTATTTTTCTTGCGGAAGGCAGGTTATGAAATCCAGCGGTCAGCGACCAGTTTGATTACGGCATTTTTGATTGTTTTTATACCTAAATTGATCGCTATTCCATTTTTGCTCCTCGAAGATCTTACGCGTATTTTCCGCTCTTATCCGCCGCGTAGTGTTCTTTTGAGCGAGATCGTCCTACTCTGTGCGGTGCTCATGCTACTGATTATTTTTTTCGGGCTAACGAGAGGTCGTTATTTTTATAGAGTACGAGAAGAAATTGTGAGTTTTCCAGATCTCCCGGAGGCGTTTAACGGCTTTAAAATTACGCAACTATCAGATATCCATTCCGGGAGTTTATCCGATATGAAAAGAGTGCGTAAAGGTATTGAGTTAGCGAATGCTCAGAACAGTGATCTTGTATTGTTTACTGGCGATTTGGTCAATAATAGGGCTTCTGAAATGGAGCCATGGGTTTCAGAATTTAATCGATTGCAAGCTCCTTTCGGCAAGTTTTCAGTTCTTGGAAATCACGATTATGGGGATTATGTGCAATGGGATAGTGTCGAGTCAAAAATTTCAAACCTGAATAGACTTAAGGAAATTCACCATGAAATGGGATTTAAATTATTACTGAATGAATCAATAGCAATTGAAAAGCAAGGAGATCGTATTTCTCTCATTGGCGTTGAAAATTGGGGTAAAGGTGGATTTCATCAGTACGGCGATCTTGCTAAGGCTACTATTGGATTGAATAAGGATACTTTCAAAATTTTGATGTCTCATGATCCTTCCCATTGGGATCATGTTACCTTGGCTCACGATCAACATGTCCATTTAACCCTCGCTGGGCATACACATGGTATGCAGTTTGGGATCGAATTGTTTGGATTTAAATGGAGTCCAATTCAATATTTCTACAAACAGTGGGCGGGGCTGTATCAAAAGCACGGGAAATATCTCTATGTCAATCGTGGATTTGGTTTTCACGGTTTGAGAGGTCGAATAGGGGTATGGCCTGAAATCACTGTTGTTACCTTGAGAAAAAGCGATTAGACGCAATAGATAGTCAAAAAAACGCTAGTAAGATATGCGTTCTAATAGGCTCATATCTTACTAATGGAAATATTACTGACGACCTCAAAATCTGACATTCGATAATCGTCGTCAAAGAATAACCCATTTATATACCGTTGTATGGGGTAGAATAAATCTGCGGGCGCGTTACCGAAAAAGGTTTTAAAATCATTCGGAATAGAATACAATTTATTGTATTGACCTTTCCCCAAGCTGATACCACCGATTTTTTTCAAATAACCGGTTATTTTGTGTTTATGTTGATCAGAAAATATTTCTGTTGTTTCGACAAAATAATCTTCAATATAAAAATTACGGATGTCCTGAAGTTTGAGGGCACTTTTTGGATCTGGTTTAATGCGTCTAGCGTAGGAGACATCCACTAAAGTGCAGCTGGCTTTTTGTACCTTTGAAACATCAATAAAATATCCTTCATCAACCATCAGATGTTTACTGTCTTTATATATCCCTAGCAGCATCTCATTGATCTCCCGGTCGGAGTAATCCGATATATTAGAAGATCTTCCTAACTTCTCAAATGCAAGGCCACTATTACTCCAATGTTTTCTAATTCTATTAAGCTCGTGCTGTTGAAAAGTTTTTATTTTCTCCATAAATACTTTGTATAATTTATCTTTAGGAATTTTAAAGATAAATCTAAAACTTCACTTTCGTTAATTTTCAAGGACGTTAAGTGTAATTTGAAACAAATCTAATTTAACAGAATCCACGTTTCATACGTTTAAAAAATATTAACGATCGAATTTCAGTGTATTTGGAGACTAGAAACAGTCTTATTAAGGGCATTTTATTGAGCCGCTACGCTGCAACAGCTATTTTGTTCCTTTAATCTGTATATCCAATGTGAACTCGTCGTCTATTGCTCGGTTGCCTAAATCGGAGAAGAAACTCGCAGAACGATACTGTATATCAAAATCCAAACGATTTACTTTTACGCCGACAGCTTCTGCGGCTAGACCATCTACCGTCGTGGTGACTTTTGCCGGAAATGATATTGATTTTGTTTTATTCTTGATCGTAAGATTACCTGTTATGATTGGGTTTGCTTTGCTATTGTCAACTTTACTGATGACAAATTTCGCGGTGGGATAGCTCGGGACATTAAAGAAATCTTCATTTTTTAAATGTCCCGTCAATTTGGGAGCATCAGTACACGCCATGGAATTCATATCTATTGTAAAGTTACCGGCTATGATTTTTCCTTTATCGGTTTGTATGCTGCCTTCTTGTAGATTTATAATTCCTACATGTCCACCGACGACTTTTTTGGCGCTCCATTTGATCTTCGAAGATTGGGTATTCACCTTGTAATCGATTTTTTGGGCAAAAGCCATAGATGTAAAGCAAAGAACAGCCAGCGTTAAATTGATTCTTTTCATTGAAATGATTTATATGTACTCAAATATACACGGTCTTTTGCTTAATGTATATGTTGAAACTTACTTTTTTGTTTGTCGAATGTCAATATTCCAATTCGGCTTCTTCATTCATCAGCATGACCTATTAACTTTACACCAGTTAAATGAGGATCGAAATCATTTTCGTATCCAAATGTGGTCTATAAAAAAAGATGATATGATTAAATCGAAAGGTTATGCGGCAAAAGACAGTACTTCTCCACTTGAATACTGGGAATTTGAAAGAAGGGAGCTGGGTGCGAACGATGTATTAATAGATATCTTGTATAGTGGAATCTGTCATTCAGATATTCATCAAGTGCATGATGAATGGGGCGGTACACACTACCCGATTGTACCAGGGCATGAGATTGTCGGCCGCATTAGTGCGGTTGGTGCTGAGGTAACTAAATTTAAAAAAGGTGATCTCGCCGGTGTAGGCTGCATGGTTGCCTCGTGCGGTACTTGCGAAAACTGTAAAGCAGATCAACAACAATTTTGCTCAGAAAAGAAGACCGTCTGGACCTATAATAGCAAAGATGTAATGCATGATCACAGCTATACATTTGGTGGTTACAGCAATAATATTGTAGCGGACGCAAATTTCGTGCTTCATGTGCCAGAATCGTTGGATATTAAAAAAGTTGCCCCATTGCTTTGCGCCGGGATTACAACATATTCTCCATTAAAAAGATGGAATGTCAGCAAAGGCCATAAAGTTGGTGTATTGGGACTAGGTGGATTAGGGCATATGGCTGTCAAGATTGCGGTAGCGATGGGGGCAGAAGTTACCATGATTAGTCATTCGCCACGTAAAAAAGACGATGCGGCTTTGCTTGGCGCGCATAAGTTTTTAAATACGCACGAGGCCAATGAGATCAACGAGTTTTCGTCGTATTTTGATTTCATTATTGATACAGTATCGGCTCCTCACGATTACAACCTCTATTTGGCCCTGCTGAAAACCAAAGGGGTTTACATTTGTGTTGGAATTCCTGCTGCTCCTATGGAGATTAATGGCCGGTCCATTATGGGGGGCAATAAGGTCCTAACGGCGTCCAGTATTGGCGGAATACAAGAAACTCAGGATATGCTCGATTTTTGTGCAGAGCATAATATTCTGCCCGAGACAGAAATGATCGATATTGACTATGTCAATGAGGCTTACCAAAGGGTATTGGACAGTGATGTTAAATATCGATTTGTAATAGACATGTCATCTATCGAAAAGTAAGATATATAAGGGTCGACTCTCATTAGAGTGACCCTTTTTTCTACCCATCATTCGTTACTCCTCCACCGGCGAATGTTCGTTTTCCGCTAGAGTATTGCCCCAGATGCCTAATTGGAGCTTCGTTGTTTTATTAGTTCTTAAAACAGAGAATTCTTAAATTCTTCTTCCGGAATTATGCTCCTTATATTGCATTGGAAGATTGTTTTGTGTACGCCAGTGCTATGTTTTCCGAATTCGTTTTATGACAATTTTATGTGACAGGTTTTTGCGCGAGCGCGCTTCTAATAATGTAACTTTAATTTCTACACAGCGGTGTGATCCAGTTTTTTTAATAAATGGAACAATAAATAAATTGAATGAAAAAGATAGAAATACAACACACAGATTTGCAGATAGCACCACTAAATTTCGGTGGAAATGTTTTTGGATGGACGCTGAACGAACAACAGTCGTTTGAGATTTTAGACCAATTTGTAGGCGCAGGATTTAATTTTATTGATACGGCGGATACCTATTCGTGGTGGGTAAATGGCATAGGGGGGCAATCCGAGGAAATAATTGGTAAATGGTTGAAGAGCCGTGGCAATCGACAGGATATGGTAATTGCTACGAAAGTTGGCTCAGAAACTCAAGAGCATGGTTACGATATTTCAAAAAAACATATTTTAAAATCTGCTGATGATTCTTTGAGACGATTGGGAGTAGATCATATTGATTTGTACTACACTCATTTTGATGATAAGTTAACACCAGTGGAAGAGACACTATCGGCCTATGATGAACTAATTAAAGCGGGTAAGGTTCGATATATTGCAGCATCTAATTTGTCGCCAACAAGATTGATTGAAAGCTTTGATGCTGCCGAGAAGAATGGTTTACCAAAATATGTGGCCTTGCAACCACATTACAATCTCGTTGAAAGATCAAGTTTTGAAACAGATTACGCTCCATTGGTCGAAAAGTATGGTTTAAGTGTATTTCCCTATTGGTCACTTGCGGCTGGTTTTTTGACTGGTAAATACCGAACAGAAGCTGACTTCGACAATACTACTCGCGGCGGTGGGATAAAGAAGTATTTCGACAATAAAGGAAAAGCTGTCCTTAAAGCGTTAGACTCGATTGCTGAAAAACATGGAGTACAGCAGGCTACTGTCGCATTAGCTTGGTTATTGGCCAAACCGTTGATCACAGCACCAATCGTAAGTGCTACAAGTGCGACCCAATTGGAAACATTATTTGCTGCTCCAACGCTTAAATTGGATACAGAAGATATTCAATTGTTGAATGAAGTGAGTAAATGATAACTCTCGGTTTTATCTTTTAAGAACGCTTTGGTTCCCAAGTAATTTTTAAAATCTCCATCCTTCGTGGAGATTTTTTTATTTACTGCTGGGGTTGCAACAAATTAGCCAAGTAGCTATTTACCAAAAATATTGCAGTTTGTTTTAATAAACACTATAACTGATTATAGTTTTATTTAACTTCGGATTTTCAATTTTAATATGGATTTTAATGCGCTATTTTCGAAAAAAAATGCCCTTGATCGTCTTTCGGAAAAGGATATCTTACAGACCCATGACTATCTTGAGTTTGTAAAAGCTTTTTCGCGGATCACCTACCAAAGTATTTACCTGATAGATTATCAAAGTAAAGGCTTTGAATACGTTTCTGATAATCCTCTTTTTTTAGCTGGTTTGACCGCTATGGAAGTAATGGAAATGGGATATGCTTTTTATGAGAAATATGTTCCTGCTGATGATTTTCAGATGCTTATCAATATCAACGAAGCGGGGTTTGCCTTTTATGAAAAAATACCCATTGAAGAGAGAAAATTATACGTTATATCTTATGATTTTCAAATACAAAATGCTCCAAATAGACCATTTTTGATTAATCATAAGTTGACGCCTGTCTTTTTAACAGAGGAGGGAAAAATATGGAAAGCCATTTGTATTGTTTCGTTATCCACCAATGTTTCTTCAGGGAATGTAGTGATCGAGAAACTTCATACTGATTTATTATGGGAGCTAGACCTGTTAACAGGAAAATGGACATCCCGAAATAAGATAAATCTCACAGCGCGCGAAATAGAAATATTGCGCTTTTATCATCGTGGACTTAGTATTCATGAAACATCCGAACGAATTTTCGTTTCCATCGACACGGTGAAATTTCACCGGCGGAAATTGTTTGAAAAGCTAGGAGTAAGTAATATGAATGAGGCACTCATCATTGCACTGAACAATCGGTTATTGTGATGATGAATGGAGTTGTGATCTCCAAAAAGAAGCTGTCTCAAAT
>NZ_DJAS01000003.1:0-303086 GCF_002429765.1 Sphingobacterium sp. UBA5996
GACTTTTTCAGTGCCCTCTATTATGCAATGCCCCTTTTACCGATTTTTATTACTACGCTATTTATACGAGAAGACTTCTCCCAGTTCATCATTATTCGTAAACGTACAATGTTGGTCGATCAATTCTCCAGTACCGATATTGATAATCATGCCATGTACTGCAAGATCATTACGTTCTTTCCACGCATTTTGAATGATGGACGTTGCACAAAGATTAAAAACTTGCTCTTTTACATTAAGCTCGATTAAGCGATTTACCTTTTTATCGTGTTCTTCGATCGCATCAATCTCTGCGCTATGTAAACGATATACATCTTTGATATGGCCAAGCCAGTTGTCAATAATGCCGTACTGCTTGCGGCTTAGAGAAGCCGCTACACCTCCACAGCCATAGTGACCTGCGATAATGACATGTTTTACTTTCAAAACATTGACTGCATAGTCTAATACTGAAAGCATGCTCATATCAGAGTGAATGACCATGTTGGCAATATTGCGGTGTACGAATACCTCTCCTGGCTTTGTGCCAGTCAATTCGTTTGCGGGTACTCGGCTATCTGCACAACCGATCCAAAGAATTTCCGGATTCTGACCTTTAGCAAGCTGCTGGAACCGTCCTGTTACGTCATTTTTCACAAATTCCATCCACTCTTTATTTCCCTTAATGATATTGTCAAATCCTGTTATTAAATCTTTATTTTCCATATTTTTCTTATTTCACTCGTGCCCGCAGGCGTAGTTTCTATTTTATGATAATGAATACAAATGTCTAAATTCATTGTTTACTTCAAACAACTTATTTTCATTGAAAATCCGTTCCCGATCCCAATGAGTGTCCCTGCCGTCCCAATTGAGTCTTTTCATGCAATATGATGCCCAACCAAGTACAGTAATCTATAAAGAAGGTCTTCGTCCTAGGAAGGTTTTTTATAGACAACCTGCAAAAGTTCGATGTCTTTTCCCTTGCTTCTTGCATTCTGTTCAAAATCTTTTATGACTTCGATGACATCTTTATCGATGAACTTACTGAATGTCCCATCGATACGGATCTTGCTGATCGATTTTGGGAGGCTGTATAATTTTTGTTGAATAGGGACTTTATTCAAAAATGATACTTCTTCAGCTAAAGTAATGATAGCTTTATCTTCTTCATTGTCTCTTTCAATATTGTATTTAAAAGCATTTTTCATATTTGCTCTCAAAATATAGCATGTTGCCACGACAATGCCTATTCCTACCCCCATCAGAAGATCGGTAAAAACAATTGCAACAATAGTGACACAAAATGGGATAAATTGATCTAAACCTTTTTTGTACATGGAGGTGAACAGGCTTGGTTTTGCTAATTTGTACCCAGTATGAAGGAGAATGGCGGCTAGACAGGCTAGCGGAATCATATTTAGCATTGTTGGGATAGCAAGCATAGCGACCAAAAGCCAAATACCATGCATAACAGCAGATTGTCTCGTTTTTCCTCCAGCATTGACGTTTGCCGATGAGCGAACGATAACGGATGTCAATGGTAGGCCCCCTAAAAGTCCGCTGGTCATATTACCGATCCCCTGCGCAACAAGTTCGCGGTTAGTTGGAGTATTTCTTTTGTACGGATCTATTTTATCCACAGCCTCGATGCTCAATAGGGTTTCAAGGCTAGCGATAATCGCAATGGTAAACGCAGCAATCCACACCTCTTTGTTCACTACCTGTGTAAAATCTGGAAGTGTAAATAAACCCGTGAACTCGGAGAAGGAACCTACAACCGGAACCAAAACAAATTGCTTTTCATGCAATTGGAATGCTGATCCGTTGAAAAGGTAAGCTAAGCTGACACCTAAAATTACAACCACCAATGGGGCTGGAATTTTATTGAGCTTTGGAATCGATGGCCAAAAGATAAGAATCGCCAAAGAAAGCGCACAGATGATAAATGCACCAAAGTTGATTGCAGAGGCAATTGTATCAAAATAAGCACCAATACCATGTCCATTGTCCATTTCAAAGGCGTGTGATTCCACGAAACCCAATGCTAAAGGAATTTGTTTCATGATAATCGTAATACCGATTGCCGCAAGCATCCCTACGATGACCGCTGAGGGGAAATAATTGCCGATCATTCCAGCTTTTAATATTCCAAGAATGACTTGTATTATGCCAGCAATGACGACGGCAAGTAAAAAGGTTTCATATGCGCCTAGGCTTTGAATAGCACCTAAGACAATAACAGTTAGACCAGCAGCTGGTCCACTTACACTGAGTGGTGATTTACTGATGGAAGCGACCACGATTCCACCAATTACACCTGTCAATAATCCTGCAAACAATGGCGCACCTGAGGCCATTGCAATTCCCAAACATAATGGAAGTGCCACCAAAAACACCACAACACTAGCAGGGAAGTCATATTTTAAGTCTCTTTTCGATAATTTTAGAAAAGCCGACGTACGAGTTCCAAACATAAAATTTGTGTTTATCTGTAAATAAAGTTTTCATCAAGCAACCTATAATAGCGGCAGCAATAACGGATACAGGGCTTATTGGCTGGGAGCATCGACGTATGCGTTGCACTCAACAAAAGGCCAACAATAGACCGATAATGCCAGAGCAAAGATTGCTTAAGAAAAATCAAGAATACCGTACACGCTTTTTCTTTCGCGTGCAGGTCGAGAGAAAAACATCCCGATAGGATGTCGTTATAAGTTAGGAGGGGGTGTTGGAACCGTAGGGTGAAAAGCTAAAATGCTTTTCTCATTTTTAAGATAATTCTTTTGTTTTCCTTGGTTCTCAACGAGTATAGTTTCGAATACAATAGGTTCTTCTGACTTCGTATTGAAAAATTTTGAGGCTGTTTCGAGTGTATCATTACTCGCGCCATTATTGTTCTCGATTTCCAGTTGTAAAACAACCTGTAAGATTGTACTTTGATCTAAACTATTGGAAAAAATAGGTGAAATAGATATAGCCATCTTTGTGAAAAAGATGATCGCGCAAATGAACGCTGCCACAAATCTAAACCGCTTATTTAACATTTTTTATTACCTTTAGTCTTACTGTTTTACATCGTAAAAATAGTAATTCCATGTTAAATTCAAATTAATAGTGCACTAAAAAATATATTTTGGCACTAAATTGTGACGAAGAGATTATTTTTATGAAACGTTTTTCAATTTTTATTGATTTATAAACTTAAAGCCTTAGGTATGGCAAATAAAGAACAATTTATTGAGAAGGTAAAGGTATCCTATAACCCAAAAGGAGCATTCATTTATTTGGGGGCAGGAATTCTCAATGGGGAAATTCAAACTGAAGCAAAAGTGAATTTAGCTTTGAAAATGATGAACCGTCACGGACTTATTGCCGGCGCCACGGGCACAGGTAAAACCCGTACGTTACAATTAATCGCCGAACAGTTGTCGGATGCCGCTGTACCCGTATTTATGCTGGATGTCAAAGGCGACTTGTCAGGTTTAGCAGAGCCAGGACTGACCAATCAGGCACTTATTGATCGGGGAAGTGCTGTGGGCATACCATTTGAGCCATCATCGTTTCCCGTTGAATTGTATTCACTTTCTGGCAACAAGGGAATTCCTATGCGGATTACTGTAGAGGACTTTGGGCCGGTCTTGCTAGCCCGGATACTGGAGCTCAATGAAACGCAAACGGGCGTATTAGCGGCTATTTTTAAGTATGCGCAAGATCAACAAATGCCTTTGATCGATTTTTCAGATACCAAGAAATTGCTTACCTACCTTTCGGAAGGACCGGGTAGCGAAGAAATAAAAAATGATTATGGTAAGATTAGCACAGCAAGCTCCGGAACCATCTTACGTAAGATCGTTGCATTGGAACAGCAAGGCCTAGCGCATATTTTCGGTGAGAAAGAGTTTGATATCAACGATTTGTTTCAAAAGGTGGATGGTAAGGGCGTGATTAGCTTATTAAATATCTCCGATGTACAAGATCAGCCCATACTTTATTCTACATTTTTGTTAAGCTTACTGGCACAGCTGTTTAAAAATATGCCCGAGGTAGGTGATTTGGACAAACCTAAGCTTGTCTTTTTCTTTGACGAAGCCCATCTACTGTTCAACGGAGCTCCTAAAGCCTTTCTGGCACAGGTTGATCAGATCATTCGCCTGATTCGATCGAAAGGGATCGGGGTTTTCTTTTGTACGCAGTCCCCAACCGATGTGCCAGAATCTGTTTTAGCGCAGTTGGGAAATCGTGTGCAACATGCCTTGCGTGCTTTTACACCAAACGATGCTGAAAACTTAAAGAAGATTGTTAAAACTTATCCGAAATCCGACTTTTATGAAATTGATCAGGTCTTAACCTCCTTGGGAACGGGGCAGGCATTGATTACCGTATTGAATGATAAAGGTATCCCCACGGAGGTTGTTGCTACGCATTTGATACCTGCCCGTGCCGTGATGGGGCCTGCAAGTGACCCAACAATCCTACAAATTATCAATCAGTCTGATTTAAAAGCTAAATACCAAAAGCGGCAAGAAAATCGTTCTGCGGCTGAAATCATAGAAGAACGAATGCAGGCCGTGGAGCAGGAACAACAGCACGCGGCCCAGCAAAAAGAAGTGGAAAAGGCAAGTCGGCCTACTTCCCGAAGACAGACTCCTTTGGAAGCTGCGCAACGAACTGCTACAACTACTTTAGCGCGTGAAGGCGTGAAGTTTTTGGGCAAATTGGCAACGGGGTTATTAAACGCATTCTTAAAAAAGAAATAACAATAATTTTTTGATCTTTTTCGTTTCAATACTATACCTTTGAAGGTAGAGCTGAACTTAGCTAAATTTGCTTTTAAAGGCAAATTTAGCTAAGTTTACCCACGAAAAGAAAATTCTATTAACGCAATTTAAATATGAGTAAACCAACCCTTTTGATTTTGGCAGCAGGAATGGCTAGCCGGTATGGTTCTTTAAAACAAGTAGATGGATTTGGCCCACACGGCGAGACGATTATTGACTATTCAATTTACGATGCCATTCGCGCAGGATTTGGAAAAGTTGTATTCATTATCCGGGAAGAATTTCTGGAAAAAATGAAAGCAGTATTTGATGAGAAATTGAAGGGTAAAATAGAAGTAGATTATGCTTTTCAAGATTTTGACCTGACGAAATTCGGTGTCAATCATGTGATCGAGAGAACTAAGCCTTGGGGTACAGCGCATGCGGTGATGAGTGCCAAAGACAAGGTACATGGACCATTTTGTGTTATCAATGCAGACGATTTTTACGGATCCGATTCTTTTCAAAAAATGGCTGAATTCTTAACGACTGAGGTTTCTGACCAACAAATGTCGTTAATGGGTTTTCAGGTTGGAAATACCATGTCTGATTATGGTTATGTTTCGCGTGGTGTATGTGAGGTGACGCCTTCAGGACACATGCAAAGTGTAACCGAACGGACAAATATATATTACAAAGGCGAAGGGGATAACCGCAAAATCGTGTACGAAGAAAATGGCGTGGAAACGGATCTAGATCCAAAGACGCGTGTTTCAATGAACTTTTGGGGGTTTACACCAAAAATTTTCGAAGTAGCACAAGCGATGTTTCCTGCTTTTGTCGAGGAAAACAAAGAGAATTTAAAAGCAGAATTTTTTATACCTTCCGTACCAGATTATATGGTGAAACATAAATTGGCGGATTTCAAAGTAATTCCAACTTCATCGAAATGGTTTGGTGTAACATATAAAGAGGATAAACCTATTGTACAGGAATCAATTTCAAAATTGGTTGCTGATGGAGTCTATCCTGAAAAGTTATTTTAAGAGCTAAAAGAAATAGCTTATCTTTCACCTGTATTGCCAGCAATGCAGGTTTTTTTTGTCCTGTTTGCTTGATTAATGAGTGGAAATAGATCTTAGATGAAAAAAGTTCTTAAAGTGTTAGGTTATTTTATTTTAGGGTTGTTGTCTTATTGCGTGCTTTATATTGTGGCGGAATACAGTTTGTCGCGCATTTCAGCGCAGCGAAGAGAAATCAACGTAGATAGGACAGTGCAGGTCTTTGTCAAATCAAATGGTGTTCATACCGATATTGTGTTACCGGTCGTCAACGAAGAGATGGATTGGTCGCAATTGTTTCCTTATGAAAATACGATCGGGAAACATCACGGATATCAGTATGTTGGGATCGGCTGGGGGGACAAAGGGTTTTATTTGGATACGCCGGAATGGAAGGATCTAAAAGTCTCCACAGCATTCATCGCTGCTTTCGGATTAGGCCAGTCCGCCATTCATGTGACCTATTACAATACCATTCAGGAAGATGAATTATGTTTTTCTTATCAGATCAGTAGATCGCAATACCATGATTTGGTACAGTATATCAAACAATCGTTAGACGGAAATCAAAATCAAGCTATTTTAGTGAATACAAATGCACAATATGGTGATTCAGATGCGTTTTATGAAGCGAAAGGTGCGTATAGTATGTTTTATTCCTGCAATACCTGGACAAATAATGCTTTAAAGAAGGCGGATATGCCGGCAGGAATATGGGCTACATTCGACAAAGGAATATTAAGTCACTATAAGAACAAGCAATAGCTCGAAGCGCATAAAAAAGTAGTCGTTGAATGTTAAGAAATAGAAAAGCGAAAGGGTTAAAATAAAAAAAAGCTCCAGGATTAATGTTCCCGGAGCTTTTTTTATGAGGAGGAGTGATTACTTCACTTCTTCGTAATCGACGTCAGTTACATCATCACCACCTTGGTTTCCACCTTGAGCTTGTCCTGCATCACCTTGAGGCTGTTGAGCACCGCCTTGAGAAGCAGCATACATCTCTTCAGAAGCAGCATTCCAAGCATTTTGTAATTCTTCAGAAGCAGCGTCAATATCAGCGAAGTTTTTCGCTTCGTATGCAGCTTTTAATTTCGCTAAGCCAGCTTCAATTGGTGCTTTTTTATCTGCTGAAATTTTATCGCCATATTCTTTCAATTGTTTTTCAGTTGAGAAGATTAAAGCATCAGCTGCGTTTACCTTATCAGCTTCTTCTTTCATTTTTTTGTCGGCATCAGCATTGGCTTCAGCTTCTTCTTTCATGCGTTTGATTTCTTCGTCAGACAAACCTGAAGATGCTTCAATGCGGATATTTTGTTCTTTTCCAGTAGCCTTATCTTTCGCAGACACTTTGATGATACCGTTCGCATCAATGTCAAAAGTAACTTCGATTTGCGGAACGCCACGAGGAGCAGGTGGAATATCGTTCAAATGGAAACGGCCGATTGTACGGTTTTGGTTTGCCATAGGACGCTCACCTTGTAGAATGTGAATTTCTACTGATGGTTGATTATCCGAAGCAGTAGAGAATGTTTCCGATTTTTTAGTTGGAATTGTCGTATTTGCTTCGATCAATTTAGTCATCACACCACCCATTGTTTCAATACCCAATGAAAGTGGAGTTACATCCAATAATAAAACGTCTTTCACTTCACCGGTCAATACACCACCTTGGATAGCAGCACCTAAAGCTACCACTTCATCCGGGTTTACACCTTTAGAAGGCTCTTTTCCGAAGAATGCTTTTACCGCATCAACGATTGCCGGGATACGAGTAGAACCACCTACTAAGATAATTTCATCAATATCGGATTTGCTGAAACCTGCATTTTTCAATGCTGATTCACAAGGAGCAATTGTTCTCTTGATCAAGTCAGCAGCCAAAGCCTCAAATTTAGCGCGTGATAATGAACGAACTAAGTGTTTTGGTCCAGTTGCATCAGCAGTGATATATGGCAGGTTGATTTCAGTAGAAGTTGAGCTTGATAATTCAATTTTCGCTTTCTCAGCAGCTTCTTTCAAACGTTGCAATGCCATTGGGTCTTTTTTCAAGTCAAAGCCATTGTTTTCACTTTTGAATTCTTCGTTCAACCAGTTGATGATTACGTTATCAAAGTCATCACCACCTAAGTGCGTATCACCGTCAGTAGATTTAACCTCAAATACACCGTCACCTAACTCGAGTACAGAAACGTCATGAGTACCACCACCACAGTCAAAAACAACGATTTTCATGTCCTTGTGTGCTTTGTCCAAGCCATAAGCTAAAGCTGCAGCTGTTGGCTCGTTGATGATACGTTTTACTGATAAACCAGCAATTTCTCCAGCCTCTTTTGTTGCTTGACGTTGTGCATCATTGAAGTATGCAGGAACTGTAATAACAGCTTCAGTCACCTCCTGACCTAAGAAATCTTCTGCTGTTTTCTTCATTTTTTGAAGAACCATAGCAGAAATCTCCTGTGGTGTATATTTGCGGTCGTCAATTTCTACACGCGGTGTATTATTGTCACCTTTAACGATATTATAAGGTACGTGTTCTGCTTCTTTCACAGCTTCATCGTATGAAAGTCCCATAAAACGTTTGATGGAATAAATAGTTTTATGTGGGTTAGTAATTGCTTGACGCTTTGCTGGGTCCCCAACTTTGCGCTCGCCACCCTCTACGAAAGCTACGATCGAAGGAGTTGTACGTTTACCTTCGTTGTTCGTAATTACTACAGGCTCGTTACCTTCCATTACGGCAACACATGAGTTTGTAGTACCTAAGTCAATTCCTATAATTTTAGACATATCTTGTGTTTTAATTTTTTACTTAAACAAATCTATCACTCTATTATCAACCCTTATGCCAATCCAAATTTTTTT
Organism: Sphingobacterium sp. UBA5996; assembly: GCF_002429765.1. Taxonomy (NCBI): domain Bacteria; kingdom Pseudomonadati; phylum Bacteroidota; class Sphingobacteriia; order Sphingobacteriales; family Sphingobacteriaceae; genus Sphingobacterium; species Sphingobacterium sp. UBA5996. Next base: position 8,663 of record NZ_DJAS01000003.1, read on the forward strand.
AAAAAAAATCACTATTTGTCATCTATTTGTCTTTAGGGACTGCCAAACTGACATTTTCAATACACCAATTGCTCTAAAATCCTTTTTTTTGCTGACTCGTTTTGTCGATTGCGTGGCATATATCTGCCAAAGATTTCCGAGAATTCATTAAGTTCCATTTTTTTCGATTTCTTATCTCGCCAGTCAGCAGGCACAAGTTTATTGGTATATTCAATAGTTGTAGCCCAGTATTGAATATGCATTTCAGGAATCACGAGACCTATTATCATCCCCGGGAGACCATGGCTTAAGGCTGGTCCTGCTGAAACAGGAATTTCTTCCGAATAGTAGGCAATAAGGTAAAGTGAGTCTTTGGTGGCACCATTCACCCGGCGGCAGTTTACACCAGCAATATTTCGGTATTCTTCTGTGAACCGCCAAGTAATGCTGTCCAATGTTTCCGAAAGAATGTATTTCTCGTCAATGTCGAGCTGAATATCTGCGGTGCCAGCTTTCAGATCCTGATAAAGCACTTTGCCATTTTTAGCTCCACCTCTAAATTGTCCTCTCGGGCTTGCGCCAGATCGAGCCGCCCCTTGAAATCTACCGCCCCGACCATTGGCAGAAATAGTCTTAGGTGCGGTCATTTTCACTTCAGCATTTTTCTTGTCACTTTCCGCGCTTTCCTCGGGCATCAGTACGGTTGAATTCTCATCAAAGTAGAATTTCAATTTTTCTGTATGCGAATCAGGTACCTTATCCAAATATTCCATTATTCCTGCGCCTCTGTCCATTCCTTTCGAATTTATGTCGTTGGACATCTGTCGCAGGCGCGCTTTTGTATACGTGACTTTATCAAAACTGATCGTGCCCCTGCTTCCAAAATAAGCATATTGTGCCTGAATGGACAGCCCAAACAGGCAGCAGATAATTACAGTTAAATATAATTTTTTAATCATTTCCTTTCCCTAGATATTTGTTAAAATCCCACTTCACGCCGATCAGAAAGTATTGTGTTAATACCTGTTGAACGGATTCGGAATAGTTGGTGTCACTTGCACTACGGCGTGTATTATTAAATGTGTTGAAAATGTCAAAAGCCTTTACACTGAGCGTCATGCTCTCATCTTTTAGCACTTTTTTCTCCAATTCAATATTGGCATAAAATTGATTGATTGATTTTTTATAAAGCTTAGTCGGGCCTGTATAGCTATAGAAAATATTGGTCATGATATTAAATTTCTTCGGTAAAAAGTACTTAATATAGGCTGACGTTCCCCCCAAAAAACTTGTCGCATTATATTGCGTGTTGATCGAATTTTGCTGTATATTAAATCCGGTATTTACAGAAACGTCAAAGTCAAATCCCTCTGAGTCTTGTTCATTTAAGCTTGAACCTACGCTAAAATTGGTGTTCTTTGCATTGTTCAGCAGAAATTCGCCGCTGGATTGACCACCTTCAAATTTGGTGTAGCTATAGCTATTATTAAATCTGACGCTTGCACTCTTGTTAAAGTTGATACGACGATTGGCTAAAGGTTGCATGTGGTTGATATTCAGATTGCTATTCCAGCTGGATTTGCCGGACAGGTTTTCGTAAGTGCTGATTTGAGCCGAATTGTCCAATATGGTGGTTTTGTTAACAATAGGATTGTTGACAAACGAGAAGCTCCCGTTGATATTAATATTTGTTCCTTTCAATAAACTGAAAGCGTTATAATTGGCCGAAATATTATTACTAACTGCGCGCTTAAGATCGGGATTACCAATTTGCTGGAACAAAGGATTGGTTTGGGGTTGAAGTGGCTGTAATTGATCAAACGACGGTATAATATTTGAACTCTGATAAGCTAATCGTATATTTCTACTGTTTGAAATTCGATAATTGGCGTCAATATTTAAATTGTTATCCCAAAAGTTACGGGCAAGATCAATGGCCCTGTAGCTATCATTCAGCTGTTGATTTTTGTAGAAAGTTCGGTTTGAAAAATTGATTTCCAGTTTTTCTTTGCGGTAAGAAAAGTTGACATTAACTCCTTGATTAGTGTTATTGTCCACCTGATTTTGAGAGTAAAGTGAATCAAACTGCTGCGTGATATTGTTTATTGAATTTTGCGTATTGGTGTTTTTTGAATGATTAAAACTATAGCCCAAGGCAACATTGATATACGCATTGATTCGGTTATTCAAGTTGATGGACGAAGTGAAATTATTGCCCTTATTCCAGCCCTGTCGATTTTGGTCGATAATGGTGCTATCTGCTGTTTTATAAAAATAGGTTCGTGAATTGACTTTACTTTCTGAAGATGATTCTTTGTGATTGTTGCCGATCATCACATTTAAAGAGCGTCCCGGTTTTAGCCGCTTTCTATAGTTTAAGCGAAAATTGTTGTTCGAGTTTGAAGAATTCGACTGATTATTCTCCCTAAAGTCACTGATTGGATTAGCCAATCCATCGCTTGTGTTGCTGTTTGTATAGTTAAATTGCGAAGTATTTTCCCAACTGGCATTGGATTGGAGTTCCATACTTTGCGTGGAATCCAGTCGCATGCTGATGTTTGAACGGAAATCATGACTTTGGCTGTGCCTTTCATTATTAGTACTCGTGTTTTTTTCTTGAATAGACTCGTCTGGCAGCACATTTTTATTGTAAGTTTCTGAACGGTTCTTATTGCTATTGTCGTCGTAACCATAGTTGGCATTTACTTTTAGGGCTTTTTTGAAGAACTGATTATCATAGTTGGCGCCAAGGTTTGTGTTCAGTGGTTCGCCCGTAATTTGATTGTTCATCCGTAAAGAGCCCTCACGACCGCTTGAACTTCCCATATTATTTTGGCTGGCAGTAATTCCAATACGCTCGGTCTTGTTAAATTTGGCAGCGAACAGATTTCCAGCATATAGTTCTTGGGATCCCGCTAATGCCTCCATGTTCCCAAATAGACCTTTTCTAGCTTTCTCCTTAAGTACAACATTAACCGTTTGGATCCTTACGCCATCGTCGATGCCCGAAAGCTCGGCCTCCTCAGATTTTTTCTCATAGAGCTGTACCTTGTCGACAGCATCTGCTCGTACATTTCTAATGGCTATTTTAGGATCATAACCAAAAAATTCCTCCCCATCAATAAATACTTTTTGTACTGATTTTCCCTGAGCCGTGATAGTTCCGTCTCCCGTCACTGTGAAACCGGGTAGACGACGCAGTAAATCTTCCAATTTGGCATTTTTTTCCGTCGCGAAACTCGCGGCGTCATATTCTATGGTGTCACCTTTGAGTGTAATCGGAAGACGACGGGTCACAATCACCTCCTGTAAAACGTTTCTTTGGGAATTTATTTTGATATCGTGTAAGTCCAGATCTTTGTCTGCAATTTGGATCGTATCGCTATAGAGTTCAAATTTAGGGTAGGAGGCCAGCATGATGTAGCTCCCCGGTTTAATATTTTTAACCTGGAATCTCCCCTCTTCATTGGCGCGGTTAAAATAACGGAGAACTGAATCGCGGTTCAATAAAATAATAGAAGCATTGGTCAGGGGTTTATCATCTGCCTTGTCTAGAATCCTCCCCTTGATGTTTATTTGCGAGTAAGCACTGTTGATGAGGATAAATAGCAAAAATAATAATTCAACTAATCTTTTCATGTACGGGTGTTATCCTTCAAATATAATTTACTTAATCGTTAATAAATGTAAAATATCTTTTCTGAATGTAAAATCTTTGGTATATCCCCCGGAGGGTAGCAGCTTTTTGTTATTTTAATGGAAGTTTTTCGAAAATCTTTATTTTTATTGCATTCAATACAGATAGTTGCCGATAGGTATGTTGAGAAAGTTGGAAGTAAAATTTACCTTTGCACAAAATTGATGTTATGACTTTTGAAAATTACTTGCAGCAATTCGAAGATATCTTAAATCATCCTGAGAATTACCCGGCCTATCAGGACGAAGAATATTATCAGTACACCAAAATGAACTGGGCTAGAATGGGCCGGTGGTTAAAACGATTTGAACCAAACTCGGATTTTGATCATTTTGTGAAGTCAATTGCTGAGAAACAACAATGGATTATTATTACTGAACCTTGGTGCGGGGATGCGGCGCATTCTGTACCGATGCTCGCTAAAATGGCCTCACAAAACTCCAACATCACGTTGGACATACAACTTCGTGACAGCGCGCCTTTTCTGATCGATTCTTACCTGACCAACGGAGGGAAATCTATTCCGATTCTTGTCATACGGGATGAAAACGGACAAGATTTAGCTGTCTGGGGGCCGCGTCCTACAGCTTGCCAAGATTTGTTCTTGAAGCTGAAAGAGCAGGGAGTGGATTTCTCCGAAATTAAAGAAGAAATTCAAAAATGGTATAATGCCGATAAAGGAGTAGCCATCCAAAAGGAAATCCAGTCCCTGCTGTAAAAATAAGGGAAAGTACATTTTTTTTCTTTTCTGGCCATGTTTTGGAAAAGGAATGTTAAGCTAAAACCAAAGAAATATGAACATTGAAGATCTGAGGGATTATTGTTTATCTATCGGGCCAGTTGTGGAAGAAACCCCGTTTGGTCCAGATACACTTGTGTTTAAGATTGGCGGCAAAATTTTTTTATTGGTTGGGCTGGATCAGATCGATGAACTTCGGTTTAATGTAAAGTGTAATCCCGAAAGGGCAATAGAATTGCGTGAAAAGTACGAACATACAGTGCTACCAGGCTATCATATGAATAAAAAGCATTGGAATACCATTATTGCCAATCGAGAACTGGAAGACAAAAAGCTTGAAGAACTCATTTTCCATAGTTATAGTCTAATTGTTGAAAGCTTGCCGACTAAAGTCAAGCAGGAGATCAAGGGGTTATAGCCAGCCCATATATTTGACGAATCGGTTTAGTGTTAAGGAAGAGCATTTCAATGACTTTTTCTGACACTTGGTATGCTGGCTTTGCCAAAATTGCGAAATCACATCGATTAATAAATTTACACTAAATATTATTTTTATGAAGCGAACACGAAATTACTTGTGGGTAATCGGTTTTACGTTTCTTCTCAGCTTGGGAAGTTGTATCAAGGAAGAAGCTCTGAATGCTGAGGCGGACATCGAAGCGGCTAGTATCCCTCAAGGGGATCAGGTTTTAAAGGGTAACCCCTCCATAGATAACAATACTGTTGTTTTCCCATTAAAACGTTTCACGGGGAATTATATGCAATCTCCTGAATTTGTGTTGACGTCTGGGGCATCCATCGAGCCGAAAAGTGGTACAGAACTTAATTTTTTCGAACCACAAAAATATACTGTTACTTCCCAGGATGGAGCTTGGACTAAGACATATACGGTTTCATTTGTGATTGATGAAGGGGCAGATTTATATGCTGCTTTTGAGAATGCTGAAGTGGTAGATACGGATAGTCCAGAAGGACATTATCATAAGTTTTTTGATTTGACAACACTAGGGCAAAAAAAATATAATTGGGCAACAGCAAATGATGGATATAATATTTTAGCTGCTACTCTTTTAGAACAAGGAGAACAATTGGTCCCTGGCTTTTATCCCACGGCACAGATAACAGATGGTTATATCGGTAAAGCTGCGAAACTTACGACCAAAAGTACAGGAGCATTAGGTGGACTATTTGGCTCACCCCTCGCTGCAGGTAATTTATTCTTAGGGGAATTTAAAACGACATTTCCAACAATTAACTCCACACGTTTTGGACTTCCTTATGACAATAAAACTGCCCCTTTGGCATTGAAGGGATTTTTTAAATATAAAGCTGGTGAGTTGTTTATTGTAAACAATGCGCCTTCACAGCTAAAGAAAGATACTTGGGATGGGTATGCGTTATTGTTTGAAAAGGTCTCACCGCCGAAAGATAATTTTCTAACTGGAGCACATAGCTTCACTGATCCACGCATAGTTGCCGTTGCACGCGTGGGAGCAAAAGAGCAGATTGAGACAAATGTATGGACGCCATTTAACCTTCCTTTCTCTTTTGTCAATGGTAAATCATTCGATCCCACTAAAGAATATATGTATACAATTGTATTTAGTTCAAGTAAAGAGGGGGATAAGTTTAACGGTGCTGTAGGCAGTACATTACTTATTGATGAAGTAGAGCTAGTTGTAAAATAACTTAAAATAGTATCCCTTCTATTACCAATAAATATAAATACTTCAATGGAGGAGCATATCACTGAATATATTCCCAATTGGTGTGATCATTTTTAAATTAAAGACTATCTAATGAATAAGTTTCTCTATATAATTGCTGTCTTCATGATAGCGACTGGTGGTGTGCAGGCTCAAAGCGGCACGTCAAATCATCCAAATTTTTTCAATACCGATATCGATTACGCATTGCAGGCTCAGTTCAGTATTGGTGGCAGTAGCCCGTTGGGTCTTCCTCAAACCATACGGAAGATTGAAAGTTTCAATCCAGGTTTGCAGGTCGGACTAGAAGCAAATGCGACAAAATGGTTAGGTGAAAAGAAAATCTTGGGGGTTCGTACCGGGCTTCGCTTCGAAACAAAAGGGATGAAAACTAAGGCGCGGGTGAAAAACTATTTAACGGAGATTGTAAAAGATAATGCTAAAGTGAAAGGGTATTATACGGGTAAAGTGGAAACTAACGTTCAAAATACCTATCTAACACTGCCGGTGTTAGCGGTCTATAAGTTATCTAACCGGTGGAATCTCTATGGAGGACTTTATTTCGCTACATTATTGGATAATAGTTTTGATGGAAATGTGTCTGATGGTTATTTGCGTCAAAATACACCAACCGGAACAAAAATTACATTTGAAGAGGGAAGTCAGGCTTTCTATGATTTCTCTGAGAACGTTCGGAAATTTCAATGGGGAACGCAAGTTGGAGCAGAATGGCTCCTGAACCAACACTTTAAATTTTTAACCGATCTGACCTACGGATTTAACAATATCCTAGAGAAAGATTTTAATTCTATAGACTTTAGTATGCATAATATCTATCTAAATGTTGGATTTGGCTACACTTTTTAAGCATAAATTAGGTGTTTCGTCGACCTAAAACGAAAAGGATTCCATTAGTTTAATGGCTAATGGAATCCTTTTTTATATATTTTTGGAGTTTTATCTTCCTTTTACAGATTACATTTTTAATCCGATTTCTCTCAACCGCTCATCCAGGTATTGACCCGCGGTATAATCTTCGTAAACTTTCGGGTGTTCTGCATCGATGCATGATTCTAGTGAAGCCAAGCTCATGGAAGATTTTGGATGCAAAAAGAAAGGGATAGAAAAACGCGAAGTTCCCATCTTTTCCCGTGGAGGATTGACAACACGGTGCGTAGTTGATTTCAGCTTATTGTTTGTCAATCGTTGCAACATATCGCCCACATTAATAACAATATCTTCGCCTTTGGCTTTAATAGGGAACCATTCGCCATCTTTTGTCAACACTTCTAGACCATCCGCACTGGCACCAATTAATAAGGTAATGAGGTTGATATCTTCGTGTGCACCGGCACGAACAGCGTCAGGCGCTAAGGCATCAGGATCATTGATTGGGAAGTAATGGATCGCACGTAGAATAGAATTACCATTGATAACAAATTTTTCGAAGTAATTCTCTTCCAGGTCAAGGTAGGTCGCAATCGCTTTCAGTAAGTCGCGGCCTGTATCTTCAAGCTTTTTATAAACCTCAGCTGTGACACCGTTAAAGCGAGGAATTTCAGCAACTTCTGGATTGTCCGGGAAATCAGCTTTAGAATATTCTTCGCCAACAATTGTTTGGCCGCGCTGCCAAAATTCTTTTAAGTCCGGAGTCTTCGCATCTTTAGCTTTTTCTCTTCCTTTTGCTGTATAACCACGCTGACCTGCCAATTCTGGAAACTCATATTTTTCCTTCGTCTCAGTAGGTAAGCTGAAAAATTCAGGAACTACTTGGTACAGCTCCTCGATCAGATCTTTTGATAAGCCATGATTTGCAATCGTTACAAAGCCCGTTTCGTTAAACGCTTTGCCAATATCTTGAATAAATTGATTTCTTTGTTCTTGGGTTCCTTGTGTGTAATGCTGCAAGTCCAAGCGCGGTATGTTTACTAAAGCCATACAGTGTTGATATTTGTTTAGGACAAAGTTAACGGAATTAATTTTGATTATTACATAAAGGTTGTTAATAAAAGTTTTTAGTTTTACTGTATCGTTCTGTATTTCAGCGTTTAAAAGTTTTCCACATTTCAATAGTGCTCTTAGTTTCGCTTAACCTATAAACGGTCATCATGCTGACGAATATATGACAAAATTTATAGTTCGGATCTTGCTATTCTAATTCCTAACGAGTATATTTGTTATGCAAGCATAACAAATAGCTTGAGAGTGCGCTTATGAATCAAAATCAGACAATCGATTATTTTTTAAAAACAGGCTGGCAGACCATAGCCAATAAATACAATCAAATCGCTTCGCAGTATGGATTTACGCAGGCGGCGGGTTATATTTTGATAAATATCCATAAAGAAGGCACTCCTGTTTCTCAGATTGCAAATCTGACGGGAGTTAAAACAACTAGTTTGTCTCGGGTGTTGAATAATTTGGAGTCATTGGGATTTATTTACCGGGAGACTAGCGAAACGGATAAAAGATCTGTGAAAGTATATTTGACAGAACTCGGTCGTGAAAAAAGGAGAATTGCAAAAGATGTCGTGCGTAATTTCAATCAATACCTGGCAGATAATTTTTCAGAAAATGAGCGTGACCAATTGATTGCTTCGCTAGCGAAACTAAATGATCTTGCAAACAGCTACAAGGAAGAAGTAATCGTCTAGAATTTAAACCAAATGTACAGAAGTGCATACTAAATATGTTATGATGAACAGAAATATTAGAAAAGTGGCAGTTCTCGGTTCGGGTGTTATGGGCTCGCGAATTGCTTGTCATTTTGCTAACATTGGTGTTGAAGTTTTACTGTTGGATATCGTTCCACGTGAGCTTCTCCCAGCGGAAGAAGCCAAGGGCCTAACGTTGGAGAGCAAGATCGTCCGGGATCGTATTGTTAACAGTTCTTTAGAAACGGCTTTAAAAACAAATCCATCACCAATTTATAGCAAGTCTTTTGTTAAACGAATCAAAACAGGAAACTTTGATGATAATCTTCAAGATATTGCCCACGTGGATTGGATTATCGAGGTTGTCGTTGAACGACTTGATGTTAAACAGTCCGTTTTCGAGCGTGTTGAACAATTTCGAAAACCTGGAACATTAATTACCTCCAATACTTCTGGTATTCCCATTCATTTGATGACAGCGGGCAGAAGTGAAGACTTTCAAGATCATTTTTGCGGTACCCACTTCTTTAATCCACCCCGCTATCTACCTTTATTGGAGGTTATTCCAACACCGCATACCAAACCTGAAGTCGTCGATTTTATTCTTCAATTCGGTGATAAAATGTTAGGTAAATCTGTTGTATTATGTAAAGATACACCGGCATTTATCGGAAATCGTATCGGCGTTTATTCGATGTTGGCGGTCACTCATCTGGTGGAACCCCTCGGTTTAAGCGTTGAAGAGATCGACAAATATACAGGCCCGGCAATGGGACACCCTAAATCGGCAACATTTCGTACGGCAGATGTGGTCGGACTGGATACTTTGGTGAATGTTGCTAATGGTTTGGCACAGAATGCGCCGGAAGATGAAGCTAAAGGTGTGTTCCAACTTCCTCCATTCATCAGTAAGATGGTAGAAAATAAATGGTTGGGCGAGAAAACCAAAAAAGGATTTTATGAAAAAGTAAAAGCTGATGATGGTAGTTCAGAGATTTTGTCTTTAAATCTAAAAACGCTCGAGTTCGGGTCGCAGCAAAAAGTGAAATCAGCGACTTTGGAATCCACAAAACCTGTAGAAGATATCCGCAAACGTATGAAAGTATACGAACAGGGAACCGATAAAGCCGCAGAACTCTTCCGTGCCATGCATTATCCCTTGTTTGAATATGTATCCCGCCGTGTCCCAGAAATCACCGATGACTTCTTCCGAATAGATGACGCTATGCGAGCCGGATTTGGATGGGAGTTAGGACCATTTGAAGTATGGGATGCCTTAGGTGTTCGCGAGACTTTAGCTAAAATTAATGCGGAAGAAAAACGACTTCCAGGCCAAAATGGTGAAGTTGCAACCTGGGTACATGAAATGCTAGATGCAGGACATGAATCCTTCTATAAAATTGAGAATGGCGTGCGCCATTATTATGACATTGCATCAAAGTCGTATAAACCTATTCCCGGAACAGAGGAACTTATTGTGTTGGATCATATCCGTGAAAGTAAAACGATCTGGAAAAACACAGGTGTCTCTATTATAGATCTAGGTGATGGTATTATCAATTGTGAATTCCACACCAAGATGAATACCATTGGTGGCGATGTGATTCAAGGTTTGAATAAAGCGATCGATCTTGCTGAAAAAGAATACCGCGGATTGGTAGTTTCTAATGATGGAAAAAATTTCTCTGCTGGAGCTAACATCGGAATGATTTTCATGATGGCAGTAGAACAGGATTTTGATGAATTGAATATGGCAGTCCGTGCATTTCAAAATACATCGATGCGGTTGCGGTACTCATCAATTCCGGTCGTCGTTGCTCCCTTTCAAATGACCCTCGGCGGTGGCTGTGAATTTTCAATGCATGCGGATTTTGTGCAGGCTCATGCCGAAACATATATGGGTTTGGTCGAATTAGGAGTTGGTGTTATCCCCGGCGGCGGCGGTACCAAAGAATTTACACTAAGGGCCTCTGAAGAATTTAAAGAGGATCAAATTGTTCAAAACACGTTGAAAGATAAATTCCTCACTATTGGGCAGGCAAAAGTATCCACTTCTGCTTATGAAGCTTATGAACTTGGCTATTTGCAGAAAGATAAATTTGCAATAACAATGAATCGTGCCCGCCTCTTGGCAGATGCCAAAGCAAAGGCCATAGAGTTGGCCGATAAGGGATATGTTCAGCCGGCTCCGCGCAATGATATCAAGGTTTTAGGCAATCAGGGATTGGGAATTGTGTATGTGGGAGCTTCGTCTATGCGAGAGGGTAACTATATATCAGATTATGATCGTAAGATCTCAGAAAAGCTAGGCTGGGTGATGTGTGGAGGAAACTTATCATCACCGACCGAAGTGTCCGAACAATATTTACTGGATCTTGAACGTAGAACGTTTCTCGAGCTTTGTGCAGAACGCAAAACACTTGAAAGGATTCAATTTATGTTGACAAAAGGTAAGCCTTTACGGAACTAAAACTCACTACTCACGAAAAAAATAAAAATAATGGAAGCATATATAGTAGCAGGATTTCGTACAGCAGTAGGTAAAGCGCCGCGAGGAGTATTTCGCTTTATGCGGGCGGATGATTTAGCATCGGATGTGATTAAGCATCTCGTATCTACTGTGCCGAATTTAAATAAAGAAGATATAGATGATGTTATCGTTGGAAATGCAATGCCAGAGGCTGAACAGGGGCTCAATATGGCACGTTTTATTTCCTTAATGGGATTGGATACCGATAAGGTGCCCGGAGTGACTGTCAATCGATACTGCGCATCTGGGTTGGAAACTATTGCCACAGCGGTAGCGAAAATTAAGACAGGTATGGCAGATGTCATTATTGCCGGCGGGGTAGAAGTCATGTCCGGAATGCCTTTTGGCGGCTGGAAAATTGTGCCCAATCCTGTGGTCGCCAAAGATCATCCCGACTGGTACTGGGGTATGGGGTTGACAGCTGAAGCGGTCGCTAAAGACTACAAGGTTTCCCGTGAAGACCAGGATGCATTCGCACTTAAATCAAACCAAAAGGCAGTTGCGGCTATTCAAAACGGCCATTTGAAAGATGGTATCGTGCCTATCACTGTAAAAGAAAATTATTTAAAGGACGGCAAAATTGCAACACGTGAATATGTGGTCGATACCGATGAAGGCCCTCGCGCTGATACCTCCTTGGAGGCTCTGGGAAAGTTAAAACCAGTTTTTGCTGCAAATGGTTCGGTGACTGCAGGTAATTCCTCACAAACATCTGACGGCGCGGCATTTGTCTTAGTGATGTCCGAAGCTAAAGTGAAAGAGCTTGGCGTGAAGCCTATTGCAAAGCTCATTAGTTTTGCTGTGGCAGGCGTTCCACCTCGCATTATGGGGATTGGACCCATTTATGCAATACCTAAGGCTTTGCATAGAGCGGGGCTTAAAAAAGAAGATATTGATCTCTTTGAGCTGAATGAAGCTTTTGCGTCTCAGTCGCTAGCCGTTATCCGTGAACTTGGGTTAGACGAAGAAAAGGTGAATGTCAATGGCGGTGCTATCGCTTTAGGTCACCCACTTGGCTGTACGGGAGCTAAATTAACAGTCCAAATTTTAAACGAGTTGAAACGCAGAGGCAAAAAGTACGGGATGGTGACGATGTGCGTGGGAACTGGTCAGGGAGCAGCAGGTATTTTTGAGTTATTGGACTAAAATTAGCCGCATAGAATAGCACTGTAAACAGCATATGGATTTCTGATCTCATAGCTAATAGAAGTATTTTAAAAAACATGGTGGACAGCAACATCACTTAGCTGCAATTTGCGCGTCCATATAAATCTAAAAAGACAATGAGCGAAAATAAAGCAATTAAAGGCGGAGAGTTCGTGATTAGAGAGACTCCCTACACCGCAGTTTTTATTCCAGAAGAGTTTGATGAAGAAGCTAAAATGATTCGTCAGACCTGCTTAGATTTCTTGGATACAGAAGTATTGAATAAGCTTGACCGTATCGATGCGCAAGAGGAAGGTCTGATGCCCAGTTTGATGGATAAGGCCGGTGAACTTGGCATGCTGGGCGTTTCTATTCCCGAAGAATATGGCGGTTTTGGCAAGAGTTTCAACACTTCAATGCTCGTTGCCGATGCAGTAGGTGGTGGGTTTTCCTTTGCGGTCGCGCTGTCAGCCCATACAGGAATAGGTACCCTGCCTATTTTGTATTATGGCAATGATAGTCAAAAGGCAAAATATATTCCTAAACTTGCTACTGGTGAATGGAAAGCGTCGTATTGTTTGACAGAACCCAACGCTGGATCGGACGCAAACTCGGGACGTACCTCGGCAAAATTAAATGCTGAGGGAACCCATTATTTGATCAATGGTCAAAAAATGTGGATTACGAATGGTGGTTTTGCAGATATTTTTATCGTATTTGCAAAAATCGATAATGATAAAAACTTGACGGCATTTATTGTCGAGAAAGATTTTGGCCGTATTACGATGAATCCGGAAGAACATAAATTGGGTATTAAAGGATCTTCAACACGCCAGATCTTTTTTAATGATTGTGCTGTTCCGGTAGAAAATATGCTTTCTGATCGTGAGAACGGATTTAAGATTGCTGTAAACATCCTAAATATTGGTCGTATAAAACTTGGAGCCGCTACGATCGGTTCGGCACGGATGGTCATCAACCATGCCGTACAGTATGCCAATGAACGTGTGCAATTTAATTTGCCGATTTCCAAATTCGGTGCTATCCGATATAAGCTGGCCGAAATGGCAACACGTTTATTTGCCGTCGAGTCGGCATCCTATCGCGCAGGTCAGAATATTGACGACGCCTACGATGCGCTGATTGCGGGTGGTATGGATGAAGCAAAAGCAAAATTGAAGTCTGTGGAGCAGTTTGCGATCGAGTGCGCTATTATCAAAGTGTGGTGTTCAGAAATGTTGGATTATGTGGTGGATGAGGGCGTACAGATTTATGGTGGAATGGGCTATTCGGCGGATGCACCTATGGAACGTGCTTATCGGGATTCACGGATCAACAGGATTTTTGAAGGCACCAACGAAGTGAATCGTTTGCTCGTCGTAGACATGTTGTTAAAACGCGCCATGAAAGGGGAATTAGACCTGATGGGGCCTGCGCAAGCTGTAGCCGGTGAGCTTTTAGCTATTCCCGACTTTGCAGATGAGGATGACGCACCTTTTGCAGCAGAAAAGAAAATTGTGGCAAATCTTAAAAAGGCGGGATTATTAATTGCAGGAGCTGCTGTACAGAAATTGATGATGTCGCTTTCCAAAGAAGAGGAGATTCTAATGAACATAGCCGATATTATTGGATATGTTTATATCACCGAATCTGTTTTGTTACGTGCGGAAAAATTGGTACATACAGGATCTGATAAAGCTGATTACGCAACAGATATGGCTAAAATCTACCTGTATGGTGCGATAGATAAAGTCAGCGCTGCTGGCAAAGAAGCATTGTATTCATTTGGTGAGGGCGACGAGCTGAACATGATGTTGGTTGGTTTGCGCAGATTCACTAAAGCCCAACCGTTCAATGTGAAAGATGCCCGTCAGCGAATTGCAAAAAAATTGATAGACGAGAATAAGTATTGTTTTTGATTGAAAATAAATTATTGGTTTTGGTTGATGGCCGAAGATTTCTCTTCGGCCATTTTTGTGTTACAATTCCAGAAGTAACTGTAATTATATTAAATTTAACCTTTTAAACCCTAACCATTATATGACATCTTCAAGATCATTTACATTTACAGAAGACTGGGTAGTCGTCATCTTGGGAATTGCTACCATCCTTCTTGCATTATCAGGAGTCGTGGCACCAGTACCTAGTTTTTCGTGGAATAATTCGGCCGAACTCGTATCAACTGTATTGGACCCGGCAAATTTAATGAAGCTATTTGAGCAATTTATTTACGTATTCGTAACCGCACTATTGGGCGCATTTCTTTTGGGAAAATCTATAAAATATTTATTAGTTGTATTTCCTGTTGTATTTTTCCTTACGGTATTTGCCTTGGTTTTGGCAGGCAATGCAACGGTTAAAGAATATAATCTCGAAGCTGTAATTTTTAGTTTGATTATTGGGTTAATTATCAGCAATTGCTTTAAACTGCCTAAGTGGTTTAAAGAAGCGCTCAGTACGGAGCTTTATGTCAAGATCGGTCTAATTCTACTTGGAACCACCGTTATCTTCGGAGATATTCTCAAAGCCGGATCCTTGGGGCTTATTCAAGCGCTGGCTGTCGTACTGTCGGTTTGGTACTTCGCTTTCTGGATCTGCAAAAAGTTAAAGATTGATAAAGAGATGGCGTTGATGTTGTCGAGTGCAGTATCTATTTGTGGTGTCTCTGCTGCAATAGCAACTTCAGGCGCGATCAAAGGCGATAGTAAAAAACTTTCCTATGTGATTTCGTTGGTCCTGATTACGGCTATTCCAATGATGATCTTCATGCCTTACATGGCAGAGTGGATGGGCTTGTCGCAAGAGGTTACAGGTGCTTGGCTTGGTGGTAGTATTGATACAACGGGAGCTGTAGTGGCTTCCGGGTCGCTCGTAGGTGAAAGAGCTTTGGAGATTAGTACTATTGTGAAATTTTCACAAAATGTATTGCTTGGACTAGCAGCTTTTGCGATCAGTATTTATTGGACTTATGCTAAATCTGTTGATGATGAGACCAAACGCGATAAACCGACATTGAAAATTATCTGGGAACGCTTCCCAAAATTTGTATTGGGCTTTGTATTAGCCTCCCTGTTATTCTCTTTTATTGTATCTCCTGAGAAGATAGATGCGGTCAAAGGAAGTTTGAAAAACTTACAGGGGCTTTGGTTTACCTTAGCATTTACATCAATCGGTTTGGAAACGAATTTTAAGGACCTTTTTGTACAAGATAATAAGAAGCCGTTGTATGCTTTTCTGATTGCTCAGACTTTTAATGTTATTATTACTTTATTGATTGCACTGGTGTTATTTCGCTAAGAAGGAAAGTGTTTCAAAGTGAAACAGATCGTTATAATATGACTGTAAAGATGGTCGTCCAAATAGGATGGCCTTTTTTATGCGTTTTCATAACGAGGCTATGCGTGGCATTTTTTTCTGGCTCATAGTACAGATCATTGTTTTTTATAAAAACGCTTTGCTTCTCGATTTTCGCTGGATTGTTAGCGTATAGGATTGTTGCCACCCTGATTTTTTATGCTGAGTGGACGATGAATAACCTTTTGTTTTCTATAAATGACTGTTAATTAATGGGTAATGTGTCTTTGAAAAAAAATATTATAAAATCTATCAAATTAGTAGTCTTTTAAAAAATATTTATATATTTGTATCGTCATCTGACTTACAGGCAAGTAGAGCAGGGGGCGAAATGAACTAACTTGATTATGAATCGAACTAGCAATAGCATTTGATCTTATAAAAGAGAATATGTGTTCATAGCTTTTTAAAATTACAACATAAATATGCACATGCAACTGATGCGTGAATGGCAAGGTAAATAAAAGAAAATAACAAATAAAACGAATGAAACAAGATTACTCCGCAAAAACAAGTGTATTGCTTTTTCCAGTTGAAGCAGGTATAATGACCTTAAAAAGCGCTAAGGAACGAATGTGTTGTTAAAATTTCTCTCTTACACTCTCTTATATTAGAAAAGGGAAGCCGAGGCTTCCCTTTTACCAAGTTTTAACAATGAAGCAAGTATCGATTGGCGTTGGCACTTGTTTAGATTCACCATTAAACTGAATAAATTTATGAAAAAAAATGCTATTTTCCGAATTAGCGTCATTTTTAGCTTGCTTTTGACAGGCTCTTACCAAGTCTACGCGCAAGTGGAAAATCCAAAACCTATTATAAATGCCTCTTTAACAGGTACTGTAATTGATGCCGTCACAAAAGAACCATTGCAAGGTGTTACGGTGCAACTTGAGGCTGTTACACACCAGGTGAAAACGGACAGTAAAGGAGTTTTTCAGTTTGTAACTGGACAAAAATTACCTTTTTCATTAATTGTATCTATTGTTGGGTATCAAACCCGTCATATTGTTATTGATCAATCTCCTGCAATAATCGAGCTTACGCCGCGGTTGGAAGCCTTGGATCAGGTGGTGGTCACAGCACGCCGTCGTAAAGAGCAGCTACAGGATGTGCCTATTCCCATTTCTATTATTCGTGGAGCAGCACTCGAAGATGCAGGTGCCTTTAATGTCAATAGACTAAAAGAGCTTGTACCTACAGTTCAGTTGTATGCATCGAACGCACGTAATACGACGCTTAATATCCGAGGAATGGGCTCAACTTATGGTCTCACCAATGATGGGATTGATCCGGGAGTAGGGTTTTATCTTGATGGTGTTTATATTGCACGTCCCGCAGCGACTTGGTTGGACTTTATTGACATTGACCAAATCGAAGTACTGCGGGGCCCCCAGGGTACATTGTTTGGAAAAAATACAACAGCAGGAGCATTCAATATCACTTCACGTTTACCACAATTTACACCAGAAGCCAATGTGGAAGTGAGTTACGGAAATCAGGGTTTTATTCAGGCGAAAACTTCCATATCCGGACCTCTGGCCAAAAACTTAGCTGCGAGAGTTTCCTTTTCTGGAACACAGCGTGATGGCAATCTTTTTAATGTACACACCAATAGAAAGATTAACGATATCAACAACCTGGGTTTTAGAGGACAATTGCTCTTTACTCCATCTGAAAATATCAAACTGGTGCTTTCCGGTGATGTGTCGTCGCAAAGACCTGACGGTTATGGATGGGCCGTTGCGGGAGTGGTAAAAACACAGCGTGCAGATTATAGACAATTTGATGCAATTATCAAGGATCTTGGTTACGAACTCCCATATCAAAGCGCTTTCGAACGTAAGATTGACCTGGATACTCAGTCCAAAGCGGATAATAAATTGGGAGGAGTTGCATTGAACGCCGATATCAAGATTGGCGGGGGAACACTAACCTCAACTTCTGCCTGGCGGACATGGACATGGGTGCCGCTGAATGACCGCGATTACTTAGGGCTCCCTGTATATACAGTTTCAGCGGGTAATTCGGTCCATAACCAATGGTCACAGGAATTCAGGTATTCTGGAAAGATTAGTGAAAAGGTTAGCGGCGTTGTTGGGCTATTTGGTCTTTGGCAGGATCTTGGCACAGATCCCGTACATACCGAAGAAACAGGATCTGCGTTTTGGCGTTTTCAAAAAAGCTCTACGAGTGCACTGTGGCAGACTCCCGGCTTATTCGACAATTTTGGAATCAAGACCGTTTATGGAATTAAGAGCACAAGCCTGGCAGCCTATACACAGATTGATTGGGCTGTAACCCCAAAATTACACATCCTCCCAGGTCTTCGCTACAACTATGATAAAAAGGTAGCTAACTACGATAGACAAACCTATGGTGGCTTGCAAACATCAGACCCGGCATTGCTTGCGTTGAAGAACGGTGTATATGCCAATCAAACTTTTGATGTCAATGCCGATGCCGACAATTTCTCTGGTCAGCTCTCAACAAGATACCGCTTCAATCCGAAGATAAATGCTTACGCTACATATTCCATCAGCTATAAGCCTGTCGGTATCAACGTCGGTGGATTACCGACAGCCAATGGAGCAGTGTTGCTGGATCTGGCCGAAGTAAAACCTGAGGCTGTCCAGCATAAAGAAATTGGTGTGAAAACAAATCCGACACGCAACTCACTGCTCAACCTGACGGTCTATCAAACGGATATAAAAGACTACCAGACCCAAGTGCAGACGCCCGAACCGGGTGTGAACCGTGGTTATCTGGCCAATGCCGAAAAGGTGCGTGTAAAGGGTGTTGAATTGGATGGAAATATCAATATTGGACATTTTCTCCGACTGAATGGAGCATTGGCTTATACGGATGCCAAATACGTCAAATTTACCAATGCACCTGTCCCTTTAGAAGAGGTTGGCGGAGCGCAGGCTTTTAAAGATATCTCTGGCGGCGTCCTTCCTGGTGTTTCCAAATGGTCTTGGTCGCTGGGTGGTGAAGCGAATAAAAGCGGTAAACTGATCGGAATTAATGGATCTTACTTTGTGGGCGCAGACCTCTTTCACCGTTCTAAATTTTCGTCCAGTTCTTCACCATCCCAATACCTAAATATTGATGCCTATTCGGTCTTGAACGCCAGGCTAGGATTCAGGGGATCGAACGGTATTTCGGTGTTTGTGTGGAGTAGAAATCTAACGAATAAAGATTACTATGAACAGCTGCTAGCGGCCCCGGGAAGTTATGGGCAGTACGCCGGAGTGGTCGCCGATCCACGAACCTATGGCGTCACGCTCCGATACAATTGGAAGCAGGGGAATTAAGTCCGTAATTCATATATATTTTTATCGACCGTCTCCATTTCATCATGGGGACGGTTTTTTGTTTTTGGGACAATATATATTTGCATCTTTTTTATATATGGAAATTTGTATCTTAAATCATCATTAAGGGGAATGATTTGCGTATGAACGAAAAAGAGCTTTTACAACACTATAAAACAAGCGGTGACTTGTCTACATTGGGGAAATTATATTCACCCTATATGTCTTTGCTTTATGGTGTATGCTTTAAATACCTGCAAGATCCTGATCGCAGTCAGGATGCTGTGATGCAGATATTTGAAGAGCTTATCCAGAAGCTTCGCCACTATGAAGTCGATAATTTTAAGAGCTGGCTGCACGTTTACAGTAAAAATTATTGCTTGATGCAGTTGCGTAAAGATAAGCGGACAACGCAGGTTGATATTGAAGACAATTTGTTTGAAAGCGAACAAAAGCTAAATGATACCAGTGAAACCAAATGGGAAGAAAAGGATTTTGAGAAACTGGAAGGCTGTATGCGAACTTTAAATCGCGAACAACAAGAGTGTGTACGCTTGTTTTATCTCGAGCAAAAATGTTATAAAGATATCGCAGATGTGACTGGATATGATTTGAATAAGGTCAAAAGTGCTATTCAAAACGGAAAGCGCAATCTGAAAATCTGTATGGAAAGGAAAGAAAATGGAAAATAATTATCAATTATCACGGATCCACAATTACATCCATGGTTTGATGAGTAAGGAGGAAATGTTTCAATTGGAACGAGAAGCATTGGAGGATCCTTTTTTACAGGATGCTATCGACGGTTACCGATTGCAAAATGGAGTAGATACGCGGCAATTGAGCCTGCTGCAACAACGTCTCACTCGTAGAGTGGAAGATACCGTTGCGACACGGCACGCCCAATATTTCACGTGGCAGCGTTTGGCCATAGGTGCTACCGCAGGCGTACTGTTTGTGACTTTATTGGCCCTGCTATATTTTAAACATTTTAATGGTAAAGCGGAGCGTACAACAGATGTGGAATTAAGTGAACCAGAGAACAAGGTGTCTGTTCAACCTTTGCTGGACGGGGGGGACGCAACACCGCGCGAAGGCTGGAAAATGTTTGAACAGTACCTCAATCAGAAATCAGGAGCTCCGGCAACAGGCGGAGAAATTACTGTCAATTTTATAATCGACAAGAATGGTGTTCCAATCGATATTCGTGCCGAGGGACAACCGGAGTCGTCACTCCTCGATGAAGCGATTCGACTGCTGCAGAAGGGACCAAAATGGCAGGGAACAAAAGGTCGGCTGAAGATCGTTTTCCCTGTCAAAGATGAAAAAAATCAAGCGCAAGCAAATGTGATTAAACCACCCCATTGTTTTGGAATTGAAAAGAAATAGAGATCGATGTTTTAAATAACAGCCCATTTTGTAAGAAATGGGCTGTTATTGTATAGGAGAGGAATACAGTTTATTCTTCCCAGCGAATTTTTTCCTCAATTGGTGTACGGTTCGGTTCACGTGGCTCAGATTGATGATGCCCTAAATAGAATAGACCGATACATTTTTGATTTTCTTCGAGATTTAAGAATCCACCCAAGTGATTGATTAAACCTGGGGTTGCCCAGTATCCGCCGATATTTAGCGAGTGCGCAGCTAACCACATGTTTTCAACTGCAGCAGCGGTACAGGCCAGCTCTTCCCATTCAGGAACTTCTCCCGTATAGTTGACAACAATCGCAATTGCAACGTTTGACTGGGTTGCTTTTTTACCCATGGTTATTTCTGTTGCCTCCGTATATTTCTCCGCTGGTGTTACCGATTTGTAAATGCGTGACAATTCAGCGCCTAAACGTTCTAACCCTTCTTTACGGAAGATCACAAAACGCCAAGGTTGTGTTCTTTTATGAGTTGGAGCTGCGTTAGCTGCTTCCAAAATATTCAAGATATCTTCTTTACTGACTTCTTCTTCTGTAAATGAAGCTTGAAATACGGATCTTCTGTAATGTATCGCTTGTAATACGTCGTTTTTCATTGTTAATTATTTATGCGTGTCTACTTTTTAACTGTATAAATGAACCCGTTGCACTCGGCTATTTGCTCATGAATTGGTATTGCTTTTAGGCATCGCAATGCCTTTGGTAGGATGAAGTCCAACTATGCTTTCTCTTCCCATAAAGATACAACATGTAAAATTGTTTTGACCGCTTTTTCCATATCCTGTACCGATACCCACTCTTGTTTTCCATGGAAAGCATGGCCTCCCGCAAAAATATTCGGACAAGGTAAGCCCATAAATGAAAGGCGCGAGCCATCTGTTCCGCCACGGATACTTCTCCTTTCGGCTACCATTCCTGCGCGGTTGATCGCCTCCATGCCGATTTCCATAATTTGTGGATGCTGATCCAGCACTTCTTTCATATTACGGTATTGTTCTTTTACAGCGAAAGTATACGTACAATTTGGATATTTCTCCACGATCGATTTTGCAATTTCCTCCAGTTCGTCTTCGTGCTTCTTGAGATTGGCGGTCACATGATCGCGTATGATAAATTGAATTTCTGCTTTTTCTACCGAACCGCTGATATGAACAGGATGTACAAAGCCGTCTTTTTTACTGGTACTTTCAGGGGAAAGTCTATCTTTCGGTAAGGCATCAATTACAGCACTGGCGATTTTGATAGCACTTTGCATCTTCCCTTTAGCAAATCCCGGGTGTACAGATACACCATGAATGGTCAAGGTAGCGCCATCAGCTGAAAATGTCTCATCCTCAATCGTTCCCGCTCGCTCACCATCCATTGTATAGGCAAAATCCGCTGCTAAACGTTTTAGATCGGCTTTATCTACGCCTCTGCCAATCTCCTCATCTGGCGTAAAAAGTATTTTGATATCGCCATGTTTAATTTCAGGATGTTTCATCAATAAACGGGCGGCATCCATGATTTCGGCCACACCAGCTTTGTCATCAGCTCCCAGCAAAGTGGTGCCGCTTGCAGTAATGATATCATTGCCAATTTGATTGGCCAAGTCTGGATGCTCCGCATATTTGATGATAACACTACTGTCGTCAGGAAGTACCAAGTCTTGCCCCTGATAGTTCTTGTGTAACAAAGGTTTAACATCTTTCCCCGAAGAGTCCGGAGAAGTATCCATATGAGAACAAAAGCAGATAACAGGAACTTTCTTGGAACTATTCGCTGGAATGGTTGCATAGATGTAGCCATTTTCGTCCATAGCAGCGTCTGAAATGCCTAATGCTAACAACTCCGTTACCAGTAACTCGCCAAGGTTTTTTTGCTTTTCCGTAGAAGGGCATGTTGGTGAATTTGCATCAGACTGGGTGTCAATCTGTACATAGCGTTGAAATCTTTCGGACACCGAAAAATCATGTATGTTATTGATCTCAAATGTGCTCATTTTCTAATAGCCTTAATGTGATAAGGGTGGTCAAACTTAGATAAATTGCTTTTTATTTGCAATTTAATTGTGTTGCATTACAAACAAATTGTCCTTTATTAAACACATATGACGCTATTTAAATTTTTTCTCGTCGGCATACCCGAATACCTGCTGTAAAATATTGGTATTTCTACTGCCACCGATATTATGTCTAATTTTTGATTCTTGGTCAGCGACTTTGATAAATAAACCATCTATAGCCTTTTGGGTAACGTATGCCGTAAGATTTGTTTCCACTTTATTGCCTAAAGGGAGGTTATTGTAAGCTGTTGTCAATTGCGTCCAGTACTGATCCACATTGTTTGTACCCATGGCAGATTTAATGACAGGACGAAACTTGTCTGTTAATTCAGTCGATGTATTTGTTTTAAAGAACGTTGTCGCAGCATCTTCTTTGCTGCCCAACAGGATATTCGTCGCATCTGTAATCGTCATCTTTGAAAGAGCGTTCACAAATACGGGGGCAGCTTCTTTAACAGCTCCCTCCGCCGCTCTGTTCATACTTTGTATAAATTGATCGCATAATTTCCCCATACCAACTGCACGCAATGTTTTTTCTACCTTTTGTGCTTCTGCAGGCATTAGAATTTTTACCGTTGCATCCCCTAAGAAACCATCTTTCTTGGCCAAAGATTCGATGCTCATATTTAAACCATTGCTTAGAGCCTGTTTAATTCCTGATGAAGCATCGCTATTGGATAAAGACGTCAAGGTATTGGATTTTGATGCTGTTGCTTTAGTATTTGATGCTGTGGTCGTTTTAGCACTGTCGGTTTGACCCTGATTTGCTTTTGCCAAAGCCTCCGTGATTTTCTTAAAAATCTGTCCTTCGCTTGTATTGGAATAAAGTAATGCTGAGACAAGTAGTGTACAATATAATAGTGGAAATTTCATCATGTTATTGTTTTGCTGCCAAAATTAGGTATATCGACTGTTAATATGTGTGAAAGTTTAAGCCAATTTCAGCCAACTCTGCAGATTGTCTAGAATCGTAGCAGATAGGCTACAGCGATGTGGAGAGATCGTACGGATGCCATAACTCCAAATCACTTTAATTGATACAATCCAAACGAAAACAGCAGGTCCTCATCGAACCTGCTGTTTCAGCGATCGGTTGTTGTTCACACAATATTATTTCCAGGAGAGTGTCGTTGCCACTGGGAAGTGATCTGAAGGAAATTTATTCATGTAAGTATCGGTGAGGATACCGTATTTTTTGACCTGAAAAGGTTTGGTGATAAAGATATGGTCAATGCGACCTGTTGGTGTGGTGCTTTTGCCCCAGCCATTGAAGGAGGAATTGGGTTCGTATTTGAATGGTGCCAATTCGTGTACGTCAGTGACGACTTTACTGTTCGCCAAGGTGAAATACGCCTCATCCTTTTCATCGACATTGAAGTCTCCAGTTAAAATCAACGGTAAATCTTTGGCAAACTCTTTTGCTTTTGCCAAAATCAATTTTGCACTTTCGGTACGTGCCGTACGGCCGATATGATCAAAGTGCGTGTTCATAAAGATAAAGCGCTTTTTGTTGGCCTTGTCTTCAAAAATACCCCAGGTGCAGATCCGCGGTAATGCTGCATCCCAGCCTTTATTCGGGTGTTCGGTATCGGTTGCTGAAAGCCAAAAAGTACCACTCTTTATAGCTTTAAAGCGATTTGAATTGTAGAAAATAGCTGAATGCTCACCTTCCTGAGCGCCATCGTCGCGTCCAACTCCCACGTAATCAAATCCAGGAAGCAGCTTTTTAAGATCTTGAACCTGATCAAAGAATCCCTCCTGAATACCAAAAATAGCGAAGCCGTGGTATTTGATCAGATTGGTTAACGGAACTTTACGGTCGTTCCACATGTTGTCCACATCGACAGTGTTTCTTTGGCGGATATTATAGCTGCCCGCAATAAATTCTTGGGCATGAGATAGAAAGGAAAGGCAGAGCGCTAAAAATAGAAAAAGACTTTTTTTCATGAATAGTTTCGTTTTTAAATGATGTTGATTTGTTTATGACCACGAAGTCGGCCTTCTATTTAATCGGCTGATTGTGGGCCATGACTATGTTAAAGCATTCTTATTTCTTTAATACACGGAGCAACATTTCAGGCTCGTCCGTTGTAATAAAATCAATATTCTGATTGATTAAATTGGTCATCTCCTCAGCAGTATTCACTGTCCATGCGTTCACTTTCATACCAAGTTGATGTGCATCTTTCAACCATGTGCCATTCTTTTTGAAAACTGAAAAGTGATAATCCAATCCATTTATTCCGGCAGCCTTTACCTCAGCCGGAGATTTGTCACCCGTAAGGTATTGGATATTGGCCTTTGGAGCCATCTCGTGAATCCTCTGACAAGCCTCAAAACTAAAAGAAATATAGTCAGTGACCTTCTCTGCTTTTAATTTTTTAACCATTTCCACCGTTTTTGTTGTCGCTTCAAGTGTACGCTCTAGGCCGAGCTTATTGGTTTTCAATTCAAGGATAAGACGCAAGCCTTTCAATTTTTTTCCAGCATGAAGATATTCTTCCAATGTAGGAATAGATTCGCCGTTAGGGTGCTTCTTTTCCAAGAGTTCTTTGTACGTTGCTGTAGCAATATCAATACCATAGAAATCATTGTCATGGTTGACAACCAGTATGTTGTCTTTGGTCAAATGCACATCAAACTCAGACCCAAAAAGCTTGAGATCGTGAGCCGCAGTTAAAGATGCAATTGAATTTTGGGGAAGGTGGCTGTTTTTCCATACGCCACGATGCGCAATGGCTTTTGTTTGTGCAAATAATGCCGAGGATGAGATCACCATGGCTAGCGTAAGGCAGCTAAAAATATGTTTTTTCATGCTATAATTATGTAGGAGTGTTTGTTTTAAACGGTATAAATTATCCGTTTCACTCGTTGATTTATTCCTGTTTTCGGACACTTAATCTGAAAGATTATGTTGTAAACCGCATAAGAGCACCACTGATCATATCATCATTTCTCGCGAATAATTTTTAAAGCTGACGTTATAGAAAGCAAAAAAGTGGTACTTTTTATCTCAATGTACAAGATCTAAAGTACCACTTTTATATTTAGTAATTGTTAAGTGTAATTTATTTTTTACCATTCCATTCGGCTATAAACTCATCAAGGAAGTTGAGCATATAATCATGGCGATGCGCTGCTATTTTTTTCGCAGCCTCTGTATTCATTTTATTCTTTAGCAACAACAGTTTTTCGTAGAAATGATTGATTGTAGGGGCCTCTGAATGTTTGTATGCTTCTTTATCCTTATATTCCTGCACAGGAATGTTAGGGTTATACATCTCACGTCCCTTGTTTCCGCCAAAGCTGAATGCGCGGGCAATACCAATTGCTCCGATGGCATCCAGACGATCAGCATCCTGCACGATCTCCATCTCTTTCGAATGGAATGACACTTCGCCTAAGCTTGCTTTGAAAGACATGTTGAAGATAATTTTTTTGACATGGTCAATGATCTCAGGCGAAATTTCTAGACTTGCCAAAAATTCTCCGGCAACACGAGGGCCTACAGTTTCGTCGCCATCATGAAACTTACTGTCAGCGATGTCATGTAATAGCGCGGCTAATTCGCAGACCATGACATCCGCCGTTTCATTTTCTAAAATTAACTTCGTATTGTTCCATACGCGTTGAATATGCGACCAATCGTGGCCTGCTTCTGCAAATTTCAATCGGTCTTGCACAAATGCTACTGTGCGCTCAATAATGTTATTCATACAATACTTTTGTTTTTTCGCGAGTACCCTCGTATAATTCGTATTCTAATAATCTACAATCTAATTTACCATTATAAAACTCTATCCTTCGGGATGCACGCAGCCCAATTTTCTTTGCCAAATCTGGATTCCCTGTAAATATATAGCCTCTATACCCTTTGCACTCCTGCTTCATGAAATCCCCCATACGCTTGTAGGTAATTTCCAGTTTGCTGTGCGTGCCTAGGCGTTCACCGTATTCAGGATTGAATAAAATAACGCCACCTTCCTCTTTAGGAACGTGTGTTTCGGCAAAATCGCATACTTCAAATGAAATTAATTGTTCCACGCCGGCAGTTCTGGCATTCATCTTGGAAACATTGATCGCCTCTTCCGAAATATCACTTGCAATAATTTGTGGGGCCGCCTTTTTATTGATTTGATCTTTAAGTAGTCTGCGCTCCTGGAAGAACACAGTTTCATCATAACCGATGAAATGCATAAAAGAGTAATTCATGCGCAGCAAACCCGGTTTCCTATTTGTTGCAATCAGAGCGGCTTCAATCGCTAAAGTTCCGGAACCGCACATCGGGTTTACAAATGGAGCATTGCCATCCCATTTGGATGCCATAATTGTTGAGGCTGCAAGAGCTTCCAGCATCGGAGCTTTTCCAGGAATCTTGCGATAACCATGTTTTGCTAGGGTCTCACCGGAAGTATCTATGAAAATTTCTGCGCGGTCATCTTTCCAATACAGGTGTACAACAGCCTTATTGTTGTCTGGACCTGAATTAGGACGCATGCCCTTTTTTTCCTTGATGCGGTCCACGATAGCATCTTTAACCTTTACGTTTGCAAATAAAGGAGTGCTGATTGTTTCATTGTCCACATTGGAGCTGACCGAGAAGTATCCATCAAATTGAATGAGTTCTTCCCAGGCAATTTGACTCAATTGTTCATAAAGCTCCGTGGGATTATTGGCTGTAAACTCTTTTAACGAATACAAAATCTGAGAGGCTGTACGTAGATTCAGATTCAGCTTGATCGTATCATTTATACTGACCTTTAATTCTACTCCTGTGGGAAATGCCCTGACAATGTCAAAACCTAACTCTTTAACTTCCTGCTGCAAATAAGGTGATAAGCGCTTATTGCACGTTATAATAACTTTATTGGGGGTGTTGAAAACTTCCATCATATTTTGTACAAAGTTAATTAAACTCTTCCTCAAAAATTGCTTAATTTTACGCTTTAATATTTATTTTTTTGATTATGGAAATTAGAGGAAAAGTACACGAGATAGGAGCGACACAACAAGTGACAGAATCATTCAAAAAACGCGATATGATTGTAGCTTATGCCGAAAACCCACAATTTGTTGAGTATATCCGTTTTGAAGCTACACAAGACAGAACGTCAATTTTTGATAACCTAGCGATTGGTGAAGAGGTAGAAGTATCTTTTAATCTTCGTGGTCGTCCTTGGACTAATAAAGATGGTGTAACAACTTATTTTAACTCATTGGTAGCATGGCGTGTAACAAAATTAGGTAATGCTGCTCCAGCACCTTCTTCCCCAGGTTACGCAGATATGCCTGCTCCTGTAGATTTAGCGGGTTCATCAGATGACGATGATCTACCATTCTAATCGGAATAGGATTTGTGCACTGCTCGCGGTAGCAAATAGATTATTTAAACTGTAAGCAATACAGTTATCTACAATAAAAAAGGCTTCCTCAAGAAGCCTTTTTTATAATACAGATAGCCCGATACCAACCGCTACTTTTCTTGGCGCTGAAATTGCTTGCTGTTGGATGTCTTAAATCAAAAAATAACAGCTATGAAATTACCCTTATTCTATTTTTGCTTAGCAGCGATTTCGCTAAGTGCATGCAATCAAACCTCAAAAAATAGTCAGCAAGCCGCTGCAGATTCTGCTGCCCACGAGACTGTTGCGGTGGATACTTTCCATACATCACGCAATTCACTCGATTGGCATGGTACTTACGAAGCTACTATTCCCTGTGCCGACTGTGAGGGAATCAAAACCAACATTACCTTAAAAAATAACAATACGTTCACTATTGTGAGTGAATATATAAATAAAAATACCAAGGTAGAGGACAGTGGCAAAGTCATGTGGCACGACAAAGGGGCCGTCGTTCATCTGACAGGGAAAGAAACCAATATGAAATTAAAAGTTGGGGAAAATAAGTTGATCGGGCTGGATCAGGAAGGTCATGAGATCGAAGGTCCCAACGCACATCTTTATGTATATAATAAGGTCGAAGGAGAAAAATTGTAAAGCAAAATTTCCTTGCTTGACTTATCCACTGACATATTTGCCATACGGGATTTTCCGTAGTAAATAGGTCAGCAGCGCACTTGCCAACAGCGTGCTCACTGTTGCAGTCGGTATTTTCCACAAAGTGGACAGTGGAAGCAAAGGATGGATGTAGTTGAGCAACAATATATGACATAAGTAAATACCAAAGCTGTGCCTATCAATAAATTCCCAGAATACATGGAGGTTTTCTGGGAGTTTAAGCCGTTGAACAAATACAAATAGAAAGCCTGCGCTCAAAGCGATATTTGGCGAAAGGTAATTGTAAAGTGTTGGATCAAATTCCCCTCGTGACACACTTAAATAATATGTTCCAGCAGTAGTCATCAAACAGCAGATCAGGAAAAATGTAGAACTCGGTAATTTTCCCATCTGGATGGGATAGTTGCGCAAGTAATGGCCTAAAACCAGATAACCCATATACCCCGAGAAAAAAGTTAGGTCAAAATTAGGCAGGTAGCTATTAAACCATTTATTCATGAAAAATAAGGAAGCAAACCAAAGTCCCAAAAAGATCTCGATTTCTTTTTTACTGCAGTTGCCTACAATTTTACGGATAAAAGGAACTGCCAGGTAGAGGCCAAGGATCATATATAGATACCATAGGTGGGCATTGGTTCCTGATTTTAAGCGAATTAACACAATGTTGATAACTTGTGGAAAACCGATGTAGTCAAAATCAATGTAACGAATGAAATAGTAGACCAGATAAACGATACTCCAAAAAAGAAAGGGCGGAACAATTTTTAACAGACGTTTTCGATAAAATTCGCCCGTGCTTTCGTCTTTCTGTAAAAGCAGGGCGCCTGAGATGATGACAAACAGCGGTACTGCAAAGCGCGAAAAGCTGTTAAGCCAATTGGCATATTTCCAATCGAATGACTGAAATTCATTACTATTCAGATAACCTGAAGAGGAATGAATCAAGATAACGAGCAATATCGCCACAATACGTAGTACACTGATATAACTGGTTCGCGCCATTTGATTTTGCTATTTTTTACTAGCGTTTATTGTCGTAGACTTTCAAATAAAGGAAGGTTAGGAGTGCTCCAATGGTCGCCATGCCCACGCCAACAAGTGACGGCGCATTATACGCCAAACCCAAGGTTATTGGAATTCCACCTAAAAATGCTCCCAAGGTATTTCCGAGGTTAAAGGCAGCCTGACCACCTGCTGCCGCCAACGTGGCGGCCTCTTTCGAAGCACGGATCAGCATGAGCTGGGTCGGTGAACCAATGGTAAACGACACTAATCCGGTGATAAATGCTAACGGGTAAGCTGTCCATTCCAAAGGCGATATAAAATAAACCATCACAAGGCAAAGCGCCATGGCTGAAAAGCTCGCGATAGCTGCTTTGGTTGGTGAAATGGTGTCGGCTAATTTACCACCAATAAGGTTTCCAAAAAACATACCAACGCCGATCAGAATCATAATTAGTGGTACGCGATCAGCAGCGATGCCCGATACATTGGTCACTAATGGGGCGATGTAACTGATCCAGGCAAAAAGACCACCGGTACCAATGGCGATGATTGCCATTAACAGCCAGGCAATTTTTTTATTGAAGAAGTTGAGTTGGCTAAAAATATTATTTCCTTTCGCGGCTTCAATTTTTGGCATCCAGACATAAATCGCGGCAAAAGTGATTAATCCCAGTATGCTGATGATCCCATAAGTCAAACGCCAGGAATAATGATGACCCAGGTAGGTGCCCAATGGTACGCCCGCTAAATTAGCAATCGTCATTCCCGTAAACATAATGGAGATAGCCTGCGCTTCTTTTCCTTTTGGAGCCAGTCTGGCCGCAACGACAGAACCGACACCAAAGAAAGCACCATGCGGAAGTCCAGCCATAAACCGGGAGAGACTGATCAAAAACTGTCCCGGTGCGATGCTAAAAAGGCCATTAAAGATAAAAAATAGCAGCATTAAAAACAGCAATACCTTCTTTGGAGGATATTTACCCGTAAATAGTACTAATGTAGGGGCACCGACAACAACACCTAGTGCATAGAGTGCAATCAGATGGGCGGCTGTAGGGATCTCGATATGAAGATCTTGGGCAATATCCGGCAAAATTCCCATCATCGTGAATTCGGTCATTCCGATGGCAAGTCCGCCAAATGCCAAAGAAATAATTCCTTTGTTCATTGTGTTTTAAGGTTGAGGTTGTACGATAATGGTACGAAGATAATAAATAGATTGTACTAAAAACTACTGATACCTTTTTTGAGGGACACAAGTAATATTTTTAGTTTTTCTTAAGATGATCTGACGTTGATCTAATCTGCTTTCCAGCACGACCGAATCAGCAGCATGGTATACGACTTTAAACCGGGGGATATACTGGCCGGAAAGATAGCAGCCAGAAATCTTCTGCTTGCCATTAGCTTTCGTGTAAATGCCATCCACAAGGATAGAGTCTCCGCGCAAAACATAGATCCCCTTTGCATGTTCCGTCCAGGAACCGTTTTTGTAACAGCTATCCGGGATTGTTTGTACTTTATTGTTGACATGCATGGTCGCATAAACAGAGTCGCAAGTGAACTTGAAATCGGTCAACGTATATTGCATCATCTGCTGCTGTCCTGGAATACTATCCTGAACCCACTCTCCCTGCAAAAAAGGGGCGCCCTCACTCTGCATATCCGAATTGAATTTACAGGCATTAGAAAAGAAAAACATACCTATGACAACAGCCAGTAGGTATGTTTTTCTTTTTATATTTTTAATTGAAATAAAAGTCACAGCTTATTTTAAACTTCCAACCATATCTTCTGGTTTTACCCAAGCGTCAAAATCTTCAGGAGTTACGTAACCCAAACGTACCGCTTCCTCTTTCAGCGTAGTCCCGTTTTTATGTGCTGTTTGAGCAATTTCTGCAGATTTGTAATAACCAATTTTTGTGTTTAGCGCTGTTACCAACATCAATGAGTTGTCAACCAATTCTTTGATGCGCTTGTAGTTTGGCTCAATACCTGCAGCACAATGCTCTTCAAATGAAACACAAGCATCACCCAATAGGCGTGCCGATTGCAAGAAATTCGCCGCCATCAATGGTTTAAACACGTTCAATTCGTAATGGCCTTGTGTTCCACCAATGGTGATTGCAACGTCATTACCCATCACCTGAGCCGCCACCATAGTCAATGCTTCACATTGTGTCGGATTAACTTTACCTGGCATAATCGATGATCCTGGTTCGTTTTCAGGAATCAAGATTTCACCGATACCAGAGCGTGGTCCAGAAGCCAACATACGGATATCGTTTGCTATTTTATTTAAGGCTACAGCCAACTGCTTTAATGCTCCGTGAGTTTCAACAATTGCGTCATGAGCAGCCAATGCCTCGAATTTGTTTTCAGCGGTGACGAAAGGAAGCCCTGTAAATTCAGCGATATATTTTGCAACCACTACGTCATAACCGTTTGGCGTATTCAATCCTGTACCGACAGCAGTACCACCCAATGCAAGTTCAGATAAATGCGAAAGTGTATTTCTCAAAGCTTTCAAACCATGGTTCAATTGAGCAACATATCCTGAAATCTCCTGACCTAACGTTAACGGAGTAGCATCCATTAAGTGTGTACGGCCAATTTTAACTACATTTTTAAACTCCTCCGCTTTTTTAGCCAAGGTGTCACGCAATTTTTCTACGCCTGGAATGGTAACTTCTGCAACAGCTTTGTAAGCCGCGATATGCATTCCGGTAGGGAAAGTGTCATTCGATGATTGTGATTTGTTTACGTCATCATTTGCTTTTAACACAGGCTCGCCTTCACCGATTTTATGTCCAGCCAACACTTGTGCACGGTTTGCGACAACCTCATTCACGTTCATATTGGATTGCGTGCCCGAACCTGTCTGCCAGATAACCAGTGGAAATTGATCATCCAATTTGCCCGCTAAGATCTCATCACATACTGCAGCGATGGCATCCCGTTTCTCCACAGATAATACGCCCAGCTCGTGGTTAGCATAAGCTGCTGCTTTCTTTAAATAGGCAAAGCCTGCGACGATTTCGTGTGGCATGGAAGCTGCCGGCCCGATTTTAAAGTTGTTGCGTGAACGCTCTGTCTGTGCACCCCAGTATTTGTCTGCAGGTACTTGAACTTCACCCATCGTGTCTTTTTCAATTCTGAATGACATAGTATGTAAGTATAAGTAAAACGTAAAATTAAAAGTACATGCGCTAAGCGCATAATACATCAATCACAAAGTTACAGGATAATACAGTAAAGAACAAGGATTAAGAATAAAACTCCCAATAAGCAAATCTTAAAAACCAAGACGTTTTGTCAAGGATTCATTCACATGGTAGAATACCTGTTTCGGTTTTAATGTTCGCCAAGCAAGTGTATTCAACCCCCCTCCAAAATTAATGTAATAATCTATATTCTGTTGTTGGAACTCTTCGATAACATGTTCACGGAAACCAATGCCTGCAATCCAGCCATCCTCAATATCCTGAAACCACTCCTCATAATACGAGTCGTCTGAAGCATGGAAATTCAGCACATTCTCGCCGATTACAATAAAATATTTGATACCTTGACTGATCAATACATCAATAATTTCTCGCTTGAATAACATGATATCATTGTAGATGGCATCATTCCATTCACCAATCAGTTCGATAATGCAATATTGTTTCTCATAGTCTACAAACAGTATTTTTAAATATAAAGTAAGCGAACCAAATTCATCCCATTGCGGATGGAGGAGAAAATTATAGATCTGTTTGTCAAAATCAAATTCGCTATAGATGGTGCCATAGAAGGGCGATTGTTCATCGTCAGCGGCAATGTAATAATCCCGCCAATTGTAATAAGGTTCGATTTCGTGCATACCAGTTGAATCGTTTTCGACTCAAACTAAGATAAATTTACGCGGATTTGCAAGTTAAATTACAGGCATAGTACTGTTTTGAGGAAAAGAGTGAGAAAGTCCCTACGGCTTGCTCTTCGAGCGATCGAAGAGATGTGGGGATGGAATTGAACGGACGAATGGCACTGACAGGCTGTCCTAGACCATAGTACGGTTTTTTATTTTTAATGTAAAAATATGGTCACGTACTCGTTTAACCGAATAAACTTATTATTTTTGATCAGGTAATGAATGTTGAATAATTTTTCTCTTCTTCGATAATTCAGGAAGATTTCCCATGCAAAAAAGTATTAAAAGAAATATTTTTGTAGCCGCTACATATGCTGCGGTATTGCTTCTCGGCTTGCTGTTGGGACAAAATTATGCTGAAGAGCAAGGAAGTAATCAAAAAACAACTTTTTCTAGCTTACGCTCCAACGGTAACTCGGATAAATTGCAATATCTCATTCAATTAATTGCCGAAAATTACGTCGATAATGTCAGTATAGACACCGTTCAGGACGAAGCCATTGAGCATGTAGTTTCTCGCTTAGACCCTTTTTCCTCATTTTTGAAACCAAATCAAGTGCAGGCCAAGCAGGAGACACTTGAAGGAACATTTGACGGTATTGGAGTAGAATATTTTCGTTTGAAAGATACCCTCCTCGTTGTTGGAATGGTTGCTGCAGGCCCTGCTGAGAAAGCAGGAATGCGTATTGGTGACCGCATTTTAAAGATCGGAAATAAGGACCTTGTCGGAAGAAAAGTGACCGAAAATGAAATAGAAAAACTGATCCGTGGAAAGAAAGGAACAGCGGTATTGATTTCCATTCAGCGTAATGGAGTGGTATTGAGCAATCCAATAAAAGTGATCCGTGATCAGGTCAATGTTTCAAGCTTAGATGCATCCTATATGATCGCTCCCAAAACAGCTTATGTTAAAATTCGAAGGTTTGGACATAAGACAGCAGACGAATTCAGGCAGTCACTCATTGACTTACGAAAAAGTGGAGCGCAGGATCTTATTTTAGATTTACGTAATAATGGTGGTGGATTTGTGCACACGGCAATTGATCTAGCGGGGCAATTTTTTCAGGAAAAAAGACTGTTAATGTATACCGAAGGGGCCAATGAGCCACGTCAGGATTTCTATTCCGAGAAAGCTGGGGAGTTTGGCGACGGCCGTGTCATTGTGCTGATCAACGAAAGCACAGCCTCGGCAAGCGAAATTGTTAGCGGCGCTCTTCAGGACCTGGATCGGGCTACAATTGTGGGGCGTCGGTCCTATGGCAAAGGTTTGGTACAAGAGCAATTTGATTTTTCAGACGGTTCGGCAATCAATTTGACCGTGGCACGTTACTATACGCCACTCGGAAGATGTATTCAACGAAAATATACACGCGCAAATTTTGATGCAGCAAAATACATGACAGGCTTCGATCTTTGGACCATGGATACCGAATTCAGCCAAAAAGAAATGTTTACAACCAGCAAAGGAAAGCTTGTCTTTGGTGGTGGCGGTATCCTTCCCGATGTGACTATCCCCATTGATACCAATGAAACCAGCTCCAAATATCGCGAGATTTTCCATTCCAATGCAATCGAAGAGTTTGTTTATGATCGATTCACAAAACAGCTGCCCGCATATTCTATCGAGAATTTTATAAGCGGCTACCATTTGCCAGCGGCAGAATTTGATTTATTTATTTCATATCTCAATAGCCAAAAGCGTATTTCGGTGACGTCCAGAGAAGCTAAAAATTTACATGATATCATTCAATCCGATATCGAAGCATTAGTAGGACGCTATTATTTCGGCCGTGAAGCCTACTATAAAATCAAAAATAGAAGAGATAAATTTATTGAAATAGGACTTAAAACATTAGGTTATCAGATGCCTAAGGTTTAAGCCTAAGATCAGACCATACCGGGTAGTGATCTGATAATTTCTTTTTGACGATCTGATAGTTCATCACCTCAAATTTCTGACTTGCAAAAATATAATCAATCTGAAAGATCGGTAAAAGGGCATGATGCGTCACACCCCAACCATTGCCTTTCTCCTTAAACGCATTGTACAAACCATCTCCAATCAGATTGACCGAGTAGCTCATTGGTGTATCATTGAAATCACCTACGGCAATATAAGGATATTGACATTCATTCATATGCTTCTTTAACGAATGTGCCTGTTCACTCCTCAGTTCGAAGGCATTCTTCAGTTTGCGACTCAGTCTACGTGTTCTTGAATTATCCAACTCATTAGTATTGGATAAATTCTGAATAAACTCTTTGTCTTCATTTTGAAGCGCAAAAGAACGGAGATGTATATTGTAGATGCGAATCAAAGTATCCTGTTTTTTAACATCGACATAACTTATGCGATTGATCCCGTAATCGTTGTCTCTTATAGTGCCTGAATCATAAATCGGGAATCGTGAAAGGACAGCCATTCCATAGGCCTCGTAATCATTTTTAGAGCTTGGTTCAAAGAAAAAGTAATCGTAGCCGAGCTTATCTTTAAACTCTTCCGAGAAAACGTGCTTTCCTTTAATTTTACTTATATATTCCTGAAAACAGATCACATCTGGAGATATACTGTCGATAATGCGAACAACATCGGCTTTAAAGTTTTTTTTCTCATCGTTTACCTTTTTGAATAAATGTGCATTGAAGGTCATGATGCGCAGTGTACGTGTTTCCGACGAGACGGGGGCATTCTCTTTGCGAATATTCCAGTGTTTAGTTAGAAAAGGCCATCCAATGAGGATCGTTACGAGTGAATAAAAAGCGATTTTTCGCTTCCGCAGTAGCCAATAGAAAATAAAACAAATGTTTATAATAAGTATAGGAAAGTAGCCTAACCCCATAAAGGCTATAGGCCAAAAGGATTTAGGATTGATGAAAGTCGCTGAATAGCTCATCAGCAAGGCAATGATCGCAAGCATATTCGCCAGGAACATTGTTTTACTTATAAACCCCAGTTTTCTTCTTAAAAATGTCCTTCTATCCATCAACCTTATCACCACTATTGCTTGCCCTAAAGAGCGTTTCTTTTTCGGGATTTGTTAGACTGTCGTAGCCAGAAATAGAAATTTTATCTAAAATAGCATCGATTTCGGCCTGATTGGGCAAGTCATAACGATGTTTCCGATTTGTCTGTATGTTGTTGCCTACAACGACTTTCATTTTTGCAGGCTTATTTTGTTTTTTCTGGAATATTGTGGACCAGTCCATCCCCGATTTTAATGCATAGGTGAATCCCATTCCGAACAAAATAACGGCAAAATAGGAAATGGCCGCGGGCCGGTTTGTCATGGTGAGTGCAAGGAATTCCAGTCCAAAATAAATGATGGCCACCAATTTTAGCTTGATGTTACCTATGAGCAATAAACGTAATTCGTACTTGGGAACTAAAGTGACAATGGCCGCCAATACCGCCGCCAAAGGAAGCGCACCTCCCATGAGCTGTAGCTCGCTGGAGATCGGAAGAAGCGAGCCGAACCCCACATATAGGATACCACCAAATAGCCAGGAGGTGATATAAATAAATAGAAATTGCCTTTTGTTCAAGAAAGTGAAGAAAATCTGGCCGACCCAATAAAGCCATAAACTCTCGAAGAGTATAGTCCAAAGTTTGACATAGACAAAATTCGATGTAAACAAAGACCATGGCTGTTCGAGAAAACGGGAAAAGCTACTTGGAAGGCTTAATCCTCTCACTAAAGGTTCCAGCAAGCTCTGCGAAACGATCTGTAATTCAAAGAGTAGATCCAAAAAATAGATGAGGACAAACAAACATGCCTGAATACTAATTACTAACGGTACTGGTGATCCAGTTTTATAGGTTTGTCTCCAAAAATCTTTTAGTCCGATGTTATTCATTTCGCACGATATTAATAAATTCCCTTTCTAATCTTCCACAGCTTAAGGAGTAGATAGCCGAATAGTGCTCCTCCGACGTGAGCCAGGTGAGCCACCGAATCTCCCGGTCGAGATAAGCTCATATAAATTTCGATGAGGATAAATCCACCGATCATATACTTCGCTTTGACTGGTACAGGAATAAACAAAAATTGCAGTGGGATGTTTGGGAAAAGGTAGGCAAATGCCAATAGAACACCATAGATCGCCCCTGACGCACCCAGCATTGGAATAAGATAAGTTAGGGCTTCATTATTCCCGGTATTTGCCAATGAGATAAGCTCGTTCCCATTCATACCATGGAGGGGGGCAAAAGAACCCGTTGCATTGTAGAGTTGTAAACCATTCACTGCGGTATAAAGAAACCACGCACCGATTCCGGATACCATATAGAAATTTAAAAAACGTTTCGATCCAAGTACCTGCTCAATCATTGGCCCAAACATGACCAGCGAAAACATATTGAAGAAGATATGGGTAATACTTTTTTTATCATGCATAAACATGTGCGTGACTACCTGCCAGATTTTAAAATAAGGCGAGTCTGGATAATAGACCGCAAGATAATCATATGCTACAGGTACAATTTGCGATCCAATATAAAATACAATATTGATGATCAATAAATTCTTGATAACAGGTGTTAATTGTGGAAACATATATTTTATCTTCTAGTTTTTACCAAATTTTTCCGCTAATTCTTGCAATGTAAATGTTACAATTACAGGATTTCCATAAATGGAGATATTGGGCGAGTGACAGGCGAAAAGCTTATCCACCAGCTCTGCCATAGCCGTGTTGTCCAATACAGTGCCCGGTTTAATGGCGGCATTGCGGGCAAGGCTCTTGGCAAGATTTTCGCGCTTAGCTAGCTTATACTCAGATTGATTGTTTTTATAATCTTCCAATATTTTCTCAATCATCTTTATTTCATCGAATCCTGTTCCTAAGTCTGCAGGGATTCCGTCAATAATATAGGAATTTTTTCCAAATTCACGAATTTGAAAGCCCAAGCCATTGATGTCCTCCAGGAGATCTCTCATCAATTCATTATCTGCAGCATTCAGATCTAACGTCTGCGGAAACAAACTTTGCTGACTCAGACCTTTATGTTGATCCAGCTGCGTAAGAAACTGTTCGAAAAGAATACGTTCGTGCGCTGCCTGCTGGTCGATCAGAATAAATCCAGAGTGAATCTGCGAAACAATATATTTATTATGCAGCTGGAAAAAGAGCTTCGATGATGATTTATCTTCGACTTGAATTACCTGTGGACCATCGGCATCCAACTCAGATTTTCTATGCAACGGCAGCTGGACGGACTCCTCTTTTTCGACAATTTGATAGAGGGAATCCCAGTTGCTCGGAATCCCGCCCGTTTTCTTGGTAAGCCCTTCAGCATAGCTTTCTGATCGGGTATAGCTCGAACTGGATTTTGATTTGTCCGTATCAAATGGGTTGAAGTCCGGATTGAAAGTTACTGTTGGAACGATAATTTCATCCAATGCCTTTTTTGTAATGAGATTGGTGAAACTTGTTTCCTGTTCAAAATCCAAAGATGGCATGATATTGTACCGCCCCAGTGATCTTTTTACTGCTGAACGGATAATGGCGTAAATGGCCTTATCGTCTTCATACTTGATTTCGGTTTTCGTGGGGTGTACATTGATATCGATTCGCGCAGGATCTATGTCGATAAATAAGACATAGAAAGGGAATGTTTCGGCTTGTAAAATATCCTCATAAGCATTCATCACAGCATGATGCAGATAAGGATCACGTACAAAGCGTTTGTTGACAAAGAAAAACTGTTCACCCCGAGTTTTCTTTGCAAACTCGGGTTTCCCAACGAAACCTTCTACCTTGATGATGGATGTGTCCTCTTCGACAGGAACAAGGCGCTGATTGTAATTGTTTCCGAAAATATGGACAACACGCTGTTTGAGCGTTTCCGCGGGCAAATGATAAATTTCATTTCCGTCGCTGTGCAAGGTCAGGAAAATCTGCGGATTGGATAAGGCTATACGTTGAAATTCATCAATAATATGACGCATTTCTACGGAGTTACTCTTTAAGAAGTTCCGCCGTGCAGGAATATTGTAAAAAAGATTTTTTACTAAAATATTTGTTCCGGCAGCAACAGCTTCCGGGTATTGGTTGACAACTTTTGATCCTTCTATCTCAACAACTGTCCCTAGCTCATCTTCGAAGCGGCGTGTTTTGAGTTCGACCTGTGCTATCGCAGCAATGGATGCCATTGCTTCACCACGGAAACCCATTGTTCGGATTGCAAATAAGTCTTCAGCCTTACGAATTTTTGATGTTGCGTGCCGTTCAAAGCAAAGGCGGGCATCAGTCACACTCATGCCGCAGCCATTGTCAATGACCTGAATCAATGACTTGCCTGCGTCTTTAACAATAAGTTTTATTTTGTCAGCTCCAGCATCAATAGCATTCTCAATCAATTCTTTAATGGCAGACGCTGGTCGCTGCACCACTTCTCCAGCCGCAATCTGATTAGCAACATTATCTGGAAGTAATTGAATAATATCCGACATATAATACAAAGTTACGAAATATCCATATTTACAGCGTATAAACACGGATGAAAATCAAATGGACGTTCCACTTGTTTCTTTAAAATAAAAGCCTTTAAAGCGTTCACTTATACCAATGAACTGGCTGTAAATGATACCTTATTGACATACTAAAACAAACTGCAAAACCGACATAATTATTGCATATACGCTATCGAATTGCTTATGCACAATTTAACGGCGGTCAGATACAGCGTGTATTACCCATGTCCGGAATAGGAACAACGGTCCTCCGTTTCAATGACATTACATCTCCAGCGACATTACATCTCCAGCTTTAAGAAACGTGCCGTTTCGCTTTTATTATTTTTAATTAAGTTTTCAGGCGTTCCCTCAAATAAGACCTGGCCCCCTTCTTTACCACCCTCAGGACCAATATCAATCACCCAGTCTGCCGATTTAACAACATCAAGGTTGTGCTCGATGATCAATACCGTATTTCCACGGTCCACTAAACGATTGATCACACCCATCAGTACATTTACATCTTCAAAGTGAAGGCCGGTAGTCGGTTCGTCAAGGATATAAAATGTATTTCCAGTATCTTTTTTAGAAAGTTCAGTAGCCAATTTTACCCGCTGAGCCTCACCTCCCGATAAGGTTGTCGACGACTGACCTAAGGTGATGTAACCCAAACCGACATCCTGCAGTGTTTTAATCTTTCGGTAGATACTCGGTACATTTTCGAAGAAATCTACCGCATCGTTGATGCTCATATCGAGAACATCGGAAATGGATTTTCCT
Source organism: Sphingobacterium sp. UBA5996 (assembly GCF_002429765.1). Lineage (NCBI taxonomy): Bacteria > Pseudomonadati > Bacteroidota > Sphingobacteriia > Sphingobacteriales > Sphingobacteriaceae > Sphingobacterium > Sphingobacterium sp. UBA5996. Next base: position 49,426 of record NZ_DJAS01000003.1, read on the forward strand.
TTATAGCGTACCTCCAAAGTTTCTCGGTTATAGCGTTTTCCGTGACAGGTTTCACAAGGAACCTGCACATCAGGAAGGAAATTCATCTCGATGACCTTTAGTCCGGCTCCCTGACAGGTTTCACAACGACCACCTTTCACATTGAAGGAGAATCTCCCGGGCTTATAGCCCCTGATTTTTGCTTCAGGCAACTGGACAAACAAGGTTCTGATATCCGAGAATACACCTGTGTACGTTGACGGGTTAGATCGCGGTGTACGACCGATAGGACTTTGATCGATCTCGATAACTTTGTCAATATGTTCTAACCCTTCAATTTTTTTGAAGGGAAGTGGAGTTGCTTTTGCCCTGAAAAAATGTTTATTCAAAATCGGGTATAACGTGCCTGTAATCAAGCTGGATTTGCCCGAACCCGAAACACCGGACACCACAATAAGCTTTCCTAAAGGAAAAGAGACCGATAGATTCTTCAAGTTATGCCCTGTTGCTCCTCGTAACGACAAAGTTTTTCCATTGCCCGTACGGCGTTTTTCAGGGATTTTCACCGCTTTTGTTCCGTTGAGATAAGCCGCCGTGAGGGAGTCTGATTTTAAAATTTCCTTGGGTGTGCCTTCGGCAACCACCGTACCACCATGAACTCCCGCAGCAGGTCCCATGTCGATAACATGGTCGGCATGTAGGATCATGTCTTTATCATGTTCTACCACAAGCACCGAATTACCAATATCGCGTAGGTTTTTGAGTGCATTGATCAGTCGTTCGTTGTCCCGCTGATGCAGGCCGATACTCGGTTCATCCAGAATGTAAAGTACATTCACCAATTGGGAACCAATCTGTGTGGCCAGACGGATGCGTTGTGCCTCACCACCTGAAAGCGTCTTAGCCGTACGGTCCAAGGTCAGGTAATTTAAGCCTACATCCAGCAAGAAACCCAAACGCGCACGTATTTCCTTTAAGATCTCTGTTGCAATAATAAGCTGGCGTTCATCAAGTTTACTTTCTACCTGGTCAAACCATTCTTTGATGGAAGTAATATCCATCGTAGCAAGTTCATGAATATTCTTATCGGCAATTTTGAAATGTAAAGATTCTTTTTTCAATCGTGCACCCGCACATGTAGGACAGGTAACTTTTGTTCTGAAATCATCTAACGAAGGGGCTTCATCGGACGATTTTCCCGAAAATTCCTCCAGCATCTTAAAGATGCCTTCAAATTCAACGCGATATTCACGCGTGCCATAACTGCCATAAGAAACCGTGACAACGATAGGCTCTTCTTTATTTCCAAACAAAAGCTGATCAATCTGTTCTTCATTGAGTTTTTCAAGCGGCGTTGTAATGGTAAAATCCAATTTTTTAGCGACAGCTTTCAAGACTTCCGAAGTCCAGTTTTCACGTGTGGGGCCCAGAGGAGCTAAACCGCCTTTTTGAATGCTTAGCTTTTTGTCCGGAATAACCGCATGCTTGTCAATTTCAAAAATATAGCCTAAACCATCACACGTGGGACAAGCGCCATAGGGGGAATTGAATGAAAACGTATTGGGCTGTGGCTCATCATACGAAATGCCCGATTCCGCATCCATGAGGTAACGGCTATAAAATTGCTCCTGATTATCCTTGTTAGAGACTTTGATGATTCCTTTTGCGGTTTTCATCGCCTGCATGACCGAGGTCTGTAAGCGCTTTTTATCTTCACGCTCTACTTTTAGACGATCTACAACGATTTCAATATCGTGTATTTTATACCGGTCAACCTGCATTTTTGGCACAAGATCCAATATTTCCCCATCCACACGCACCTTCACATAACCTTGCTTGCGGATTTGTTCGAACAATTCCCGATAGTGACCCTTACGCCCTTTGACCACAGGTGCCAGGATATTTAAAGCCTGTCCTTCAAATTCAGTCAGAATGCGTTCAATGACCTGATCGTCCGACATGCGCTCCATCTTTTTTCCGGTCACATAAGAGAAGGCTTCTCCAGCACGGGCAAAAAGTAAACGCATAAAATCATACACTTCAGTAATCGTTCCAACAGTAGACCTGGGGTTTTTGCTGGTTGTTTTCTGTTCAATGGAGATTACCGGACTTAAGCCCGATATCTTATCCACATCCGGACGTTCCATACCACCCAAAAACTGGCGGCTATACGCACTGAATGTCTCCATATAGCGGCGTTGTCCCTCGGCATAAATGGTGTCAAAAGCCAAAGATGACTTTCCACTTCCGCTTAAACCTGTAATTACAACCAATTCATTTCTTGGAAAAGAAACATCTATATTTTTTAAATTGTGCGCACGCGCTCCAAATACCTGAACTTCACTTTGTTCGCCCAAATCTGGACTTCTTTTTATTGCCATGAAAACTCCTTAAGGTCCCTTTGTGAGGGATTAAATGCAAAACATGCAAAATTACAGATTTTAAAGGAATTATGCGAGCCGATCTGACTTTTGGAACAAAATGTGATATACAAGTGATTTAAAAAAATAATGTACCTTGCACCGTAAATCTAAATGTATGCGAAAATACGACGTCAGCAAACAAGAAAAGCAATCGATCGATGATATTGTCCAATTCTGGAAGAAAGAGAACTTATTGGATGAGCAAAAAGCGAACGAGCTGATGGAGAGTTTAGACGTGAAAAGTTTTGATTGGGGACAACTGGCTCGGTATGCCTTTTGGATTGCACTGGCATCTTTGGTATTCGCTGTTTTTTCGCTGTTTACCGATGCGTCATTCCTAGCCTTTGTGGATACCCTTTACGAAGCGCCAAATATCTTATTTTGTTTCTTTTTTGCTGCCGTGGCCGTATTGTTCTATACCCTGGGGTTTCGCTATAAGAAACGCTATCCTTATAAAAATTTATCCACCGAAACCATGATGCTGATTGGAGTTTTTGCTACAGCAGCCTGTATCGGATTCATGGGTAAGGTATTGGATAAAGATACCATGCACTACTCGCTTTTATTTTTGCTTTCCGTGGCGATTTATGGCTTCCTTGCTGTTAAGCTTGATAGTAAGCTCATCTGGACATTTATGCTTTTGGCGCTAGGGGTATGGTTTGCCACCGAAACAGCTTACCATAGCAATTGGGGATTCAAGTTTTGGGGAATGAATTATCCCCTTCGGTTCACCATTTTTGGGACACTGATCACTGCACTGGCCGTTTGGGCTCAACCCCGGTTCGCACAGCTGCAAGTCTTTCAGCCCATCAGTTATATTGTCGGATTGATCTACCTGATGGTATCCTTATGGACACTCTCTATTTTTGGGAATTATGCTGATTTTTATGAATGGACCGCCGTACGTCAATACCATATGTTCTATTGGGGGATATTGTCAACTGCGGTATCTGTATTTTTGGTCGTCTATGGTTTAAAGGCGAAAGACAATGTGAGCAGAGAAGTTGGGTTTGTATTTTTAGTGCTCAATATCTACACACGTTATGTGGAATACCTCTGGGACAACATCAATCGAGCCGTGTTCTTTTTAATTTTGGCCGTGTCCTTCTGGTTCGTCGGCCGTTGGGCAGAGAAATTATGGAACAAAAGGAAAGACGAAATAGCCGGATAATCGTCACAAATGGATGGTAAATCCAACACCTCTATTGGAATTAATGCTCAGATTGGGATCGAGGCTTAAGTATTTGCGGATCCGGGTAATAAACACGTCCATGCTCCTACCAGTAAAGAAATCTGCATTTCCCCATACCTTTTCAAGAATATCTTCACGGGTGACAAGCTGGCCCCTGTGTTGCCATAGAAATAGGAGCAGTTGTGCTTCGCGCTCGGTGAGCTTAAACTGACCTTGTGCATGGCTTAATACTAACTGTTCAGGGTGAAATACATACGTCCCGAGGACAATCGATCTTGGCGTACTATTTTTCTGATTTCGTTTTAATATATTCTGTATGCGAAGCAAGAGTTCTTCAGGGTCGCAAGGTTTGGTAACATAATCATCAGCACCGATTTTTAGTCCCGTAAGCTTGTCGATCTTTTGTTCTTTGGCGGTTAAAAAGATAAACGGTAATGCGGGATGCAGGGCATTAATTTCTTTGGCCAGACTAAAACCGCTGATTTGAGGAAGCATCACGTCCAGTATAACCAGGTCGTAGCTGGCTAGCTGCTGAAAATTTTCCGTAAGATCCTGAGGCTGCGCCATCCAATCTACGACAAATGCAGACAGCTCAAGATATTGCTTGAGCATAAAGCCAAAATCAGCGTCATCTTCAACGAGGAGTAATTTGTTCATTTTTTATATTCAGTCGTTCATCTAAACTACTAATCTACGGCTAAATGCCATCCCTCTAGCTGATTACACTACCTTATGATGGAATAGCAACGAGCGGCAATTGAATTTTAAACGTAGTACCTACACCAGGCTTACTAGTTACTGTAAGCTGTCCCTGATAACGATCCACGATTTTTTTAACAAGGAAAAGGCCAATTCCCAATCCTTTGGTGTCGTGTATATTGTTTTTTTGGATACGGTAAAACTTGTCGAAAATATAAGGGAGTTCGCACTCCTCCATGCCATCACCATTGTCTTGTACGTAAATTGAAAGCTTATTTTTCTTTTGCTCAAAATGAACTTTAAGCCATTTCGCGCCATACTTTACAGCATTGTTCATGAGATTCTGAAATAATGTTGTTGCATCGCTGAGGCCCAAGCATAATTTCCCTTCAGGCAATGGACTTGTTTCAAATGCAATGGCCGGGTTCGTCAATTGAAAATCATTGAAAATCGCTTGGAGTTCCATCGTGGTAACAGGAGGATGACCCGATGGTTTCAGGTCTTCGGCCAGTGGGGCAAGGGTGTGTTCCAGGCGATTGACTTGCCGCTCAATGACCGTTATAATATTTTCACCTGTCGATTTTCGAAGTGTCTTAGCGGCAATTTTTAAGGTTGCAATAGGGGTTTTAAGTTCATGCGATACATTGTCAACCACGTCGTGAAGCACGGTGATCTGCTTCTGCTGTTTTTTGAGATTTTGAATGGTTCTATAAAAAAGCCAAAGAAAGGCGGCCAATATAAATAAGGTGCTCAACAGGAGGGAGGTAAGTTCTTTGAATAATATCCAGTGGAGATTGGTTACCTCAAAAGAGCTCCTTCTATGGACTAAAAAGGTGTATAAGATTTCCTTGCTTTGGATGCTCTCTTCAATTTTCTGTGTTTCGGTTTTTTCCGTTATCCATTCACTGGAAGAAAGTTCAACAGGTCGTCGGAAATTTCCCTGTGTGGTGTAAACCGTAATGGGGCCATCAGCAATCTGCTTGTTAAAGTTTCTAAAATAAATACCCAAGATCTCCTTTTTTAGGATAACATCCATACCCAGTGGTTGAAATAGACTGTCGACATAGCGTGTGAGCTTCCCGGATGTTTTATGCGCATTGGCATGATATAGTCCTTTAAGCTGTTGAGCTGTTATCTCATTTTTAACCAATTTGATGTAGTAGTCTCTGGCGATGTCCTTGCTCATTAAATCATCATCAAAAAGACTGTCAATTTTGGGAGATTTGTTCAGTTTGCTTTTTACTGTTGCAAAAATATCGCGCTGTTTGAGCTGATAGGTGTTGTACAATTGATAGCCCTGAATGCCGATCAGTACAGCAAAAAATAATGTAAAGAGAACACTATAATTTTTGGGTTTCAATTCCATACACAAATATAACTGCTGAAGGCCAATATAATATACCTTAACGCAGTATTAACCCTTCATTAACCATTATTTACTACGGAGATGGACAATTTTGAGCCATCGGAAGCGTGTAAAAGTTCAGTGACTGTCAAATGCGGATAACCACAAAAAAGCATGCGTTTGACAGCACAGCTAATGGATATAACAATCCAGGTATGCGCTAATGAAATTAAAGACTAATTATTTGTACATGAAATCAATCCTATTTTTTCTCGCTTTCCCTTTAGTGCTTTCAGCACAGACAAAGATCGGGGGACAAGTGCAGGATACAAACAAAATTGTATTAGCAGGTGCAACCGTTATGCTATTGGATAGTAACTATCAAGCTATCCGTGAAGTGAAAACTGACCATCTTGGAACGTTTATGCTGTCGCTGGATCATTCTGGCAGCTATTATCTACGGTCCACTTATCTTAACTTTAGACCTCAGGAGCACTTTTTCCGTAGCGACACCATTGCTCGCCCTCTGATACTTGAACTTATTCCCGAATCAAAAGTACTCGAAGAAGCACAGGTTGTCGGGCGGGCGCCGAGATTGATCCGCAAGTTGGACCGCCTGGAATTTAACGTGCAGCATTCTAATCTTTCGGCGCTCAACAGTTGGGACATTTTGAAACGGACGCCATTAGTGATGGCAAATGGCTCAGATTTAATGGTCCGTGGGAGCAAAAATATTGTTGTATTGATTAATGAACGAAAAGTTATGCTCACGGGGGAGGAATTGAAAACCTATCTCGAGAATACGGCGGGCAGCGATGTCCAATCGATTGAGGTCATTACCAACCCACCTGCAAAATATGAAGCCGAGGGCAGTACCATTATCAATATTAAACTTTCCAAATCGAACCTCTATGGATATCGGGGTTCGGCGGTTGCGTTGGCCGAGAAAAGCAGTACCTGGAAGCAACTGTTTGGGCTGACCCAGTATTATAGAAATGAAAAAATCAACGTTCGGGGCACCTATAATTTCGGAAGGGGAACTTATGCACGTTACGAAACGAATTATGTGTATTATCCCAATGAGCAAACCTCGTGGGAAGGTGTGATGGATCGATTTGATACCAATAACAGTCAGAACAGCTATGTGCTTTCGATGGAATACACACCCGATTCAACCTGGACTGTTAGCGGAGGGCTAAATGGATATTATGGCCCCAAAGCCTACGGTACCTACGTGGTGCCAACTGTCATTTACGATAGCAACCGTATTCAACAGTCGAGTTACCTCACGACAAATGATCATGAGTCATCTACAGAGACAAAGAACATGTATCTCCAGGTCATTAAGAAGCTTAACGCCAGCTGGAGTATAAATTGGTCTTCTTACTTTACAGACCATCATTCGACAAATAATCAGGATGTGCTCACCGCGCTGAGATTTAAGGATCAACAACCCAGGGATACACGATTTATTAGCAACAACGGAAATAAAAATAGGCTCTTTTCTTCACAGGTCGATTTTTCCGGTAAAGTAAAGCAGCTTGGGATGGAATTTGGAGGGAAATTTAGCGATGTTACAACGACAAACAGTCTTGTGTTCACTGATGATGAATCGGGCAAGTTGGAGCATAGGCCGGATAAGAGCAGTGAGTTTGATTACAAAGAACGGAATGTAGCTCTTTATGGTTCATTGGACTATACCTGGAAAAAATGGAGCTGGAAAGCAGGATTAAGAGGAGAATATACCAACTTGAAGGGCATTGTATCAGAACCAGAAGATATCAATAAACAGGATTATTTTGTGCTCTTCCCGACATTTTATATGCAATATGACTTGACGGAAAATCAGCAGTTAGGTTTTTCCTATGGAAAGCGGATCAGTCGTCCTTCCTATTCTTGGCTCAATCCCGCAAAATCCTACTACAATCGTTTTTCATACTTTCAGGGAGATCCCCGTTTAAGGGCTACGATCGTGCATAACCTGAATCTGACGTGGACCAAAAACAACTGGAATATTGATCTATTCTACCGATTTGAAAAGTGGCCCAATATGGAAATAGCCTTGCAGGATAATGTCAACCACCAGCTGATTTATCATTATACCAACATTAAAAAGGGGCAGGGAGCAGGGATAGACCTGGGTAAGAGTTTTCAGTTTACTGAACGTTGGGGAATGAACCTGCAGCTAGAGGGAATGTACAATGAGAATTACTTTATGGGGACTGATGATGTGCTGCACAAGAACGATGTATATATTGGCAACGGAAATATAAGTAGCAGCTATGTCTTGAGCAAAGAAGCAGGCTGGAATCTTGAGCTCGGCAATACCTTTACATCGCCCACCATCCAGGGGCCATTTAAAATAACTGGCTATTCCAGTACCTATGTGATGACAAATCGAAAATTCTTTAAAAACAAGTTTGAGGTAAATCTATCGTTTATGGACATCTTTAAAACGGAAAAAATGACCATATCCTCCAAATATGCCGATCAAAATAACTTTTATAAAGATTATCGGGATACCAGAAAGGTGAATCTGACGCTGCGGTACCATTTTGGAAATCAGAAAGTCAAAAGTAACAATCAGCCCGCAAAAACAGAAGAGCAGAACCGCCTGTAAATCTGTTGAATTCTTACAAAATCAAATTCTTCATATCACTGTAACTTTATATCCATAAAGAAAATGAATAAGGCAAGAATTAAAAGCAAGCGTCCTCCACGTCTGATGTGGAGTACAATCAGATGTCAGAAAAGTGTTTTCTTAGTTTATTTTCAAAGAATACGTGATATTGATACCACCCGCGGACAACATATCATGTACAGAACAATATTTTTTAACGGCCAGTTCAGCCGCTTTAGCTGCTTTTACCTCATCAATTTCACCTTTTAAGAAGAAATTGATGTGTATAGCTGTAAATACCTGTGGTATTTCTTCCCGGCGTTTACCCTCCACTTCAACCTGGATATCGTCAATTTGTTGGCGTTGTTTTACCAGTATACTATGGAGATCGAAGACACTACAAGAACCCAATGCCATTAAAACCAATTCCATGGGACGAACACCTTTTCCTTCGCCGCCGATCGCTTCCGAACCATCGATGTTGACTTTGACCGAAGATAATTCACTGCTGGCTTCAAAATGCACAGCCTGGTTGACACGGTTTAATTTGATTTTCATCTTAAAATATTTTATTCATTTTTTGCACACCAATTTTAGCGAATAGCACATCATTGGTAATAACAGATCTAACCAAAATCTGTGCAACACAAATATACAAAAAAGGCAGACGAATAATCGTCTGCCTTTTGTCAGTATGTTGGTCACTGTTTATTTTGTGACGGTATCTGGCAGTTTAACACCGCGATATTTGGCTACGTCAACTTGTGGGATCTTCGATCCATATTTAGAATTGATGGCACTGATAAAGATGTTTGCCATGAGGGCATTCCCAATTGGCGTGAGGTGGATGCCATCCAAAGAGAATGCATTTCCAGTGATGTATTTGGCACTAACGGCTAATCCATTGATACGAACACCACCTTTTACATTGTTTAGGAATGCATGTACGTCTGCTAAAGCGAGGTCTTTTGAAGCTGCAGCAGCTTTGATGGCTGCATTGTACTCGTTGATCCGCTTCACAACTGTTGCTGTTTCGCTTACATCAAGCACGTATTTGTCTTCAACAGGATTTTCGGGACGTAAACCATATGGAATCTGTGCTGCGTTTGGCTTACCCAATAGTCCTGCAGACAAGAAAGGAAGTACAAAATAATCTTGATCAGTCGCTGCACGAGTTCCAGATTTCGTAGCGATATAAATATTCGTTACCGGCGCAGGGGGATTTGTTGCGTTGACAGCTGCCAGCAGGGCTGCACGGGTAACCGTTGTAAAATAAGGTGTTGCGGTTACATCTGGAATGGTGGCCAGTACACCTTTTTTCCCGCCGGTAGTCAGCGCCTGCACATAACCATTGAGAATTGCTGTAAATTGGGCAGTTTCAGTCAATACGGTTGTTGGATCGGGCTGATTCGTTGTTGGATTCATATTGACCACTCCACCATTAGTTGCCCAACCCAATGCATCGTTGTTGCCTAGTGCAAAACTAAAAAAGGTGTGGTTTTGTGTCGTTGAATAGGTGAAATACGTTTTCGAGGCGTCCCCGTCGGGCAATAAGCGCTCGAAATACGGATTGCCGGCAGTTGAGCCCATGCCTGCTACCATAGAAAGATCCATCCGCATACCCGGTACACCGAGGTTATTGACCGGATCAGTATATTTCGTCAATAGTTTTGTTGAACCAGGTCTGTAGGCCAGTTTATCTGTAACAGGTGCCGTCACAGGCTGTCCATTGACAAGTGCTGTTAGGGTAATGTAGCCAGAACCGTTGGCTTGATCTTCACTGAAAAACGGCGATTTAAATTCCCCACCACCCACTTGTTTTAACTGCTCGGCAATTAAGTTGGGGTAAGCAACCTTTTGGCCCTCCAGATAAAGTCCCCCATCTGCGTATCCTGCCGTCAATGAATTCCCGATGGCAACATATTTTGAAAAATTAAGCGATCCTGCCGAAGGTGTATACTCCTCCAAAGAAGGTTTGCACGAAGCAATAGCGACAAGTGCTAACGCTGCGGCTATGTAAAGTTTGTTTTTTTTCATCTTAGTCAAATTTGGCTGTTAATTACCATTTATAGCTTACACCAATGCCTGGAGCAAAAATGTTAGTCGCATAAGTCCCCGAAAGACGGCTCTCAATATTGGTTGACTGGCGAGCCATGATGCGCTGATAAGCAAAAGAACCTGTGACGTCAAATTTTGGTGATGGTTTTATTGTAAAACCCCCAGAGATTAAATATCGGGTGTTATCTGGTGTTTCTGGATAAACATAGGCGCTCTGTTGTACTGGAGTGGCGATATAGCCTCCTCCTACACGCAATTGCAAACGGTCGGAGGCAATATACTCCAAACCTGCTTTGATCGATCCTGCTTTATCATAATTTTTTGGCGAATGCGTATCTTGTAAGACAGGCGTATTTTCTTTGTAGTCAAAATCCAGTGCCTTATAAATGTCGTAATTGATTAGTGTTGCATCGATCGCCATTTTTAGCTTTTCCGAAAGCGGGAAGGCTATTCCGGCAGCAAAAGTGGATGGAAGAGGTAACTCAGCACTGAATTTGTTACCCGCAGGAAAATTACTTGCCACCGATTCCGGCACGTCAAAAGTTGCATCCCCATTTTTAAGTTTAGTGACAACTTTCGAGCGGTAACTTAAAGAGATGGAAAATTCATCTTCTAAATTGTAGTGGATACCTACGTTATAGCCTGTACCTGTACCGGTCCCCTTTAAGGTTGCAAGTCCTGCATGACCATCCGGATAGAATACAGGAACTGAATTTTCCAGGTCTACCGTACCGACATTATAGACGAAACCACCACCGACACTAAAATTTTCAGTCAGTTTGAAACTTAATGTAGGTTGAATATAGATTGCGCGTAGCGAAAGGCTAACTAAACTGAATTTACCAACCCAATCCTTTCCCCAATCGACAGCCCCACCATATGGTGTATAAACTCCAATACCGGCTTTCCACCAGGAATTTTTAGGCCCAATTGCAGCAAATACTGAAAAAGGAGTGGATATTTGATTTCTAGTATTGTAAACAACGGTGCTTCCAACCTCTTGAAAGGCAGATTTGTACATGACAGCATTCCCAGCAACGGAAATGGCGTTATGATCCATTTTTGCTAAAGCACCCGGACTATAAAAAATGGAAGACTCATCTAAAAAGTAAGCAGAACCTGCTCCCCCCATTCCCACAGCTTTGGGACTTTGTAGATTCACTTGAGATCCTTGTGCAAACAGGAGTGACGGGCTTGCACAAAGTATTGAGAATAGTAGTTTCTTCATACTAGTGTTTATTTTTGGTTAACATTCCTCTTTCAAATACAATGCTAACATAATAAATGTTTGACTAAAATTAATAAATGTTGTGTAATATTTTTTTTGCTCGTACCTTTAAGTGCAAGGATAACAAAATTAAACGATCATAATTATATGGCTACAATTACATTTAAAGGCACTCCAGTAAATACAAAAGGCAGTTTACCTCAGGTTGGCGAGCAAGCACCTGATTTTAAATTAACTGCAGGCGATCTTTCCGATAAGTCTCTTGCAGACTTTAAAGGAAAAAAAATTGTGTTAAATATTTTTCCTAGTGTCGATACAGGAACTTGTGCTGCTTCTGTACGTGCATTTAATCAAGAGGCTTCTCAGTTGGATAACACGGTCGTATTGTGTATATCCAAAGACTTACCTTTTGCGCAAGGACGTTTTTGTGCAGCAGAAGGTTTAAATAATGTGGTGACATTATCAGAATATAAAGATTCAAACTTTTCTGATGCTTATCAATTGACTATCGCCGATGGTCCTTTGGCAGGTCTGTTGAGCCGTGTGGTCATCACATTGGATGAAAACGGAAAGGTATTGTATGAAGAGCAAGTTGCGGAAATTGCAGACGAGCCCAATTATGCAGCCGCCATCGCTTCCTTGAATTAAAGGTGATGTCAGAACGAATCAAAAACGCCTTCGCAATAAGTGAAGGCGTTTTTGATTTTAAGTGGAGCTTTCTCGCTGTTATTTTGTTTTCTCCAAAGCCTGCAAGATATCGTTAATAATATCTTGTTGATCTTCCAAACCCACCGATAGACGGATACTGCCGGGTTTGATGCCTAAATTTAGGCGCTCATCTTCGGATAGTTTGGAGTGTGTGGTGGAAGCAGGATGCGTAGCGATCGATCTTGAGTCGCCCAGATTGGACGTGTATAAAATCATCTCCAACTGGTCCACAAAAGCTTTTGCGCGCTCGAAGCCTCCCTTGACAACCAACGTTACAATGCCACCACCAGCTTTCATCTGTTTCTTGGCCAGTTCATATTGTGGATGGCTGGGCAAGAATGGATATTTGACATCTTCAATCTCCGGATGGTTTTCCAATGCTTCAGCCAAAGCCAATGCGTTGGAACAATGGCGGTCCATACGGATGCCCAAAGTGTCCAAACTTTTTGATATGATCCAGGCATTGAATGGGGATAACGCCGGACCTGTATGACGGATGAAGAACATCAGTTTGTCGATAAGCGCTTGTTTGCCGACAACAATCCCACCCAAAACACGGCCTTGCCCATCCATATACTTCGTCGCCGAATGGATAACCAGGTCAAATCCATACTGAATGGGTTTCTGAAGATAAGGTGTGGCAAAACAATTGTCGATAGAAAGGATAATATGGGGATATTTCTCTTTGAATTTACCCAACCATTCCAGATCCACCAATTCCAACCCGGGGTTAGAGGGAGATTCTAGAAAGATAATTTTTGTATTGGGCTGGATCGCTTTTTCCCATTCTTCGGGATTTGCTGCATCCACATAAGTCGTGGTCACTCCCCAGCGGGGGAATAGCTCCGTAAATAACTGGTGAGTAGACCCGAATATTGCGCGTGAAGAAACGATATGGTCTCCACTTTCAATAATTCCCGCAAAGGAAGCAAATACGGCCGCCATACCGGACGCAAATGATAAGCCTGCTTCTGCACCTTCCAGAATACACACTTTATTGATGAATTCTGAAGTATTTGGGTTGGCATAACGGGAGTATATCATCGCATCCTCTTCGCCAGCAAAGACCGCCCGACCTTGTTCAGCGCTGTCGAAGATAAAACTTGATGTAAGGTATAAGGGGGTCGAATGTTCGCGAAGTGCAGAACGATCGACCTGTTCACGTATGATTTTAGATTGATCTTGTTTCATGATGTGTAAAGGTACGAGATGAAAATTTTATATCCACATTTTTAAGTAGTGAAATCATTTATTTTCATCAGATTTCCAAGGGTATTTTTCTGCATGTTAAACTTGTTTGCCTGCTCACAGTGGATCATAGTTGCTATTGAATTGCCACAGTTTCAGTCGGACCAAGCGATTGTCGGGTATGCTTAGCGGTATTAACATTCAAGACTTTTTATCCGCGAAGTGATTTTGGGGTTACAATCGTACGCAAATGTTACATACAGCATTTTGTAAAAACTTCTTATCTTAGGGCTTTACAACCTAATTTTCTAGCACATAAATAAAGACTATGTTGACAATCTTGTTATCCTCCATTTTACTTTCCAGCGGAACTGTAGCCAAGTCAGATACTTTAAAAGCTTATGGGGCTTTGCCGACCGAGCGTCAATTAAAGTGGCAGGAGATGGAAACGTATTGTTTGATCCATTATACACCAACAACTTTCCAAAACAAAGAATGGGGTTACGGTGATGCACAGCCTGCGTTGTTTAATCCTTCGGCTTTTGATGCGAACCAAATTGCGCAAGCTGCAGCGGCCGGTGGTTTCCGGGGGCTAATTAGTGTGGCAAAACACCACGATGGATTCTGTTTATGGCCAACCAAGACGACATCTTACAGTATTGCCGCTTCACCATGGAAAAATGGAAAAGGTGATATGGTCAAAGACTTTATGGAGGCGACCCACCGGAATGGGATGAAATTTGGTGTATATCTTTCTGCTTGGGACCGTCACGATGAACGTTACGGTACTCCAGCCTATGCCGATGCGTACAGGCAACAGCTCACTGAACTAATGAGCAATTATGGTCCATTGTTTACCTCTTGGCATGATGGCGCAAATGGTGGGGATGGCTTCTATGGTGGACATGAAGGGAAGCGCATCATCGATCGCACAACTTACTATGAGTGGCATGAAAAAACTTGGCCTATCGTACGTAAATTACAGCCCCAGGCGGTGATTTTTTCAGATATCGGTCCGGATATGCGTTGGGTTGGCAATGAAAGAGGATATGCGGCCGAAACATCATGGGCAACTTTTACGCCCATTGGGTTAAACGGAAAAGTCGCTGTTCCGGGTGCAACAGAATCACACAATGCCGAAACGGGCGACCGTAATGGTAAATATTGGATACCTGCTGAATGTGATGTGCCTCAACGCCCCGGATGGTTTTACCATGAGGAGCAAGATAGCCGCGTAAAAACACCGAACGAACTGTTTGAAATCTACCTGAAATCTGTAGGTAGGGGAGCCTGCATGAACCTGGGCTTAGCACCGATGCCTTCCGGTACATTACATGAGCACGATGTGAAGTCGTTGCAGGCTTTTGGAAAGAAAGTGAAGGAAACTTTCCGTACAAATCTAGCCAAAGGGGCAAGCATTATAGCATCAAATACACGTAATGACGACGGTAAAACCTACGGTACAGCGTTTATTATCGATGACGACCGCTACAGTTATTGGGCAACAGACGATGCCAAAACATCGGCTACGCTAGAAATTAAATTACAATCACCGGCTAAATTTGATCTTATCCAGTTAAGGGAGAATATTAAGCTGGGGCAACGTATCGATAGTGTTTCCGTTGAACAATGGGAAAATAACAGCTGGAAGCCCTTAGCTAAAGCAACAAGCATTGGTGCAAACCGCCTGATCAAATTGGAACAGCCGCAGACTGCAAGTCGATTAAGGCTACATGTTTATGCGCCTGTAGCGATTACGCTTAGTGATTTTGGATTGTATAAGGAATATGATGAGCCATTTGCATTTCGCACGGAAGAAGTTAAAAAGCTACGCGGTTTTCAGATTAAAACCGGCAGATCTAATGCCAATGCCTATATGTTGGATGGAAAGGCGAATACTTTCGCTACAGTTGCCGACCAGGGCGTAATTGTTGTCTCCACAGACAAACCTGTTTCTGGTATCGGCTTCCTTCCTCGTCAAGATGGAAAGCATGTTGGCACACCAACACAGTATCGCATATCTACCAGTGCCGACGGTAAAAAATGGACTGTCGCCAAAGAAGGAGAGTTCTCTAATATTAAAGCAAACCCAATTTTACAACAGGTGTTTTTTGATACCAATAGCGCAACCAAGTTTATCAAATTTGAACCCAAGCAATTTATAGAAGGCAGCGAATTAGCCATAGCAGAATTTGAATTGTATGGTAAATAGAATTTTAATGCTCATCGTGGTATGTGCCAGTCATACCACGATGCTTTTTGCTCAGCAACAGGCGCTTGTACTTTGGTATAATAAGCCCGCTAAAGTCTGGGAAGAAACTTTACCACTGGGAAACGGACTTATCGGCATGATGCCGGATGGCAATCCCCATCAGGAAAAAATTGTACTCAATGAGATCAGCATGTGGTCCGGTAGCCCTGAGGATCCCAATAAGGATGAGGCCTATAAAAATGTCGACGCCATTCAGGCACTACTTAAAGCGGGCAAAAATGATGAGGCCGAAAAGCTGGTCAACGAAACTTTTGTTACGAAAGGAAAGGGTTCTGGATTTGGCAACGGAGCAACTGTACCCTATGGCTGTTATCAACTGTTCGGCGACCTGTTACTGGATTATAAATTGCCAGCCGGAACAGTGGAAGACTACAAACGCTCATTAGACTTAGCGACAGCGTCTGCGCAAACTTCATTTAAAATCAATGGGCAGCAGTTTCAACGAACCTATTATACTTCCTTTGACAAAAATGTTGGACTTATCCAATTGAACCAACCGAAAGATAAAGTACAGACGGTAGACCTATCGTTTCAGCGCCAAGAAAATATCGACCGTTACACCCTACTGAATGATGGAATTCTAATTGAAGGATCATTACCCGATGGAAAAGGTGGTAAAAACCTGAACTTCGTTGGATTAATTCAGGTAAAAGGTAAAAATCTGCAGATCAGCAAAAAAGATCAATTCTTAGAAGTATCGGCAAATGGCAACCTCACAATCTATTTTTCCGCAAGTACTTCCTATTATGGAAAGGATCCATTACCTGTTGTTAAGGCAAATGTGGCAGCGGCAAAAATTGCTGACGAGCAAAAGATATACCGCAACCATCTTGCTGCGTACCAAAAGATGTTCAATCGGGTACAACTTAATCTATTCGGCAATGCAGCCAATGACACTATTCCTACGAATGAACGGATAGCCAATTTCTACAAAAATCCAGTACAGGATCCAGATCTGGCAACGATTTATTACCAATTTGGTAGATATTTGAATATTTCAAGTGCTGCTCCGAAAAGTACAAATTCACTTCCCCCTAATTTGCAGGGCCTATGGGCAAATGAAATCAATACACCCTGGAATGGTGACTATCATCTCAACATCAATGCACAGATGAATCATTGGGGAGTAGAGGTCAACAACCTGACGGAATATCATCGGCCTTTTATCGAGCTGATCAAGCGTATTGCTAAGACGGGTGAACAGACCGCAAAGGCATACTATAATGCACCGGGATGGGTGGTTTATATGATGACCAATGTATGGGGGTATTCTGCTCCGGGCGAGCAAGCTTCCTGGGGAGCTAGTACGGCTTCGGGCTGGCTATGTAATCATCTTTGGGAACATTATCTCTTTACCGGTGATAAAAGTTACCTCAGCGAGATTTATCCGATATTAAGAGGAGCTGCCGTGTTTTACGATCACACGCTTGTTCGAGACCCTAAAACAGGGTGGTGGGTGACGTCGCCGTCGGTATCGCCAGAAAATGCGTTTCGGATGCCCAATGGGAAAGTTGCTGCGGTGGTGATGGGCCCTACAATTGATAACCAGATCGTTCGGGAATTGTATCAGGCGTTGATTCAGGCAGATTCTATTCTTAAAAAGAAAGACATTTTTGTTGATAGCCTCAAATTGAAGTTAAAAAATATTCCACCGCCTGTGGTCGTTAGCGCATCTGGGCGCGTGATGGAGTGGCTGGAGGATTATGAGGAAGTTGAACCTAAACATCGGCACGTATCGCATTTATATGGCCTATATCCAGCAGCATTTATATCGCCACAAACAACGCCCGAATGGGCTGAAGCGGCGCGTCAGACGCTCGCTGTACGTGGGGATGAAGGAACAGGCTGGTCGAGAGCCTGGAAGATATTGTTCTGGGCAAGACTGCAGGATGGAAATCATGCGCTCGAGATTCTAAGACAGCTACTCAAACCGGCATATCGCAATGAAACGACTTACCAAGGTGTTGGAGCGGGCACTTACCCCAATTTGTTCTGCGCGCATCCACCTTTCCAGATAGACGGAAATTTTGGTGGAGCAGCAGGGATTGCCGAGATGCTCATTCAGAGCCACAATGGTTATATCCACCTATTGCCTGCCTTACCCAAAGCTTGGCCAAAAGGGGAAGTTAAAGGTCTCAAGGCCCGAGGAAATTATACCGTAGATATCACATGGGAGAATGGGAAAGTCTCCGCATTGCAGATTAAAGGAAAAAAAGGAAAGATTCGACTATTTGAAAATGGAAATTACAGGGATTATGAAGTGCGTTAACTATGTGTGTTTGATAGCTGTGTTGGCCTTGGGGACAACAAGCTGTTCCCAACGCACAGAATCGGAAAAGAAAGCGGCAATAGCGAAGAGTTTCAGTTACACGATCACCGGAAAAACCACTGCCCCGGATGGGACGCAGGTAAGCCTCGTGGATCACGACAATACATTGCAGCAATTTGTAAAAACGGAGGTCACTAATGGACAATTTGTTCTGGAAGGCGAATTGGCTATGGCGGGATTTTACGATATCCAGATCAAGGGAATGGAACCTTACACGTTAGTTCTCGAAGTTGGAAGCGACTACGAGCTGAACGAAGAACATGGGAAATTTACGTTGATTACATCTTCTTCCAATGCTAAAGATTTTATGCAGTTCAATGCGAAATATCAACAGCGTGAACAGGAAGAAAAAAGTAAAAGCACCAATAAAAGTCAACGGATAAAGCAGCTGGAGGGGCAATTGCCTTCGATGGCAGCAAGAAACGACGGTTCTTATGAAAAAGCGGTGGATGAAATACAGCGGTTGAGCGGCACTGGCGCATTTAACCCACGCACACTTTATGCCGATTTTATTCTCGACAGTACCCACCGTTCCTCCTTGCTATTGCCTTATTTTTTTAAGTACGTATCGCTCGACCAGACAAATTATAAGAAATTTGATGCGGCATTGCAGGGCTTCGATGTTGAACTACAGAAACACCCTTATTTCAAATTTGCCAGGGAAAAGGTCGATAAGGTGAAAGATTTTTATGAAAATATGCCGGTGTTCCCATCGATAACGCCGATGAATGTGCAAAGGGATACGCTGAACCTGAAAGATGTTTCAAAATCAAAAATGTTGATTGCCGCATTTTGGAAAGCATCAAATAGCAATAGTAAAGCTGATATCAAGATGCTTCGGACAAAGGAAGCGCAACTGAATGCCCTAGGGGTAAAGGTTATTTACTTTTCGCTGGATAAGGATCTGGACAAATGGATGAAAGCAAGCAAAGATCTTGCCCTGGGAAAACAGAGTTACTTTTTAAACTACAACGATCAGGCTATGATGGAAAATAATTTTGGGATAGACCGCACACCAAGCTATTTGTGGATTAATCCGGAGACGCTCCAGATCTTATCTTTGAGCGGTGAAGATCCAGCGATGCCACCGTTTCTTGGGAAGGTAAGGGAATTTCTTGTTAAAAATTAACGTTTATTGTCTTAAAAAGCCCTATATTTGAAATAACTGTTTAATATTTGTTATTTCTATACCTAATGAAAGTTGTTCAATTTACAGTTCCGGTAGTTTACCAAGGATCTATTTGTGTGCAGGAAGACATCCTGCCTTCATTTTACAGCAATTACCACCGGCACAAGGAGATCCAGCTGACCTATATTTTAAAGGGGCGGGGAACGTTTATGATCGGCAACTTTACGCACAGTTTCGAGCAGGATGAAATCTATATTGTGGACGCGGATGAACCGCATATGTTCAAAACGGGAGAGGATGTAAAGGATGGTATTCATGCCATCCATATTTTTTTCGACTATGAACATTTTAGATCATTCTTGGACTTCCCTGAATTTGATGATGTCAAGTATTTTTTGGAACACATTAATGTCAGTAAAAAATTGGATGCGGAATATGCTGTAGCATTGAAAGAAAAGTTTGTGCAGATCAATGCAAGTGACGGTATCGATCGGTTGCTGTCGTTGGTAAAGCTGATTAATTTTTTGAGTAAAAAAGTAGATCAATGGACTTCACTGTATACCGGTATCCCACAAAAGAAGTTTTCAGATGCCGAAGGATTGCGGATCAACGAAATATTCCAATATACTTTTCAGCACTTTGGAGACAAGATTTCCCTGGAAGATATCGCTGCGGTAGCACACATGACACCACATGCATTCTGTAAGTATTTTAAAAAGCATACCCGGAAAACCTATGTTACTTTTCTCAATGAAATCCGCATTGAACGCGCCTGTAAAATGTTGATAGATGAATCTTCGGAAAGCGTTTCGAACATAGCATTTAAGACGGGATTTAATAATGTTGTGAATTTTAATCGGGTATTCAAAAAAATAACCAAACTCTCGCCGAGTGAATACCTGCAGGAACACCGCATGCGCGACTAGCGCGTTTGATGTTTCAGCGAGTCGTTCGCAATTGGCAGACACGCATCAGGTCCCATTGGAAGCGCAATTAAACGTGAAAGATGACGTTGATCTTCACTGTACGAATAATCCAGCCAAACTTTGTAAATCAGCGGCGGTATTCCCAAAAAGCAAAAATGAGTTGTAACATTTTGGTTACTATTTTGGATTTAAATAATTTATGAGTTAATTTTATTCTGCCGGTTAATTAACTTATAAATCATTTATATTTATGAAAAGAAAATCCAAGTCAACTTGGGGAATTCTTTCGGGTGTATTCATCCTGGTTTTAGCCGCATTGCCTTCGTGTAAAAAGCATGCAAAACTTCCCGATGAAAACAATGAAACAATTCATGCCGTAAAATTCAAGATCAAGGATTTTGAAACGATTGTTACTCCGCTAAAAAAACAAGCAACAAGCACAAATCGGGCTGCCTTAAGCAAAACCGCTTCCGAAAACGAGTTACTACTGTATCATTGGACCTTTGACAACAGCAACACCATTCCTGAGGCTGCGCTAGATGAAGGTATCTTAATCGATTACAACGATGGAAAGACAGATTATGATTTTCTGGCCGGCTGGCCCACAACGGGGAAAGCCATTAGTTTCAAAGGTGCTAGAGAGATCTTGATTAAAATTCCTACCCAAGGTATTCGTTCCATAGGCAGCTGGGTATTTGATGCAAATAGCTCAAGCACAGGTCCAAGGGCGCTCTTATTGAGTTACTCTTTGGATAAGGGAAATAATTTTTCGCTGCTCTCAGATACCATCAAGTATCCCTCAAATCTATCGTTGTCAGGAAAAGTCGCCGTGAACACCTCTTTGGCAGATATACCCCTAGGGTACAGTAAGGAGCTTTGGTTGAAAATTTCACTATTGGCTGGAAATAGAGATGGTGGAGCCGGTTATAGTGCAACGACAGGCACTTTTAAGATGGATAATTTGATGATTTATGGTCAAGTAAATCCAGAAGCGCTACCCAGCAAATTTTACTATCATGTTTTCGATGCGCATTCAAAGGCAATGGTTACCTCAGGGGTGCTTAACTCGCAGGACGCTTTTGATTTAGAATTGCCGAACGGCACCTACTATCTGAGCCTGATTGCCAAAAATTCAACATTGCCTCTGGTGATGTCGGAGGCCGCTGATTTTGAACACTTCTATGCTACGAATCCTTTTTCTGAACAGTCTGCAGAGTTATTTGCCGGTCGGGATACTTTTGAAGTGAAGGGTGTTACCGAGCGGGTATTGAACTTAAATCGGATCTACAGCGAGGTTAAACTGACATTTACCGACACGGAGGATCTAAGTATAATAGATAGTATACAGGTGGAGCAGCTTCATCCTGCATTTCATTATTATCCCTTTATAGCACGAAGTAATGATCAGCTCGATAAAAGTATGTTGACTATAGTCCCACATTTTACAGCAGAAAATCAAAGTTTTTCTTTCAATCAATTTATGGGCTATTATTTAGAAAACAAGGTCATTAAATATCAGTTCCGCGTTTTCAGGTCAGGTCAGTTACTACGTACATTTGAATTAGGTAGCGAAATCCGAAACAATGTTCAAATACAATTTAAGGGCAAATTGTTGGAATCTGCCCATGGAGCACTGGGTTTCCAGATCTTGAAGAACGAGCGTTGGGATGATCATATTGTGATAGCATACTAAGTAAAGCTTTTTTCATCTACCATCTAGCCTCCCTACATCTATAACAGAAAAAAGGTGTCNNGACACCTTTTTTCTGTTATAGCATTTTGGCTATATTAATTTTTTTAGCATGGTATTCCAACCAGCTAGGTCATTTATTATTTTTTCAAGATCGGCAATGGCAACACGTTCTTGTGCCATAGTATCCCGGTGGCGGATCGTGACAGTGTTGTCTTGCAAAGAATCGTAATCAACTGTGATACAGATCGGCGTTCCGATAGCATCCTGACGACGATAACGTTTTCCGATAGCATCTTTTTCGTCGTACTGAACATTGTAATCCAATTTCAGCGTATTCAATATTTCTCGCGCTTTTTCTGGCAAACCATCTTTTTTGGTTAATGGTAAAATTGCAGCTTTTACCGGAGCCAATGCTGGAGGGAATTTCAATACAACGCGCGAATCTTGTTTTTCTTCCGTAGAAAGATCTTCCGTTACCAGGGCGTTACATAATACAGTTAAGAAAAGGCGGTCCAATCCAATGGACGTTTCAATCACATACGGAATGTAGTTTTGATTGATCTCCGGATCAAAATATTGCATTTTCTTTTTAGAAAATTCCTGATGTTGTTTCAGGTCAAAATCTGTGCGCGAGTGAATACCTTCCACTTCTTTAAAGCCGAATGGGAAGTTGAATTCGATATCAACAGCCGCATTGGCGTAGTGTGCTAGTTTATCGTGATCGTGGTAACGGTAGTTGGAAGGATCGAAGCCTAAAGCCAAATGCCATTTCAGGCGAGTCTCTTTCCATTTATTGTACCATTCCAGTTCCGTGCCTGGGCGGCAGAAAAATTGCATTTCCATTTGCTCGAATTCGCGCATACGCATAATAAACTGACGTGCGATTACTTCATTCCGGAAAGCTTTACCAATTTGGGCAATACCAAAAGGAATTTTCATGCGTCCTGTTTTTTGTACGTTCAGGAAGTTGACGAAAATACCCTGTGCAGTTTCAGGACGAAGGTACACTTGATCTGCACCGTCAGCCATAGCACCCATTTGGGTTGCAAACATCAAATTAAATTGACGTACTTCAGTCCAGTTTTTGGTCCCTGAGACTGGGCATACAATGTTATGTTCTTCAATAATACTTTTCAGAGCGGCTAGATCGTCTGCATTCAATGCGGTATTCAACGACTCTAATAGTGCTGTTGCTTCAGTCGTTTTACCATCAGCTTCATAACGCGCAATTTTATCTTCGATCAATTGATCAGCACGGTAACGTTTTTTTGAATCCTTATTGTCGATCATCGGATCGTTGAATCCATCAACATGACCAGAGGCTTTCCATGTCGTAGGGTGCATGAAAATTGCGGCATCAATACCAACAATGTTTTCGTGCAATTGCACCATGGATTTCCACCAATACGTCTTTAGGTTGTTTTTTAATTCCGAACCTAATTGACCATAATCGTAGACGGCACTTAATCCGTCATATATTTCGCTCGATTGAAATACAAAACCGTATTCCTTCGCGTGTGATACTACACTTTTGAAAAAGTCGTCTGTCTGTTTGCTCATAAGTGGCAAATATAGATATAAGTATTTAGATTTTAAACGCCTAAATCGCGGATCTGCTGAGACGCATTTTTGTTATCTACTTTTTTGATTATATGTTGGATAATACCATCCGCATCAATCACAAAGGTAGTACGTGCTGTGCCCATATACTTTTTGCCATACATATTTTTTTCGACCCATACACCATAAGCCTCGACGAGTTTCATGTCTTCATCGACAAGCAACTGAAAAGGGAGCTCATGTTTACTGATGAATTTTTGATGTGATGCCTCATTGTCCACACTTACGCCTATGATCTCAAAACCATCTTTTTTCAAAGACTGATAATTGTCCCTGAAGTTACAGGCTTCTGTCGTACAGCCAGGTGTATTGTCTTTGGGATAAAAATATAAAATAACTTTTTGCCCTTTAAAATCGGAAAGATGGACGGTCTCGCCATGTTGATTTTTTGCACTGAAATCCGGTGCTTTCTGTCCTGCTTCTAGTGTTGCCATAATACGTTGTATTTAGTCATTTAAGATACGATTAATCTCTTAAAACCGCTGATTTATTACCGAAAATCAGGACTCTATTTCATAAATGAAGCTTCGTATGTCTTTACATTTCCTTTGTTGTCTTTCACTTCAAGTTTAAAGTCGTGTCTGCCGCTGCTGAGGTCTGGTTCGAAGTCATGCCAGATATGTCTTGTTTTAGGATCATATTTCATTAACGCCCATTTCCCATCAATATAAGCGTCAAAAGTAGCTATACCCGATAGATTGTCGCTGATGGTAAAATCGATGGAGCGTTGATTAGATACATTCTTGCCGTCAGTCAGGTTACGCGCAATGATATTCGGTGCAATGGTATCGACAGCGATGTAAAAACCACCAAATTCGCGTACATTGGCTACCACCCAGCCGTTCTCATATTTACCCCCTTGTGCACCGCCATCAGAAGAAACGATCAAGGCTTTGTCATACAGGTTTTCAGACAGGGTGTAGTCGGGTTTGATCATGAGCTTGTAGTATCCGAAGACCGGTGTATACACGTTGTGGATATAGTGCATTGCCGAGTAACCCCTTGCTGGTTTTGCTCCTTGTGTATAATTGAAGTAAAGGTCGTCATACAAGATGTTTTTGCCCATGTAAATACGCGCGTTCTCGGCTTCATATTTGTTTTCGTCGGCATAGTGAAACATTTTAAGGCCCTTCGCAGTTGGGCGGCTGATTGACAGCGACAGATTGTTTTGTACCTTAAAATTCAATTCACTCGTATTCCCTTGAACATCTTTAACCACATATTTTACATCATGGACCTCATTGTCTTTCAACGTTATTTTACCGAGGTTATCCAAGTTTTTAAAGATGTTGATCGGGTTGTTTGGATCTTTGAAGCTCTTTTGCACGCGTACCCCCGACTTTTTTAAGTAAGGGTAGTCTACGTAGGACTGTATCGCACGGGTCTGATCAAAAGGAATGGATTCGAACAGTACCGTGCTGATGTTTTTATTATCCAAAAATAGTTCAATCGAATACACGCCATACGTAAAGGAGATGCCTCTCCGTTTATCAACGGTGTTGATTCCTAATCCAAAGGTGCCATTCACAGGTATCGGCGCTGTACTCGCTAAGCTATAGGTACCATTGCCGGCCGACTTGATCGTTTGATGTCTTCGAGGAGTATTTTCGTCGAATATTTCGGAACCTAAATCGTAGACCGTCATACCGCGGATAATCGGTTTTACACCGTCTGGAAACAACAGGCCAAACAATTGCGGATTAAGCGGCAATTGTGCTTTTGTATCCCGGATCTCGAAATGAAGATGTGGGCCAGCTGAACCACCGGTATTTCCTGAATTGGCAATAAATTCACCTTTTCTTACAGGAACTTGGTTGGGTTTGAGAAATA
The DNA here is from genome assembly GCF_002429765.1 of Sphingobacterium sp. UBA5996. Taxonomy (NCBI): domain Bacteria; kingdom Pseudomonadati; phylum Bacteroidota; class Sphingobacteriia; order Sphingobacteriales; family Sphingobacteriaceae; genus Sphingobacterium; species Sphingobacterium sp. UBA5996. Next base: position 74,665 of record NZ_DJAS01000003.1, read on the forward strand.
CATCGACATCAAAACGTTTTTGTTTGTACTGCTCATCTTTGACGATTTTCGCAAGATCCGAATTGAAACTTTCGAGGTGCATGTACACAGAAGTATAACCATTCGGATGATCAATGTAAACATAATTGCCCCCACCACCAATTTGTACCCGTACACGGGATACAAAACCTTCTGCTGCCGCGTGTACAGGTATATTTATACGTTGTTGTGTACGGTAATCGTCTCCGCCATGAAAATGCGTCGCGCGCAATTCGCCAAACGATCCCGAAGCCTGCGGAGGAATATCCATCGGGCGGACAAAATAATTCTGTGGATAATTGCGGCTTTTGATAATATCTTGTCCCTTGATTAGACCTGTCATGCAGGCCAGCAGGGAGAGCATTGCTGTCGTTTTTTTTATCATGCTATTTCCCAGCTATTTGATTTTACAGCTAAACATCTTCTGTTCGCCAATGAAACCTTCCAATAAATCGCCGATGGCTACAGATCCGACACCAACTGGAGTTCCGGTGTAAATGAGGTCACCTTTGCGTAGGGTAATAAATTTGGAGGTGTAGACAATCAGATCTTCGTAGGAAAATATCATGTCCTTGGTATTTCCCTGTTGAACTGTTTGCCCATTTTGCTGCAGGGAGAAATCAATCGAATTTACTTCCGCAAATTCTTCTTTAGGAATCAAGTTGCTGATGACTGCCGAATGGTCAAATGCTTTTGCCAATTCCCAGGGAAGGCTTTTTGCTTTTAATTCTTGCTGTACATCCCTGGCGGTAAAGTCAATCCCCAGGCCGACAGCATCGAAATAAGTTGATGCAAATTTTGGTGTCACATGTTTTCCTTCCTTACATATCCGAAGGACGACTTCGGTTTCAAACTGGATATTTTTTGAAAATTCAGGATAATAGAAATCTTTGTTATCCTTTAACACCGCAGTATCAGGTTTTAAAAATATAATGGGAGTTTCAGGGACTGGATTATTGAGTTCTTTAGCGTGGTCGATGTAATTGCGACCGATAGCAATTATTTTCATGATATAAATTTTTAAGGCGATGAAGCTTTTAGATTTCTTAGCGAACACTTAAGCTCGACGTCCATCGCATATCTCTGTTAAGCGGTATTCCTTCTGTATAGCTCACTTCAACAAACTTAGTAAATGTCCAAACCTTATCCAAAAATGATGATAAACAACCTATATTATCCACTAAGTCAAATGGTCTATTTGCATAGGGTTTAGTTAGGGTTTGTTTAGGGTTTAGTTAGGGTTTGTTTAGGTATAGCCTAATTAAAACCTAACTTAAACCTATCTAAATTCTAATTTATTACTAAACTAAGTCAAACATTGATGGCTATTATTTGTTAGGCTGTAAAATAGATTATAGCATTACAATAAAAAGGTTTAAAAATGGCAATATTAGAAGATGGTCCGAATGGTGGTTTTCGTGGTAAAGTGGGCTCAGTCTATGGTTATAACCTCAATGGCAAATGGGTGATACGCGGTTCACGTAGAAAGAGTTCCAAACCTCCAACTCACGCGCAATTGACACATCGTGAAAAAATGAAATTGGCCGGTAAGTTTTGTGGTTGGATAAAGCCTATTGTGAACTTTGGGTATCAATTTGAAGAATCTAAAAAATCGGGGCTTGGGAAATTTCAGCTTGCACAACAGCAGATTCTCAAAAACGCGATTGATTTGGATGTCGAAAATAGACCTGTTATTAATATGGAAAAAGTGCAGGTATTTGTCGGGGAGCTCATGTCACCCGAAGGTGTTGAGGCTCGATGGGAGGATGATCTGCTGAAATTACACTGGATACCGAATCCGAAATACAGGGATAGCACTTTTAAATTAAATTTGGCCTTGGTCAGTTTGGATAGGGAGGGGGATCTCAAAATGGCTATCGCGGATGCATGGCAGGGTGAATGTACGGTTGAGATCCCGAGATTTAAAATGGACAAATTTGATTATCATGTCTACATCGGTTTTTGGGATACCTATCAAGGTGTACTCTCCAATTCGACCTATTGCGGTGTCATTTAATAGGATTTTTCAGCCTACTTGTGTATCTTTAACACTATGGATAAAATTAAGGCAGTGTTATTTGACCTAGACGGAACGTTGATTGATTCGGAATATTTCTATTTCAAAAATTGGGCGCCGATATTAAAGGATGAATTTAATTTAGTGATCAGCTACGAAGATTGGATTCGTGATTTTGCAGGGCATACTTTAGCACATAATGTCAAGCGATTGGTCGATGACTACGGCTACGATACGACGGAAGAATATATGTGGAAGCGTACACGTGCAGCTTATGCCGATTCCAACATGAGCGACATAGAATTGATGCCGGATGCCCGGGAAATCTTAACGTTTTTGAAAGAGAGCGGCATTCATATCGGACTTGTCACCTCCAGTTTCCGCAGTACGGTAGATACGGTTTTGGGTAAACATGGGCTTTTGGATTATTTTGAATTTTTCGTTACCCGTGAGTGCGTCGAATTTCCCAAGCCTAATCCGGAGCCATACCGTTTGGCATTGACGAACTTAAACTTAGCAGCGGATAGTTGTGTGGCTATTGAGGATACGATAACTGGAAGCAAATCGGCTTTGGGCGCGGGTATGCGGTTGATTGCGGTGACGAAACAGGAGGTAGAACGTGCTAGACTAACAGCTGTGGATAACATTGTGGAAAACTTATCTGAAGCAAAAGCGCTGTTATCACAATGGATTTAAGGATTGCCGGATAATTTAATCGTTTTAGCATTTGTATTTTTATTTGGATATACGTAATATTACCGAATTGTAAATGGAATTCTGATTATGAACCGAAGAACCGCGATAAAGCAATTTTTCATTGTAGCAGGCGGACTGACAATCTTGTCGTCCTGTCTGAATGATGGTGGTGCATCCATTGTATTGAATAAGCTGAAGATTTCGGCGGAGGATGAGCAGTTTTTGGGCAATCTCGCCGACGTATTGATTCCCAAATCGGATACACCGGGAGGAAAGGATCTGAATCTGCATCTTTTTGTCATCAAAATGGTGGACGATTGTGAGTCGCCAGAAAATCAGGCTAAATTTGTTGCAGGTTTCAACGCATTGAAGAAGCGGTTAAATTTAGCAAATGGTCCAGAGACTGCGGCCACATTGATGGCGTTAAAAGACCAAACCGACGAGAAGGCTTTTTTTGAAACTTTCAAATCACGTGCAATTCAGGGGTATATGAACTCAGAATATGTGATGAAGAATAAGGTGATCTATAGACTTATTCCGGGTCCGTATAATGGTGAGGTAAAAGTTAAGGCGTAAATAGCACATGGCAAACTTAAATATTGACAGTGAAAAAAACAGGACCTACGATGCTATTGTAATCGGTTCTGGAATTAGCGGGGGATGGTCCGCGAAAGAGTTGTGCGAGAAGGGGTTAAAAACATTGGTGTTGGAACGTGGACGTGATGTTCAGCATATTAAAGATTACCCAACCACCAATATGATGCCCTGGGAGTTTGAGCATCGGAACGAAATGCCTTTCAAAGTAAAGGAAGAAAATCCAGTCGTCAGCAAATGTTATGCATTTCATGAAGATTCAGCACATTTTTTTGTGAAGGACAAAGAGCACCCGTATATTCAGGAGAAACCTTTCGACTGGATCAGGGGATACCAGGTGGGCGGTAAATCGCTATTATGGGCGAGACAGACACAACGTTGGTCTGACTTTGATTTCGAAGGCCCTGCCAGAGATGGTTTTGCTGTAGATTGGCCGATACGTTACGCCGATTTAGCACCTTGGTACAGTTACGTCGAAAAATTTGCCGGTATTGCTGGAAACCACGATGGACTTCCAGAATTGCCAGATGGTGAGTTTCTGCCCGGGTACCCCTTAAATATTGTTGAAAAGTATTTTAAAGAAAGCGTTCAAAAGAGATTTCCGGAACGCAAGGTGATTTCAGCACGCTGTGCACATCTCTCTAAACCCAATCCCATTCACATCGAGCAGGGACGCGTACAGTGTCAAAATCGGGTACTTTGCCAGCGCGGATGCCCTTTTGGTGGATATTTCAGTTCGAATGCCACGACAATTCCTTGGGCCGCAAAGACCGGAAATATGACCTTACGACCATTTTCTGTAGTTCACTCCATCCTGTATGATGAACAAAAAGGAAAAGCCGTGGGCGTACGTGTGATTGATACCAATACAAAAGAAGAGATTGATTTTTATGCTAAGCTGATTTTTGTCAATGCGGCGGCAATTAATACAAATTTGATCTTATTGAATTCTAAGTCCAACCGCTTTCCAAATGGTTTGGGTAACGATAGTGGCGTTTTAGGCAAATACGTCGCCTTTCATAATTATAGTGCTCGTATCTATGCAGAATATGAAGGACTGTTGGATTTTAAAACCGAAGGGCGGAATCCCGCGGGTGGGGGATATATTCCACGTTTCAGGAACTTGCATAAACAGGAGACCGACTTTTTAAGGGGGTATGCTGCCGGATTCGGAGCTTCGCGCGGTAAACAGTCCGATCGTTCGGGTTTAGGACTTGATCTGAAAAGTAATTTGTTAAATCCCAAATTAGGTGTGTGGCAGGTGGGATCTCACATGATGGGTGAAACCATACCAAAAGAATCGGGGATGGTTTCATTAGACAGTAGTAAAAAAGATGACTGGGGCATTCCGCTATTAAAAATTGCTGTCGATTATGATGAGAACGATGAAAAAATGAAAAATGATTACATCGCTGTCATGACGGAAATGTTTACAGATGCTGGCTTCACAAATATTCGTCCGGATACACACTGGCAGGCTCCAGGTTTGGATATTCATGAAATGGGCGGTGCACGTATGGGACACGATCCGAAGACTTCGGTATTGAACAAATGGAATCAAATGCATGCGGTGAAAAATGTATTTGTCACTGATGGTGCCAGTATGACGTCTACATCAACACAAAATCCTTCATTGACGTATATGGCATTTTCGGCACGGGCTGTCGATTATGCGATCAGCGAAATGAAAAAAGGAAATATCTAAAAGTGCGGTATTGGAGGAAGATTTTTTTTTAAAAATCTTCCTCCAATAAAAATAAAATGTTATCTTTCCAACTGGATAACATGTTACAACCAAGAAACAATAACCAAAAGAAAGACAAAAATTTATAGACAATTAAAAAACCAAAATTGGGAAACCAAAAAATTTTTACAACAAAAGCAAAAGCGATTTAGCTAATTTATTGCGAATTCTGTGAGACAATAATTCCATAGATATTTAGACCTGATGCTATTTATTTTATCGTAAATGAACGCAAAAGGAATCTAATAGGCAATTTTTCAAGCAGTAGATTGCAAAAAAACATCAATTAAGGGAAACTAAATTAAACTAGACGTTCTAAGCTTCATTTTGCTAAAACGTTTTTATAAACCAAATCACTATTAATATGAGCAAAGTTGACGTAAAATCACTTGCGCAGCTTGGGAAAAAATCAAAACTATTTTTCTCATTAGCTGTCATTGCTGGTACTTTCCAACAAGCCAATGCCGCAGTCGCAACTTCATTCAAGTACGAGGGCAAATCCGTCGTGAAAGAGATGAGCCATTTGCAGCAACAAGTTAAAGGGAAAGTATTGGATGCTACCGGAAAGCCAATTTCGGGAGTGAACATCGCCGTTAAAGGTACTTCAAAGGGTACGCAATCCGATGCCTTGGGTAATTTTACACTAGATGCTAAATCGGGGGATGTACTGGTAGTTTCTTCCGTTGGTTACAAAGCCAAAGAAGTCACTGTTTCCGGTACAACAGTTTCCGTGCAATTAGACGATGATCAAAGTCAATTGGACGAAGTTGTCGTTGTAGGGTACGGTACCATGCGTAAATCGGATGTAACGGGGTCTATTGCGATGGTTAAAGGAGCCGACCTGATTAAAGATCAAAGTTTCAGTGCTTTAGATGCCTTGAGAGGCAAAGCTTCGGGGGTAAATATCTTTTCGAATTCAAGCCAACCTGGTGCTAATGCGAATAGAGTTGTTATTCGTGGTGTAGCAACGATCAATTCTTCTTCCAACCCATTATATGTAGTTGATGGAGTCGTGATGGAAGATTTCAATTTGTTGAATCCGAATGATATTGAAAACATAGAGGTTTTAAAAGATGCTTCTTCTGCGGCAATCTACGGTGCGCGCGGAGCAAATGGTGTTATCTTGGTAACCACAAAACGTGGAAACAAAGATGGATCTCGAACGATTAGCTATCAAGGATCGGCGGGTGTTAGCTCGGCTCAGCGATACATGGATTTGCTCAATGCACAGGAATGGGTGGATGCCTTTATGATTGGGTTGGAAAATGAAAATAAGTACCAAGGAAAGTCATGGTCTTTAGATAAAAAGACGTGGTTTAATGATGCAGACTATTTTGATGCAAACGGCAATCCACTGTATGATACCGATTGGCAACGCGAGGCAACCCGTACGGCCATTTCACATAACCACCAATTAAATGTGCAACAAGGTGATGAAAAATCATCTGTTGGTGCATTTTTGAATTATACGGATCAACAGGGAATCATGAACAATACCTGGAATAAGCGGATCAATGCAAAAATGGCTTATGATGCAAAACCGACAACATGGCTCTCTACAGCAATTAATTTAACCGTCAATCACACCTGGGGGCGTTATACGCCGGAAGACGGTGGTGGACAGGAAGCGCGTCGTACCATGATCGAGATGATTCCTTGGTATCCTGTTTATGATAAAAATGGACTCTATACAAATTCTGCATCGTCTACGGTAGCCGAAAAATTAAGTTTTGAAGGAATGGCCAATCCGGTTTCCATTTTGGATTTGCAAAAACGCCTACGCTACAATACACAGATTTTTGGAAATGCGGCATTAACGTTTCATCTGGCCGATGGATTGGATTTGAAAACGCAATTGGGGATTGATCACCATAGAAAAGACTATAAAGGATACTCTTCAAAATTATTAAATAATATTTCCAGACCAAATGGCTGGGCAGAACGTTCGCATACGAATACGCTGTATTGGCAGGAAGAAACCTATCTGACCTATAATAAGCAATTTGATAAACATCGCATCAATGCGATGGCAGGTCTGTCGTGGCAAAAGAAGACCTATGACTACGATAAAATGCGGACGGAAGGATTCCCAGATGATTTCTATGAGTATAATCGAATGAACCTAGGTGTAACGCCAGCTACGCCTGAATCATTCTACAATGATTGGGCGATGAATTCGTATTTCTTGCGGGCAGCATACTCGTATGATAATCGCTACTCTGCAACAGTTACAAGTCGTTATGATGGTTCATCGAAATTTGGCAAGAACAATAAATATGCATTTTTCCCTTCATTAGGTTTGGCTTGGAATGTGTCCAACGAGGAATTTTTAAAGGATAGTCAGACCATTAGCAACTTGAAGCTGCATACAAGTTACGGTTTGACAGGGAACTCTGAAATTGATCCTTATAGATCGTTATCAATCGTAGATGCTGGTACAATTTTATTAAATAATACACGGGCGCCCTGGTCTTATGTCAGCACGATTTCAAATGAAGATTTAAAGTGGGAGAAAACTGCACAGTTTGATGTTGGGGTGGAATTGGGTTTACTTCAAAATCGTCTAAATTTTGATGTTTCTTATTACCGTCGAAAAACAACAGACCTACTGTTGGAGACACCGATACCAAGAGCGACCGGTTTCAAATCCGTCATGAAAAATATCGGCGCCGTACAAAATCAAGGTCTGGATATGATGATTACCGGTACGATTGTGACCAATGAGAATTTTGATTGGAAAGCATCGTTGAACGCCAACTACAACAAGAATAAGGTATTGAAATTGGGGGAGAACAATGCAGATATCTTAAAGAATGATTGGGTCGGTGGTGCAAATAGTGTGATCCGCGTTGGCGAAAACCTCAACAGCTTCTACGGCTATAGAAGGTTAGGTGTCTACACGAAAGCAGATGTTGATGCTGGAAACGCTACGGTGAAGCAAATTGGCCGTGCAAAACGCACAACCGAGAAAGAAATTATCGGTAAAGGTCTACCAGATTGGACCGGTAGCTTAATCAACAACTTGCGTTATAAAAACTTCGACTTTACGTTAGATCTACAATTTGTGAAGGGAGTGGATGTCATGCAACAATTCTTCCATTCAACGTATGATCGTTTTGGTATTACCAATGGTCTAAAAGAAATCCTGACGGATGCGTATAACGGTTCAAATCCGGATACCAAACAACAGGCGATCTACCTGACCAATGGAGGGCATGCTGGTCAGGACACCAATGTGGACGATGCTTGGGTTGCGGATGGTTCTTATGTGCGTGTAAATTTGATACAATTTGGCTATACGTTTAATTCGGACGTACTAAAGCGCATAGGATTATCCAGATTACGTGTTTATGCGAATGCAAATAATCCATTCTTATTCACATCAAAAGATTTTAAAGGTTACGACCCGGAAAGTACTTCTCAGTATGATCCAGAAATGACTTCTCAATTTACTGCACAAGGGAATGGAAAATTTGGACAAAACATGACCTTTTTCTCCTATCCTAGAGCGAAAACATTCTCTTTGGGTGTTAATGTTACATTTTAATGCATAGAATTTAAAAAGATGAAGAATAAATTATTTCTGTTGTTATTGGCCGGACTGGCTCTCACAACATCCTGTAATAAATTTTTGGACGAAAATCCTAGCTCTAACCTGTCATTAATTAGTTATTATGAAAATGAAGGACAGGCCGAAGCAACTGTAAATGCACTTTACCGTCGGGGTTCACCATTACGTTATTCTACAACAGGTTCCTATCTAGGTTCTACGGCTTCCATTAATACCATTTTAACCGGGTATTTTACGAATAGTTATGAAGGGCAAGAGCGTGTCACCTTGTTTGCGCGTGAGTTGACGCGACAACAAAATACGAGCGTAATATCTCCTACAATGAATACGATTTGGGATGGAGCTTACGAAGCCATTAATATCGCTAATGCAGGTGTAAAGTACATCCCGCAGATAAACATGGTCAATGAGACCAAGAAAAATACCTTATTGGCTGAAGCCAAATTTTTTAGAGCCTACAACTACTTTTATCTTGTCAAAACATTTGGAGCAGTGCCCTTGTATACACTCCCGAATGAGACATTGAACGATCCACTTTATCTAGAACGTACCGAGGCGACGAAAATCTATGAATTGATAGAGACAGACCTGAAAAGTGCTGTAGAGGTACTGCCAGCCAAGACGTTCGTAGACAATGGTCATCGTATTACAAAATACGTGGCGGCAATGCTGTTGGCAGATGTTTATTTGCAGCAAAGTAAATTTGCCGATGCGGCTACTATGGCTAAGATTGTGGTTAACTCGCCGCACAAGATGACACAAAATACGGACTTTGCAGAAAATAGTGCCTACAACTTGTTGCGTCGTACGGATAATCTGGATGAGGTTATCTATGCGCAAGAATTTGATGATATTATTGCCAATAGTGGGGCGCGAACAGCCACTGCTTTTAGCTCGTCCGCAGTTTCGGTATTTACTACTTATTCGATATTTGAGCGTGTTTTTGGTCCTACGAAACAGTTTTTGAATGTTTACGATAAAGATGATTTACGGATCAAACCTAACCAGTTCTATCACTGGTCTTATACCAATCCGATTAATGGTAAAAAATGGACTTCAGAAGATGCTGGTATATGGTATTATGTCGATGAGCAAGCTCTGTTAACGACGGGAAGAGGGACAAAGGACTGGAATTTTTACCGTTATCCAGAAGCTTTGTTAACTGCGGCCGAAAGTATCGCTAAAACAACTGGAGTCAGTGCTGAAGCTGCCGGATATTTAGCACAGGTCAAAGCACGTGCGAACACAGCTGGAAAATCCGTTGCTGCTTTCACGGCAGAACTACAAGGATTGTCAGCAGAAAATTTTGTCAAAGAATGCTGGAAAGAACGTCTACGCGAATTACCGCTGGAATACAAAATGTGGGATGATATTGTACGTACAAAGATGTTCCCTGTAATCTCCACAACAGAAGCCGGAAAAGTAGATTTTGTTCCGCTAATCGGTGCGAAAAACGCATCTGGTGCGACATTTAAAGAATCCGATCTCTTATGGCCTATTTCACCTGATGAGATTCAACGCAACAATAAATTGACTCAGAATCCAGGGTATCAATAGATCTTTCAATAGTGGTCATGGCTATCAAAATGGATAGCCATGACTATCTAAACTGATTTATAGGTGAAAATCCCGAATCAGCAAAGTTATTTTAGAACCAGCGCTTTGTCTAATGCTCCTTCACGCAAAAAAATCAGTGACTGTTCAGTGTTGGTCGGGTATCGGAGCCACATAAAAAAAGCCGTTAAGAATTGATCTTAACGGCTTTTTTACGTTATCGCCAATATTATATATCTACGACCACATCCATTTTAAAGTCATCATCTTTTAGATGAACAATCTCAGTTGCTTTTTCGTAGTTAGTTGATTTCTTGGAGAAGAAATCATGTTGTGTTGTCTCGGTATTCAATCCATTCAATACGATTGGATTGACCTGTTTTACTTCGAAGATCGGATCAAATCCAAGATTCATTAACGCTTTGTTGGCATTATAACGAACATATTCTTTCACCTCGGCAGTTAAGCCCACTTCGGTATAGATCTCTTCGGTATATTTCAATTCATTCTCATACAAATTGTAAAGAAGTGCCAAGAAACGTGCTTTGACCTGATCTTGATTTTTTAATTTTTTGAATTGATCTTGAGCGATCAATCCTACGAATACGCCATGTATGGATTCGTCAGCGATGATTTTTTTAATGATATCAGCTGATGCGACCATCTCGCCTTGCCCACATAACCATAACGGTAGGAAGAATCCTGAATAGAACAGGAAGGACTCCAATAATACCGAAGAAGCCATCGCCATATAGATTTCTTCTTCTGAAGCATCTTCTTTATCGATCGCACGATAATAACCATCGATTGTTTGCGCTTTGTATTGTAAGTATTTATTTTGCTGAACCCATTCGAAAATATCGTTGATTTCAGCGGTTGTAGAAACTGTCGTGAAAATAGTGGAATACGATTTTGCATGGATAGCTTCCATCATACACATATAGGACAATACTGCTTTATTCTGTAATGTGTCGATATGATCGATGATCTTAGGCATACCCGTATGACTCTGAAGGGTATCCAATAAGGTTAAGCCACCCAATGCTTTTTTATACGCATCTTTCATTTCTGGACTGATACGTTTCCAACTATCAATATCTTTCGATGGAATGTATTCTGTGTCGATCCAGAATTGACGGATATTTTGTTCCCAGAACATTAATACATAATCGTTCTCGGGGGTATTCCAGTTGACGGCTTTATATGTTTTACTCATTTTTAGTTTAAAGTATTAGGCATTTAGTTTACCAAATCGCAAAATTAAGCTGAACAAGAGACACATTCGTCAATCGTTGATTTTCTTGTCCGTGTATAGTAAAGGGATTTTAACCCTAGTTTATGTGCATAGATATAATATCTCGATAAATCTCTCGTCGAATCTTTTGAGTTGGTATGCAAAATAGTGGATACACCCTGATCGATATGACGTTGAATGACTGAAATCAGCTTCAATACTTTGAATTGATCCATATCATATGCCGATTTGAAATAGAAATAATTATCATTTGTCAAATATGGCATTGGATAGTAAGTTGTGCTGTCGCCATATTCACGTACTTCAATGATATCTACAATAGGCATAACCGATGCAGTAGCATTCATGATATAGGAAGTCGACTGATTTGGAGCAATAGCCAAGCGATAAGCATGATAGATGCCATGTTCTTTGATTTGTGCTTTTAACGCCAACCAATCTTCTACCGTTGGAATATGTATACCTTCGAATAACTCCGTTACCTTCGCTGTCTTTGGCATGTAATCGCGGTTGACATAGTTGTTGAAATAGGTGCCATCAGCATAGGCTGATTTTTCAAATCCAACAAATGTTTTACCACGTTCTTTGGCAATTTCCATGGACGCTTCCAATGAATAATAGTTCATCATCATAAAGAACGTATTGGCAAAATCCAATGCTTCGTTCGATTCGTACATGATGAAGCTTTTTGCAAGATAACCGTGTAAGTTCATCGCACCTAGCCCTACGGAATGCAACTCGCGATTTGCTTTTGCAATCGAAGGGACCATATCAATATTGGTTACGTCTGTAACGACAGTTAAAGCACGCATAGCCGTTTTTACGGTTTCTTTGATACGTTTGTTGTCCATTACAGTTGCAATATTCAATGAACCAAGATTACAGGAGATCCCATAACGGATCGTGTCTTGTTTGCCATAGATCTCAATGTCGGATACTTGAGATACCTGCATGATCTCCGTACATAGGTTAGAGAATTTTACCTGACCGATTTCATTCAACGCATGGACACGGTTGGTATTCTCTTTAAAAAATATATACGGGTAACCGGATTCTTTTTGTGTCTGTGCAATCTTAACCAAGAGGTGACGGGCATTGATCTTTTTCTTTTTTACGTTTGGATTCGTGATCAATTCGTCGTACATTTTGTCCATATCCATCTCGTCCAAGAATTGTCCATACTCTTGCATGACGGTATGTGGGTAGATCAAATAGCAAGGCTCATCTTTTTCTGCCAATTCCATGAATTTATCAGGCACGATAATACCGATAGACAAGGATTTGATACGTACTTTTTCATCGACATTGATCTTTTTACAATCCAAAAACTCTTCAATATCGGAGTGAAAAATATTGAGATATACGGCACCTGCACCCGGACGCTGTCCCAATTGATTGGCATAGGAGAATGTATCTTCCATGATTTTCATAATAGGAAGTACACCGCCCGCACGACCTTCAACACCTTTAATTGCCTCGCCACGAGCACGGATTTTCGAAATATTGAAGGATACGCCACCACCGATAGAAGATAACTTCATAGCAGAATCAACAGCGTAACCAATACCATTTAAGTTGTCACCGATTTCATCAAGGAAACAAGATACCAATTCTCCCGAGCGTTTCTTTCCTGCATTTAAGAATGTAGGTGTCGCTGGTTGGTATTCTTGATTGATCATGATTTCGGCGTATTCAATTGCTTTTTTTACACCTTCTTCTCTTGCCAAGAATAGGGAAACAGCAACAACGCGGTCTTCATAGCGCTCTAGGAATTTCTCACCAGAATCGTCACGCAAAGCGTAGCTCTGGAAGAATTTGAAGGCCGCCATAAAAGATTCAAAACGGAATTTTTTAGCGTATACATAGTTGAATACTTCTTCCATCTCTTCAAATGTAAACCATTGGTAAAAGTCAATATAATAGTTATTCTCTACCAAATAGTCTATTTTTTCTTTCAATGTATAAAAGAACACCGTGTTCTTATTTACATATTCTAAGAAATAGGCACGAACTGCTTCCTTATCTTTATGTAAGCTGAATTCGTCATCATGCTTAATCATGATTTCATTATTAAGCAATATCCAGTTTTTTGCTACTTCGTTTGCTACCATCGCAAAAGTTCTTTAAGATGTCAATAAATTGATTAATGTCTTCCATTGTTCCGGACAGTTCAAATTTGAATGCCAGTGGAATGTCGAAATCTTGTGAAATGCGATCAGCTGCTAAGCCATAATTCGGACCCCAATTGCGATTACCGCTGGAAGTAACAGAATAGATGTTTTTAGCTTCGCGTTTCATGAATTCTACTGTATTTTCGGGTACCTGCCCAAAATTTGTGGTGAAAGTGACCAAATGGCCAGGTTCTTTTACCCTCAAATCGGGGGTTATTTTATGGATTTGCCAGCCTGTTATTTGAGCGACCTTATCCATAAAACGCTGTACGTTGCCCGTTTTGGAATCATAATAAATGTGTATCATGTTGTTGTTTGGTTTAAATGATACGCTGAATTTATTAAAGTGCAATGGCAGCCAATTCTTCTGGTTTAAAGCCAATGATACGGTGTTGAATCTCTTCATTTTCCAACACAATTACAGTAGGAACTGTGCGGATTTTGAATCTTGCGGCCAAGTCTGGTTCATCAAAAGGATTAACCGTTTCATATTGGATACCTTTTTGATCCAAATAAGCCGATACTTGTGCACAAGGGGCACAATCGTTTTTCTCAAATTTGATAATTCTTGCCATGTTACTTGTTTATTTTTTTTATTCCAATCTTTATAGAAAAACTCGGAACGAAGTTAATTGTATCAATTTTAATAGGGGAGCCCGATCCTAAGGTTAGGCCGGGCATTGAAAACAGACAATTACCAAATAGAACGGTCTGTTTCCGATACGTAAAAAACTTCATTGAGTTGCTAATTCTTTTATTAGCTTAACAAATATCCTACATTTTCCTGCTATGCGGTAGGTTGACTTTTCCACATTTTGGGTAAAAGTTTAACAGAGCATGCGTTTGTAGAAGATTGTTGTGGTTAAGTTATTGATTTTGTTAGCGTTAAGAATGTGGATAACTTTAAATTGGTAATTTTTACCGCTATTTTACAAATGTTTTAAGTTTAATTTGAGTGTCATAAAAAAGCTACAAATCTTGCTTCTTAATGAAAGTTTTATTATTTTATTTTGCCTTAATTTGAAAAATAAATTTATGAAGAAACTATTCTATGGTCTCTTGCTGTTAACTTCACTACAAACGCAAGCGCAGGAAAACATTACCTTTCAAAAACCTTCTACTGAAATTCTGGCGTTAGCGGATTATGTACGCCCTCCTCAGCTGAAAATTTCAGGCGATAAAAATTGGATGCTTTTTACATTCCGCCCGACTTATAAAAGTCTAGCTGAATTGGGGCAGGAAGAAATGAAACTGGCGGGATTAAGGATTAATCCGAAAACATATATGGAGAGCTCAACGCTCTTTTACGATAAGATAGCCTTAAAAAAAATCGATCAAAATGTTGAATATACTGACTTTTCCGGGATGCCAGAAAAGGCTGCACTATCCAATTTTATGTTTTCTCCGGACAATAAATGCTTGGCATTCAGCAATAGCAATGATAGTGGTACAGCTTTATTTGTCGTTGATCTCGCTACGCGGAACGTCAAACAGTTAACCAATTACAATTTGAATGGAACAATGACGGCACCTTTTCAATGGTTGAAAAATTCGTCAGGTTTAATGATCACCAGTCTGCCGCAGGATAGGCCTGCACTATTGGATCCTTCCAAAGATTTGCCGAAAGGGCCGGTTGTTTCCACAAGCGATGGAAAGGTTTCTCAGTTGAGAACGTATCAGGACTTGCTGAAGAACCCGTTGGACGAGGCAAACTTTGAAACATTGGCGCAGTCGAATCTGCAAATTGTGGATCTTAACGGCAAAATTTCCTCTTTTAAAGACAGAGCCATTTATACAGGGATCAGCTTTTCCCCGAATGGCGAATATGTGATGGTATCAACGATCGCGAAGCCCTATTCGTATGTGGTTCCGCTTTCGTATTTTCCACAGAAGGTACATATCTATGATCGGTCAGGTAAGGAAATCGCACTTGTAAATGAGGTGCCTTTAACGGAAGTTATGGCAAAGGGCTTTTCATCTACACGCGCTGGAAAACGGGCCTGGCATTGGCGGAGCGACCAACCTGCTACGTTAGCTTATATTGAAGCCCTTGACGGCGGGGATGCGAATAATAAAACGGAGTTTCGGGATGCCTTATATACCTTGCCATACCCTTTTAAAGGGGCGGGAAAGCTTATTTTTAAAACCAAAGACCGTTATGCAGGTGTAGTATGGGGCAATGAGAAGTATGCTTTGGTTCATTCGCAATGGTATGATACTAGAAATAAAAAAACTTTTGTGGTTAATCCTTCCACGGGAGAATCCAAACTGTTGCACGATCGGAACAGTCAAGACGTGTATAATGATCCTGGCGACGTGTATACGGAAAGAAATAGCTTAGGCACTTACGCTATGTATATAGATAAGGATAAGGTCTTATTTGTGGGCAAGGGGTTTACTAAAGATGGCGAGTTTCCCTTTGTGGATGAACTCAATTTACACTCTTTAAAGAAAAAGCGAATTTACACTGCAGCAGCATCCGCACTACAAGAACGTATCAGCCAAATAGTAAATCCCAAAACAGGTGACTTATTAATTTCGCTTCAATCAGCATCGATCTACCCCAATTATTCCATGAAAAATATGAAATCAGGGAAACAGACGACACTAACAGCTCTTGAAAACCCGTTCAAATCCTTGGAAAAAGTTCATAAAGAGATTTTGAATTACAAACGTAACGATGGGGTAGAGCTTTCGGGAACGCTTTATCTGCCTGCCGGTTATGATTTTAATAAAAAGGAAAAATTGCCATTGCTCATGTGGGCTTACCCAAGGGAATACAAGGATAAGCATACCGCTGGACAGAGCACGGCCAACCCTAAGGAGTTTACATTCCCAAGTTATGGTTCTTTTATCTATTGGGTATCCAAAGGGTATGCTGTATTGGATAATGCTGCCTTTCCAATTGTTGGAGAAGGGACAAAAGAACCGAATGATACTTTTATTGAGCAACTTGTGGCCAATGCTGAGGCAGCAATCGATGCGGTAGACCGGCTGGGCTATATCGATCGAAAAAAAGTTGCGGTAGGCGGGCATTCCTATGGTGCATTTATGACAGCGCATTTGTTGTCCAATTCTAAATTGTTTGCAGTGGGAATAGCACGTTCTGGAGCATATAATCGAACCTTAACGCCATTCGGTTTTCAAAGTGAGCAGCGAAACTTCTGGGATGATCCCGCATTGTATATGACCATGTCTCCTTTTGTAAGTGCCGATCGGATGAAAACGCCACTGTTATTGATTCACGGTGGAGCAGATAATAATCCCGGGACGTTTACTTTGCAGACAGAGCGCTATTTCCAGGCGCTGAAAAATTTGGGAGCTCCTGTGCGCATGGTGATTTTGCCGCGTGAAGCGCATGGATATGTTGCCAAAGAAAATATCTTCCATCTATTGTGGGAGCAGGATCAGTTTTTGCAAAAATACTTAAAAAATTAACTGTCTGGCCGAAACTATTGTGATCCGGACAAGACGCTATTTTAAGAAAAAAGGGACTACTGTCAGTCCCTTTTTCTGTGCAATAAATTTTGCTTGACTATCGAGCATCGTACCTATTTGCTCGCTTTGACCGTAAAGGGTACGACATATGCTCCCCACTCCAAGGAGACTGTTCCCTGTGGACTTGCATTAATCTTAAATTGTTCCTGTGAGGTACTTGCTGTTGCATTACTGACGGAAATGCTTAAGGCGTCTTCTTTGGAATCATATTTCGTTCCCCACTGATTCCAAACTTTATTGAACATGAGCGTTGTTTCATGTTCGCCCGGGATACTGTAAAGACTATATTTTCCAGCGGCCAATTTCTTGCCTTCAACCAATACATCTTTATCGAATTCGATCGTGGTGGCTTCATTTGCTCCGGTTCGCCATACTTTACCGATAGGGGCAACATCAACACCCAATTGACGGCCTTTCAATGATGGACGGCTGTAATTGATGTCGATTGTGATACCATCGACCGTAGTCACCTTGGTGTTGTCAGGAGGACTTGGTCGTTTACTTTTGTCTGTCTGCGCAAAGGTAAGCTGACCTATTAAGGTCAGAATTGCTAAAATCACTACTCTCATATGTGCTTATTTTTTTGATTAAACAATTAAATATAAGATTTTTATGTGATGAAAATTTTCCGTTTTATTAGAACTTTACGAAATCATGACCGGTCGGTCTTAGGCGCTATGAGTTGTATCCTGGAAATAGATAAAAATAAAAAGCCAGCGTTTTAAGCGCTGGCTTTTTATTTTTATACCAAATACTCGAATAATGTTTGGTCTTTGTTGATCTCAATGACATCAAACTTATATTCTTTCATGCGTTCAATCAATGTTGTATAATCTTCGGGTTTGTTGAGCTCGATGCCGACTAGCGCGGGCCCCCTTTCTCGCTCAGTCTTTTTGATAAACTCAAATCGTGTAATATCATCTTTAGGTCCCAATACTTCGGATACGAAAAGTTTCAATGCGCCAGGCCTTTGCGGGAAACGAACGATGAAATAATGTTTGTAACCTTCGTAAAGTAAAGACAGTTCTTTGATTTCACTCATACGGTCAATATCATTATTTCCACCGGATATGATACAGACGACTTTCTTTCCTTTAATTTCATCTTTGTGGAACTCGAGCGCTGCTACGGAAAGTGCTCCTGCAGGTTCGACGACAATTGCATCCTTATTATATAGTTCTAAGATACAGGTACAGATTTTTCCTTCAGGAATAGAACGCGTATCATCCAGCAGTTGTTTGGCGATTTCGAATGTTGTGGCACCGATTTTTTTAACAGCGGCCCCATCAACGAATTTGTTAATATGTTCAAGTTCAATCGGTGCGCCATGTGTCAGGGCAGCTTGCATGGAAGGGGCACCTTCGGGTTCTACACCATAACATTTGATTGCTTTGTTTTTATTTTTAAGGTAATAGCTAGCGCCTGCAGCCAGACCGCCACCACCAATAGGAATAAACATAGCGTCCATATCGGGTAGATCCTGCAAGGCTTCAACAGCAACGGTGCCCTGACCTTCTACAATTTTGAGGTCATCAAAAGGAGGGATAAAAGTCATGCCGTACTCTGCTGTATAAGCTAGCGCAGCCTTTTGGCAGTCGTCAAAGGTGTCGCCGGTTAAGATGATTTCTACATTGCCATTACCCCACATTTCGGTTTGCGAAATTTTCTGGCGTGGTGTCGGACCGGGCATAAATATCACCCCTTTGATATCGAGTTTATTACAGGAGAAAGCGACGCCTTGTGCATGATTACCTGCGCTTGCGCATACAACACCAAGCTGCCGCTCTTCTTCTGTAAGTGAAATAATCTTATTATAGGCTCCTCGTAGCTTGTACGAACGTACGACCTGTAGGTCTTCTCGTTTGAGGTAAACTTCGGCGCCATATTTTTCGGATAAATGCCTGTTATACTGTAAGGGGGTGCGATTGACCACAGACTTGATGCGTTCAAGCGTGGCCTCGGAGTCGATATTTAAGGTTGAAAGATTCATTGTTAGAGGATTGCCCAGTTAAGGTAGGTAAGAAAATGCAGATACCCGCTATTATACTAAAGATTCTACCGCTACTGTGTGTTGTAATATAGTTGATTTTTTTTTGAAGAAAAAAGGCTGCATGAGCAGCCTTCCTTTTCTAGATTTTTTCTTGGACGAGGCTTTTCAGGTCATCATCACAAATATTTTTCTTTTCGTCGGCCAGAACCAAAAAGCGTTGATAGCAATCTGCTAGATCGTCTTTTTCAAGGTGAAATCCTAAGCGCTCTAAATGGTGTTTAAGTGCATGTCTTCCAGAACGGGCCGTTAAAATGATATCAGCTTCCAACAAACCAACATCTTCTGGTCTGATAATCTCATAGTTTTCGCGATGCTTTAAGAATCCATCCTGGTGGATGCCTGAGCTATGTGCAAAGGCATTGCGACCTACAATAGCTTTATTTGGCTGCACAGGCATATTCATCATTTCACTTACCTTGCGGGATAAGTAGGTAAACATGCGGCTATCAATATTCGATGTTAAACTTCCGAATGCTTGCTTGTGTACCTTAAGGATCATGGCCACTTCTTCCAGCGACGTGTTACCAGCACGCTCACCGATACCGTTTATTGTACATTCTACCTGACGGGCACCATTTTGTATCGCAGCGACGGAATTTGCCGTTGCAAGTCCCAAGTCATTATGGCAATGAGCGGAAATGATCGCTTGATCAATATTGCGTACATGTTCTTTCAGATACTTGATTTTTGATCCATATTGGTCCGGTAAACAATAACCGTTTGTATCAGGAATATTAACGACAGTAGCTCCGGCAGCAATGACCGATTCCACCATTTTAGCTAGAAATTCTAAGTCTGCGCGACCAGCATCTTCTGCATAAAACTCGACATCCTCAACATAGGATTTAGCATGTTTTACAGCGGAAACAGCTCGTTCTAAAATTTCTTCTCGTGTGCTATTGAATTTATATTTGATATGCATGTCCGAAGAGCCTATACCCGTATGGATGCGCGGGCGTTTGGCGTATTTTAATGCTTCGGCAGCGACATCAATATCGTTTTTATTGGCACGGGTCAATGCACATATAATGACATCGTTCACGGCTTTAGACAATTCTACCACCGATTGAAAATCACCAGGGCTAGACACTGGGAAACCAGCTTCGATAATATCAACGCCAAGTTTTTCTAAGTCCTTTGCGATCTCAATTTTCTCTCGAGTAGTTAATTGGCATCCGGGTACCTGTTCGCCATCACGCAATGTGGTGTCGAAGATGTAAAGATGATTAGGATCGTGTAACATAATTTCTTAATTCAAAAGATTTATAAACTAAATATGTAAGAAGCAATGCATTTAAAGTGCCCGAGCAAAGGCTTGCGGCATCTGATTCCCAATACTCACTACTTCATTACTCATATCTCAATACTATTTAATAAACTCCAATACTTTTTGCCCCATTTCTTGGGTGCCTAAAATTTTTGAAGCTTCTGTGCTACTGTTTGCAATGTCACCGGTTCTCCAACCAGCTTTTAATGTTTCAGCTACAGCATGGGTAACCGTTTTAGCTTCTTCCTGTAGGCCAAAGCTAATATCAAGCATCAAGGCTGCAGATAATATTGACGCAAGTGGATTTGCTTTATTTTGACCAGCGATATCGTGCGCAGAGCCATGTATAGGTTCGAAGAAGCCTGTACCATCGCCTACGGAAGCGGAAGCCAACATACCCATGGATCCTGCAATTTGAGAAGCCTCGTCTGTTAGGATATCACCAAAAAGATTGGCGGTTAAAACAACATCAAACTTCTTTGGATTTTTAACCAATTGCATGGCGGCATTATCAATGAACATGTGCTCTGTTTCAACATCTGGATATTCTTTTGCGATTTCTTGTACAACTTCTCTCCAAAGACGTGAAGTTTCCAAAACATTAGCTTTATCAACAGAGCATAATCTTTTATTACGTGTGCGCGCTGCCTCGTAAGCTTTACGTGCGATACGCTCAACTTCGTAACGGTGGTAATTCATCAAATCTGACGCAAAGGTGTTGTCCTCATTGCGATTTTTCTCGCCAAAATATACATCGCCTGTTAATTCACGAAAGAAAAGGATATCTGTCCCTTGAAGAATTTCTGGCTTTAAGCTTGAAGCATCCAACAATTCATCAAATAATAATATCGGGCGAAGATTAGCATAAAGACCCAGCTCTTTACGTATCTTTAGTAAACCCTGTTCAGGTCTAACTTTAGCAGATGGGTCATTATCATACTTGATATGGCCAATGGCACCGAAAAGGATCGCATCAGAAGCTTTTGCTTTCGCTAATGTCTCGTCAGGTAGCGGATTGCCAGTAGCTTCAATCGCCGTATGGCCCATGATGGCTTCATCGAAGCTAAATTCATGACCATAATTTTCACCGATTTTTTCTAGAACTTTTTTACCCCAAGTGGTTACTTCTTGGCCGATGCCATCTCCAGGTATGATTAAAATATTTTTTTTCATTGTTTTATAACTATTGAGCTGTTAGTCTCTAAATGCTAACCGCTAACATCTATTTTCTATTCTAACTGGTCGTTTTCCACATTTCTTATGTGGAAAAAGCCTCTTTTTTGTGGATAACTCTGGTTATCGCTTTCACTTCTCCCTTTTCCAACACCATTTTCTTATCAATGCAAGTTGGTAGCTGAGCGTGGAAATGCCCTACATAGATGAGGGTTTGGCCGCTTTTACTCAGATCATCGATGACGTCGTTGAAATACTGTGTCTGCTCTTTGTCCAGCCCCTGACATGGTTCGTCCAAAATCAACAATTCAGGATGTTTCACGATCGTGCGGGCCAGTAGAACCAAACGTTGTTGGCCTAGGGGTAATGATCCCAATGTTTTATGTTTAACCTCTTTGAGGTCAAAAAAATGAAGAATTTGCTCCAGCTTCTGCTGTTGTTCAAATCCTAATCGTTGATAGAGGCTCATGGAATTAAAGAATCCCGAAGCGATGGTCTGTCCAACGTTGGCATTCATATCGTAGTACCAATGTAATTCTGGCGATATGATCCCCAAATGTTCTTTGATGTCCCAGATACTTTCTCCAGATCCTCTTTTTTTACCGAAAAGATAGATGTCATTGGCATAGGCCTGGGGATGATCTCCATTGATTAAACTAAGCAAAGTTGATTTTCCAGAGCCATTATGACCTTGCAGTAGCCACTTTTCACCAGCTTTTACCTCCCAGTCTATGTTTTTTAGAACTTGTTTTTCTCCATAAGAGATATTAATCTTGTTCATCTTTACCATGATCTGAGAAGAAACTTCTGGGGCTCGTTGCAGAAAATAAGGCAGTGCCTTTCTCGTTCGGCGTAACCCTCTGGATAGCTCTTCGCTACGTTGGCGAATAACGATCTTGCCCTCCTGAATTTCTGCGAAGCGATTGATGCAGCTGGGGTATTCCTCATCATTACTAATAAGCAACAACGACACACCTTTATTTGCCAACTGATCAAAAATGTGATTGAGGTCTTGCCGAGACTGTACGTCTAAACCTGTATAAGGTTGATCAATGATAAGTACCTCAGGCTGGAGCCATAGCGCCTTGATCAATTGTAGTCTTTTATGCTCCCCACTGGAGAGTTCGATCAACTGTTGATCTTTGAAATTTTCAAAACCAAAAATTGTCAGATAGTTGCGTACGTCGTCAAAAGAGAGTTGTTCCTCCTGTGCAAAATGTTTCAACTCTGCAAAAACAGTTAACGTATCGTTTTTCGCGAATTTGTTGTAGCGCTGTTGATAATAAAAGTTGCGGTCGCCTTCCAGATTGGTAAACTGAAACCAATTGGAAACATAGTGAATTTTTGAAGAAAGGGTATTGTTGGAGCCGAGGTTGAATTCGATTTTTCCTTCATATTTTATTTGACCGGCAATTGCTTTTGCAAGCGTCGTTTTTCCGGTACCACTCGGTCCTCCTAAGATCCATTGTTCACCCTTAAAAATTTGCCAATTTAAATCTTGCAATACGATATCTCTACCGTACTGAACAGTTAAATTGGCAATATGGACGACAGGATCTACCATTGTCTGTTTACTTCAAATGCTTTGATTAAATCTTTTTGGTTAAGGATAAAATCGATATCATCATATCCATTAATCAAGCATGATTTTTTGTATGGATTGATTTCAAATTCAAACTGATCGCCTGTTTCTTTCAACATAACTGTTTGTTTTTCCAGGTCGACGATAATTTCTGTATTAGGATTTTGATGTACTAATTCGAATATTTTCCCTAAAAACTCTTCTGGAACTTGAATGGGCAAAACCCCATTATTCAGCGCATTTCCTTTGAAGATATCTGCAAAGAATGAACTGATAACAACGTCAAAACCATAGTCTTGAATAGCCCAGGCAGCGTGTTCGCGACTAGAGCCACAGCCAAAGTTTTTCCCCGCAACCAATATTTTTCCCGAATAGGTCGGGTTGTTCAATACGAAATCCGTTTTGGGCTGATTGTCTGATTCATAGCGCCAATCACGGAATAAATTATCTCCAAATCCTTCGCGCGTTGTCGCTTTTAGAAAACGCGCTGGAATGATCTGATCGGTATCAATATTTTCAATAGGTAGTGGAACTACCCGTGAAGTTAAAGTTTCAAATTTTTTCATTTTTTCAAAGTCAAAATAAAAAACGGAGCTGAGTCTATTAGCCCTCCGTTTTTTATCTGTTTTATTTTTTGTCGAACGCTAATTGTTCAAAACCTTTTCTCTTTGCTTTTCATACTCCTCTTTGGTAATGAGCTTGTCATCGTACATCTTTTTTAGCTCTTGTAATTTAGCTGACAATGATGTGTCTGTTGACTCTTTTTTTGCTCCGCTACCTAGAGGTATCAATTCATACGTATGTTGCTCTTTATATTTCATGGTCCATAGAAATGGAACGAGTACAAATATCCCCCCGATGATAGCACCGACGTCAGCTTTTTCATTTCTAGAAAAACTGGTAATAAAAGGCTCATAACCTTCTTTTTCTATTTTCAAGTCAGTTGTGCTGCCAACGATTTTGGTGTCTTTATAAGAATACGGTGTTGTACCCGCATACTCTCCTTGAATATAAACTTTTGCCCCAACTGGATTTGATTGAATCAATGTTTTGCTCGCACAACTGGTAAAAAGTGTAGCCCCCGCTAAGATGATAGATGTGATTTTAGTAGTACTTTTCATTTTTGGATTAATATATTTTACGCTTTATTTTTTTTAGATCAACTCTCTCACATCTGTTACTTTACCTGTTACAGCCGCAGCGGCTGCTGTTAAAGGAGATACCAGCATGGTACGTGCATTAGGCCCTTGACGTCCTTCGAAGTTTCTATTTGAAGTCGAAACGCAATATTTGCCAGCAGGGATTTTATCTTCGTTCATCCCTAGACATGCCGAGCATCCTGGTTCGCGTAGCTGGAATCCCGCTGCCTCAAATATTCTATCCAAGCCTTCTTCTTTGGCTTGTTTTTCTACTTGTTTTGAGCCTGGTACAATCCATACTTCAACGTCCTGTGCTTTCTGCTTACCCTGTACGAATGAAGCAACTTCACGTAAGTCTTCGATACGGGAATTGGTACAACTTCCGATGAAGACGTAATCAACACGGTTGCCTAATACTGTTGAATCGTCTTTAAAGCCCATGTAGTCTAATGCTTTTTGATACGATGGTCTTTCTGATTCTGGCTGAGCAGTAGTTGCTGGAATATGTTCTGCAATTCCCATTCCCATCCCGGGGTTGGTACCGTAGGTAATCATGGGAGCGATGTCTTCCGCATCAAAAGTCAATACTTTATCGAAGATGGCATCTTCGTCGGAATATAATGTTTTCCAGTAGGCTAGCGCTTTATCCCATTCTTCTCCTTTCGGCGCAAATTCACGACCTTCCACATAATCAAATGTAATCTGATCAGGTGCAATTAACCCTCCGCGAGCCCCCATTTCAATGCTCATGTTACAGATGGTCATACGTGCCTCCATACTTAACGAACGGATCGCTGAACCAGCATATTCGATAAAGTAACCCGTACCGCCGGCAGCTGAAATTTTGGAGATGATATACAAGATGATATCTTTGGCTCCAACGCCTTTTTGAAGGGTACCGTTGACTTCAATTTTCATTGTTTTGGGCTTCGACTGCAATAGGCACTGGGTAGCGAAGACTTGTTCTACTTGAGAGGTTCCTATACCAAAAGCAATAGCTCCAAAAGCACCGTGAGTGGAGGTATGGCTATCACCACACACCATTGTTTTACCCGGTAAGGTAATACCCAGCTCTGGACCGATAACGTGTACGATACCTTGGTAGGGATGTCCCAAACCGTATAATTCAATACCAAATTCAGCACAATTTTTGGTGAGCATATCAACCTGATAACGCGATAGTTCTTCTTTGATTGGTAAATGCTGATTAAGTGTCGGTACATTATGGTCGGCAGTAGCTACCGTTTGTTTTGGGCGAAAAACTGGGATTCCTCTTTTACGTAGGCCATCAAAAGCTTGAGGTGAAGTAACTTCATGAATTAAATGGGTATCGATATAAATAATATCTGGGAACCCTTCTTCACGCTTAACCACGTGAGCATCCCAAATCTTTTCTACTAAAGTTTTTGACATTTTTTATTCTCTCTTATGTTATTTTTATATTAGCCAAGGTGATATTGTAAATGTCTCAATATCACCTTGGTTTCAATATACTAAATTACGAAATTTTCATGATTTTGAAGCATGTATAATTCCGTATAAACTTTAAACAGTTTTGATCGCTTTCATTGCGGTCATTGCTTTACGCAATTTGCGTCCAACAATTTCCACGGGGTGGTCGCGTAAAATTTCATTGATAACAACCAATTGAGCATTGTCAACTGAACCATCTCGGCCTTCGTTAAAGTTTTTACCGACTAAATCAGTATCTACAGTTTTCATAAAGTCTGCCAACAACGGTTTACAAGCCTGATCGAATAGGTAACAACCGTATTCAGCTGTATCAGAGATGACGCGGTTCATTTCGAACAATTTCTTACGGGCGATTGTATTGGCGATTAATGGTGTTTCGTGCAATGATTCATAGTATGCTGATTCAGGTTTTATACCCGCTTCAACCATCGTTTCGAACGCCAATTCAACACCGGCACGGATGAAAGCAACCATCAATGTGTAGTTGTCGAAATACTCCTGTTCGTTGATCTTAACATCACCAGCAGGTGTTTTTTCGAATGCCGTTTCACCTGTTTCAGCGCGCCATTTCAATAAGTTCGCATCACCATTAGCCCAATCTTCCATCATGGTCTTGCTAAAGTGTCCTGACATGATATCGTCTTGATGTTTTTGAAACAATGGACGCATAATATCTTTCAATTCCTCAGAGATTTCAAAAGCTTTCACCTTTGCTGGGTTGCTTAGACGATCCATCATGCCGCTTACACCACCGTGCTTTAGGGCTTCTGTGATCACTTCTACGCCATATTGTACCAATTTAGAGGCGTAGCCTGCTTCAATTCCTTTTTCGATCATTTTATCGAAAGATAAGATCGAACCTGTTTGCAACAATCCGCAAAGAATCGTTTGCTCACCCATCAAATCTGATTTTACTTCAGCTACGAATGAAGATTTCAATACACCTGCTTTGTGACCACCTGTTCCTACACAATATGCTTTTGCTTCAGCCCAGCCTTTTCCTTGTGGGTCATTCTCCGGGTGAACAGCGATTAAGGTAGGTACACCAAAGCCACGAAGGTACTCTGCGCGAACCTCAGAACCTGGACATTTTGGCGCAACCATGATGACAGTAATATCTTTACGGATCTGCATGCCTTCTTCCACAATGTTGAAACCGTGTGAATACGATAATGTAGCGCCTTCTTTCATCAAAGGCATTACGGCGTTGATAACTGAAGTGTGTTGTTTATCTGGAGTCAAGTTGATGACTAAATCTGCAGTGGGAATCAATTCTTCGTAAGTTCCTACATTAAAATTGTTGTCCGTAGCATTTTTCCAAGAATCTCTTTTTTGTTCAATAGCTTCCTTACGTAAAGCATAAGAAACGTCCAATCCGCTATCTCTTAAGTTTAAACCTTGGTTCAAGCCTTGTGCGCCACATCCTACGATTACGATTTTTTTACCTTTTAAAGCATTTACGCCATCCGTGAATTCGGTGTTGTCCATGAATTCAGCGTGACTTAATTGTTCTAACTGCTCTCTAAGCGGTAAAGTGTTGAAATAATTTGCCATTGTTTTACTTTCTTTCTGTTATGGGTTGTTGATTATTTGTTTTAATTATTGTACTAATCTGCGTTGTGCCATTGCATAGCCGAAATGAACATTGTCATGTCCAGATGTCAGGGCAATAACTTCTTCAATGGTGTCCATTGGATAACCATAGGTTGCTGTTGAAAAGGAAGTGATTTCTCCAAAGACACCATTGTCATAATCGGCGGCAATTTGCTCAATACTACGGATGGCGATTTCTTTTAATTCATCGATCTCCGCTTGTTCAACAAAGCGGGTTGGTTTGGTATCTTTTTTATAATCTTCGTTATATTTTACCCAAGCCGTATCGGCTTTAATTCCTGTACGCACATAGATCAAGGTCTGGGTACTGACAACGATATGCGCAAAATTCCAGATGATATTGTTGTTAAATCCTACAGGAATTTTGTTAAGCTGTTCTATAGAAAGGCCTTCAATTAATTCAATGAATTTTTGACGTGACTTTAAGATAAATTTAAATGTTTCTTGCATGATATTTTTAATGCTTACATTGTAAATACATCATCTCTTTTGTCGAGATATTCGTTTTCTACAATTTCTTCAGAAGGCTCTCGGGCTTCAAACTGAACCAATTTGGAGTGGAAGCCAGCACTATCCTTGATGATGGCAATACGAGCTCCACGTACAAATTCGATCAAGCCATATTTTGTCAGCTCTTCGGTTAACTTATCAATCTCTTCGCGGTGACCGGCCGTTTCAAATACAATATAATCGTTGCGGATCACAACGACATTCGCACCGTATTGGCGTAACAACCGCTCGACGTAAACTTTTTCATTCACAACATCCGCAGGCACTTTATATAATGCCTGTTCTTGCCAGATCACTTCATCATTGGTGTTGTAATAGGCTTTGAGGATGTCAATTTGTTTTTCCAGCTGACGGCAAAGCTTACGCAGAACATCCTCCGCTTCTGTGATCACAATGGTAAAACGATGTATCCCTTCCACTTCAGAAGGGGAAGTGTTCAAACTTTCGATATTGATTTTTCTTCTCGAAAAAATCGTTGAAATCCGACCGATAAGACCGATAGAATTCTCTGTATATAGGGTGATGGTATATTCTTGTTTTTCCATGTTAAATTCTACTTTAAGCGTATCTCAGATACCGATGTTCCTTGCGCAACCATTGGGAATACATTATTTTCCTTACCGACCATCACTTCCAATAGATAAGCTCCGTCATGATCAATCATTGTTTTCAGGGCATTACGAAGATCTTTTCTTTCCGAAATCTTCTGACCGTCGATGTAATAGCCTTTCGCTACAGCAACAAAATCAGGACTCGTGATATTCACGAATGAATAGCGCCTGTCGTGGAATAATTGCTGCCATTGACGCACCATGCCCAGGAATTCATTGTTGAGAATCATAATTTTGACTTTTGCACCAAATTGCATGATCGTTCCCAACTCTTGGATGGTCATCTGTATACCACCGTCGCCGATGATGGCCACAACGGTTTTTTCTGGAGCGCCATACCAAGCACCGATAGCTGCTGGAAGTCCAAAACCCATGGTTCCCAAACCTCCTGAGGTTACATTTGATTTGCTGTTATTAAATTTAGCATAGCGACAAGTTACCATTTGATGTTGACCAACATCGGTTGTGATGATTGCATCACCTCCCGTCAATTCATTCAACACATTGATTACTTCACCCATCGTCATAATATCTGTTTGCGGATGAAGTTCATCCTGGATAACTTCCTTGATTTCTTCTTTTTCAAGTTCGCGGAATTGCGCTAACCAAGCAGAATGGTCTGTTGCATTTATCAATTCCGTCAGCATCGGGAGTGATTCTTTACAGTCGCCCCATACAGGTACGGTTGTCTGTACATTTTTGTCAATCTCGGCGGGGTCTATATCCAAATGGATTACTTTTGCCTGTTTGGCGTATTTATCCAAACGACCCGTTACGCGGTCGTCGAATCGCATACCGATAGCAATCAACACATCGCATTCATTGGTCATCACGTTTGGCGCATAGTTACCATGCATACCAAGCATGCCGACATGAAGTTTATGGTCTGTTGGTAGGGCACTCAAACCCATAACAGTGCTCGCAGATGGGATACCGGCCTTTTCGATAAATGTTTTAAATTCCTCCTCGGCTTTTCCTAAAATAATTCCTTGTCCCCAAAGAACAAATGGTTTCTTGGCATTGTTGATTAGGGCTGCCGCTTGTTCGACATATTCTTTTCGTACTTGTGGTGCAGGTCGGTAGCTGCGTACATGGTTGCACTTTTCGTAACCATAATAATCAAACAATTGCAATTGCGCGTTTTTCGTGATATCGATCAGTACCGGCCCGGGACGGCCAGTGCTGGCAATGTAAAACGCTTTTGCAAGTGCAGCTGGAATTTCAGTGGCGTCGGTAACTTGATAGTTCCACTTTGTAACCGGTGCCGTGATATTGATGACATCAGTTTCCTGAAATGCATCAGTTCCTAATAGTGAAGCGAAGACCTGACCTGTGACACAGACGATCGGGTTACTGTCAATCATGGCGTCAGCCAATCCAGTAACTAAGTTTGTTGCTCCAGGACCACTTGTCGCAAAGACGACACCGGTACGACCTGAAGATCTTGCATAACCTTGCGCCGCGTGGATTCCACCTTGTTCATGGCGCACTAAAATATGCTTCAGACGATCCGTATAATCATAAAGGGCATCATAGATGGGCATAATTGCGCCTCCAGGATAACCAAATACGGTATCAACTCCTTCGCTCAATAAGGCTTCCAGTACAGCTTTAGATCCCGAAATTTGTGTCGGAGTTTGTTGCGCTGCGGTAGCCTTATTTTCTGTTATTTCCAGTGTACTCATTACGTTGATTTTTTTTTGTTGATTATTCAGTCTTTTTAGTATTTAGCTATTCGATCAGGAGACGTTAGAGCTCAACGTCTCCATTTCTTGATTTCTATAGATCGGTTACACAACCTTCTGAGGCATCTGCAACTGTTTTAGCATATTTATATAATACGCCTTTGCTAACTTTCAATGCCGGTTGTACCCAAGCTGTGCGGCGTTGTGCGATCTCCTCATCCGAAAGGATGACATTGATGCTGTTATTGACCGCGTCAATCTCGATGATATCATCATCATGTACAAGGCCGATCAGCCCACCTTTGTAAGATTCCGGTGTGATATGCCCTACGACAAAACCATGCGTTCCACCAGAGAAGCGGCCATCAGTAATCAAAGCAACAGATTTACCCAAGCCCGCGCCGATAATCAATGAGGTCGGTTTGAGCATTTCAGGCATGCCTGGTGCCCCTACAGGACCTTCATTTTTGATTACGACAACATCCCCAGGCTTGATTCGTCCCGATGCAATACCTGCTACTAAATCATGTTCGCCGTCGAATACGCGTGCAGGGCCGGTGAATTTTTCACCTTCCTTACCGGAGATTTTTGCTACAGAACCTTTTTCAGCAAGATTTCCGTAAAGAATCTGTAAGTGTCCTGTGGCTTTAATAGGATCGCTTAATGGTTTGATAATCGGTTGATCATATTCCATGATTGATTTAACATCAGCCAAGTTTTCGGCAATGGTTTTTCCTGTTACAGTAATGCAGTCGCCGTGGAGTAAGCCTTGGTCTAAGAGATACTTCATGACAGCAGGAGTTCCACCATATTGTTGGAGATCTTGCATCAAGTATTTGCCGGATGGTTTAAAGTCGGCTAACACAGGCGTTTCATCGCTCATGCGTTGAAAGTCATCTTGGGTGATGTCTACGCCTATCGCTTTACCTATAGCAATAAAGTGAAGAACAGCATTCGTGCTTCCCCCCAAGATAACAATGGTGCGTAAAGCATTTTCAAATGCCTTGCGTGTCATGATATCAGAAGGCTTGATATCTTTCTCAAGTAGGGTACGGATGTGTTTACCTGCCTCGAGGCATTCATTTTTCTTCTCTTCCGATATTGCTGGATTGGAAGACGAGTAAGGCAAGCTCATGCCCAAGGCTTCAATAGCAGAAGCCATGGTATTTGCTGTATACATCCCGCCACAGGCACCTGCACCGGGACAGGTATGTTTGATAATCCCTTCATAGTCTTCATCGGATAGATTTCCGCAGATGCGTTGTCCCAATGCTTCAAATGCAGATACAATGTTTAATTCTTCGCCTTTATAGTGGCCAGGAGCGATTGTTCCACCATATACCATTAAAGAAGGACGGTCCAGACGAGCCATTGCCATAATAGCGCCGGGCATGTTTTTATCACAGCCAGGAATAGAGATCAAGCCATCATAATATTGCCCACCGCAGATTGTTTCGATACTGTCAGCGATCACATCCCGGCTTACCAATGAATAACGCATGCCATCTGTACCATTACTCATCCCGTCGCTGACGCCAATGGTTCCGAAGGTCAGGCCTACTAAATTATTGTTCCAAACGCCCTTTTTGACGATTTGTGCCAAATCATTTAAGTGCATATTACACGTATTACCATCATATCCCATGCTGGCAATACCGACCTGTGCTTTGTCCATGTCGGCATCTGTAAGACCGATACCGTAAAGCATGGCTTTTGCAGCAGGTTGCGTTTCGTCTTGTGTAAATGTACGGCTGTATTTGTTCATTGCATTTTCGCCGTTAGATGATGACTTCATAATTTTCGTTCTCTAATACTAAATTTTTATAACGTCTTTGGATTGATGCCCCTATGCTATGTTCCCAAGCTTCTTGATAGATGACATCATCGACTTGTTTGATTCCGATGATTTCTGCGGCAGTCCCACATAAGAAGGCGCTGTCTGCGGTATAAATATCTTCAACAGTCAGTTGCTTTTCGATAACTTCGAAATTTAACTTTTTACAGATATTTTTCACCGTTTGGCGTGTAATGCCCGGGAAGATGTTTTTCGTGGGCGGTGTATAGATTTTGAAATCTTTTTCAATAAAAATGTTTTCACTGGATGCTTGGGCAACATAGCCTTCATGATCGAGCATTAAAGCTTCGTCATACCCTCTTTTGATGGCTTCCGTTGTGGCAAGAATAGAGTTAACATATTGCCCAGAGATTTTCGAGTCAATTTTAAACGATTTTGGATTAGGTCTTTTGATATCCGAAATACATACCCGTAATAAGTTTTGACCAAGATATGGCCCCCATTCCCAGGCTGCAATCATGATGGTTGCTTCGGTTGATGAGGTTAAGTGCATATTTGAACCGGTCAATACCAATGGACGTATATAGGCTTCTCTGAGGTTGTTGGTGGCCAGAAGCTCATAACAAATTTCGATCAGCTCTCTATTACTCCAACGATAAGGAATATTAACTCCTTCACATGATTTCTTCAAACGGTCGAAATGCTTATCAGCTTTAAAGATACGGGGGCCATTGTGGGTATTATATGCGCGTAATCCATCGAATACAGCATACCCATAATGCAGTGACTGCGCAAACGGATCCAACGCCGCTTCGGAAGCTTTTACAAAAGCTCCATTCAAATAGATCAATGTATTTTTATCGTAGTATTTCATAACCCTGAATTTACCTCAGTATAATAATTCCCTTCGTGGTGTTTTGGTGGTAAATCATGTGATCTCAAGTTTCTATAGAAACTTTCGATTTTCATTTCCTCAAGGTAGCAGGAATTACAATAATTGGCAATAGGCAAACTGCTAATTTTAAATTTAGAATAAAATTTTATATTAAATGCTTTTTGCAATTTTTTTTGATAAAATAGTAGGTTTGGTCAGTTTTATATTTTGTTAGTCGTATACCATATTTAATATCGGTCTACTGTTGTGAAAAATAATTTTTTGTGACAACGGTCAATTTTCTTCTTAAAATGATGAAAACGTCAAAAAAACTTTAAAAAAAAAGCTTCCGATAGAAATATCGGAAGCTTTTAAATTTTATAAAATCGATTTGATTTAATCTCCGATAATTCCTTCAGCAAGCACGGTAATGACATTGTCTTTTGCTTCGACAACACCACCTTTAATGAACACTTCTTGTTCACCTTTACCTTGTTGAATAATTACTTTTCCATCTTCCAAAGTAGAAACGATGGCAGCGTGGTCTTTCAAAATTTGGAAAGAGCCTGCAGAGCCAGGTACAGTAACAGCCGTTACTTCGCCTTCGAATGCTAATTTGTCAGGAGTGATAATTGTTAATTTCATTATTCTTAGATATAATCTAAATTAAACTGCTTCTGCTAATAATTTTTTACCTTTTTCGATAGCATCATCAATGTTACCTACTAAGTTGAAGGCAGCTTCAGGATACTCATCTACTTCACCGTCAATAATCATATTGAATCCTTTGATGGTATCTTTGATATCTACCAATACGCCTTTTAAACCTGTAAACTGCTCTGCAACATGGAAAGGTTGTGATAAGAAGCGTTGTACACGACGTGCACGGTGTACTGTTAATTTATCTTCTTCAGATAATTCGTCCATACCTAAGATGGCGATGATATCTTGCAATTCTTTATAACGTTGAAGAATTTCTTTTACACGTTGAGCGGTATTGTAGTGTTCGTTACCTAAAACGGCTGGAGAAAGGATACGCGATGTAGAATCTAATGGATCCACGGCAGGGTAGATACCTAACTCAGCAATTTTACGAGACAATACTGTGGTTGCATCCAAGTGGGCGAAAGTTGTCGCTGGAGCAGGGTCAGTTAAGTCATCGGCAGGTACATATACGGCTTGTACAGAAGTGATAGATCCGTTTTTAGTTGATGTGATACGCTCTTGCATTAAACCCATTTCCGTTGCCAACGTTGGTTGATAACCTACGGCTGATGGCATACGACCCAATAGGGCTGATACTTCAGAACCTGCTTGTGTAAAACGGAAGATGTTATCAATGAAGAATAATACGTCACGGCCCTGACCTTCGCCATCACCGTCACGGAAGTATTCCGCTACTGTAAGGCCTGATAAAGCAACACGTGCACGTGCACCAGGAGGCTCGTTCATTTGACCGAATACGAATGTACATTTTGAATCTTTCATCAATTCGTGGTCTACAGCGTCTAAAGGCCATTCGCCTTTTTCCATGCCTTCCATAAAATGCTCACCATATTTGATGATACCAGATTCTAACATCTCGCGCAACAAGTCATTACCTTCCCGAGTACGTTCACCTACACCGGCGAATACAGAAAGACCACCGTGACCTTTTGCGATATTGTTGATTAATTCTTGGATTAATACAGTTTTACCTACACCGGCACCACCGAATAAACCAATTTTACCACCTTTAGCATATGGCTCTAAAAGGTCAATAACTTTGATACCAGTAAAAAGTACTTCGGATTCAGTTGATAAATCTTCGAATTTAGGTGGTACGTTGTGAATAGGACGACCATTCTCCTTATTCAGATTTTGGATCCCGTCAATGGCATCACCAACTACATTGAATACACGACCTTTGATTTCTTCACCAACAGGCATTTTGATAGGAGCACCAGTATCGACAACTTCCATTCCGCGAACTAAACCTTCAGTTGCGTCCATGGCAATTGTACGTACACGATCCTGACCTAAGTGTTGTTGAACTTCTAATACAACACGTTGTCCATTTTCTTTTTGAATGTACAATGCATCGTAAATTTTAGGTAGATTTTCACTGTCGGCGAAGTTGACGTCAACAACTGGGCCGATAATCTGCGCTATTTTACCAATCTTGGGCAT
The DNA here is from genome assembly GCF_002429765.1 of Sphingobacterium sp. UBA5996. Taxonomy (NCBI): domain Bacteria; kingdom Pseudomonadati; phylum Bacteroidota; class Sphingobacteriia; order Sphingobacteriales; family Sphingobacteriaceae; genus Sphingobacterium; species Sphingobacterium sp. UBA5996. Next base: position 109,725 of record NZ_DJAS01000003.1, read on the forward strand.
ATTATAGGGACTAAATATTTATTAATCAATTTTATATAAGAGACATAAAAGGCCTCTTTTTTGGTCAGCAAAAATAAGGTTATTCGTATTTAAAAACAAATAGAATTTGTAATTAAATTATAAATTTATTAATGTAGGTCAAAATGTTATCTATTGTAATTCTGTCTGTTTCAATTTCGATCGATGCAAATATAGTTTTTCTTCTTTAACCTACACCGCTAAATAAAATCGACCTGTCATCGAATGGTTCATGGATTCGCTACAGGTCGATCAAGATATATCTCCTAATTTTAGGAAAAGGAGTACTAGATTTTTTTGTTTAATTCGTCTTGTAGCTGACGCTTAAGCAGTTGTTCTTTTTCCATAGCCTTTTTGCGAAAAGTTGCAAATTCTTCCTGGGATTGCTCCGCTGTCTTTTGGAATTCCACTGTATCCACTTTCGCTTTTCGATAGGAAAATAGAAAGATAAATGTCGCTACTGCCAATATCCCAATGATCGTCCAAACAACGGTATTGTAAAAAGCTTTCGATGTACTGATTCCCAAGAAAGATAAACTTTCTGTCTTTTCCTTCTCTTGCGCCAGCTGATCGTTTAAGACCTGGATAGAATCTTGCAAATTTTTTGTGTTCGAAGAATAATTGCTTGAAGAAGATTTCAATGAGCTGATTTCTTTGTGAAGTTTTGCTACAGTATCAATCACATTCCTTTTGACAATGTCAAGATTGGTTTTACGCACCATCTTGAAATCATAGTTGTTTTTCGAAATATAGTTAAGGTGGTCAAATTGATTGGACAAACTTCCTTTTTTTAATCCATCGGGACTATACTTGAAGGCATTATCCTGTTGCGCTGCTTTAGTCGGGGGAGCCGATGCAGGATTTTGTGCCTGTAGTGTAGTATATGATGAAATAAATAAAATTGTAAAGAATATAAATGCTAATCTCAATTTGCTCATGTTGTTTATAGTTATAAAATGCATCATTTAGCTTTTCCTAGATGTAAAGCTAGGATATACCTGTGATAAATATAAGGAATAATTGAAAAAACGAAAATTGAAAGTGAATATATTCCTATTGTCAGGTTAGATTTTCCTGCTTTATTTTTAGGGTTCGATAGACCAGCTCGGTAAATAACGAAGAAAGGACATGATCTTTTCCTTATAAATAGCCGTATTCAATTTAAAAAAATAGGCACCTTTCTTCGAGTTTTCTTTATCCTTTTCTTGGAGTTTGATGATAAGATCTGAAGATAGCAGCTTTCGGCTGAAATTGCGCTTATCCAGCTCGATATTATATACGCCTTCATAGAGCGCAGCAATTTGAGGAATGGTAAATTTCTCAGGGAGCAATTCAAATAATATGGGATATAACGCTGCTTTCATGCGTAGGCGGTGCTGCGCTGAAGTAATCATCTGGTCGTGGTCGAAGATAAGTGCCGGGCGCTCTTGCAAAGGAAACCATTTTGCTTCGTAATCATCACTGAGGATATGTTTGTATTGCTGCGTATCAATCAGGGCAAAGTAACAGATGCTGACAACGCGATCGTTAGGTTCGCGGGTAGGCTCCCCAAATACACTACATTGCTCCATATATACATTTTCAAGTCCTGTTAGCTGTCTCAGCACTCTGCTTGCAGCTTCTTCAGGACTTTCATTGGATTGAACGAAACCTCCCATTAGGCTCCATTTATTTCTTTCTGGTTCGAAATCGCGTTTAATTAAAAGTACTTCTAGGGATTCGCCGTTAAATCCAAATATGATACAGTCTACAGCCAAAAGGATCCCTGAATCTTTTTTATAATATTCCATTGTCTATCGTTTTATCGTTTTATCTGACTTCACCCCACCAATTCCATGGGCAAAACTATGTAAAAAAGTAAATAGCTAAAAATAAGTACAATAATTGGCTGATATACTCCTTTAAACCGTATTATATGCCTATATCAGGATGTAGGGTCAATCATAATTTGCTGCTATGAAGTTAGATCAATTTTTTAAATATGAAAATTTTCTTTCATATTTAAAAAATTAAATGTTTATTTGACACTAATTATTTTTTTCAATGCTAACTTTAGAGATGGAAAATTGAAAAGTAAGACGTTAAGAACAATTATAAGTTATAAACCAAATTCAGCAAAAATGAATAAATCGCATGTCATTGGGGTGGACTATGGAAGTGATTCGGTCCGTTCGGTATTGGTCGATGCTAACAATGGCGAGGAAATCGCTTCTTCGGTATTTTACTACCCGCGTTGGAAAAGAGGTGAGTATTGTGATGCTGCTTTAAGTCAGTTCAGGCAACACCCTTTGGATTACATCGAAGGATTGGAAGCGACCATAAAAGATTGCTTAAGCAAATCGGGATTAAGCAATATAGGTGAAACCGTAAGAGCGATTTCCGTTGATACAACGGGGTCTACTCCAGTTGCCGTAAATGAAAAGGGCATTCCGTTAGCTTTACTGCCAGAGTTTGAGCACAACCCCAATGCCATGTTCGTCTTATGGAAAGATCATACGGCCGTTCAGGAGGCCAAGGAGATTAACCTTTATAATCAAAATAGTTCAGTCGATTATCTGAAGTATGTGGGGGGCGTCTATTCTTCGGAATGGTTCTGGGCCAAATTGCTTCATGTTTTTAGGGCTGATGAAAAGGTGCGTGCCGCTACATACAGCTGGGTGGAGCATTGCGATTACATTCCTTTTTTATTAACTGGAGGAACAGATGTAGCTGCTATGAAACGTGGTGTCTGTTCGGCTGGTCACAAATCGCTTTGGGCTGAAGAATTTGGTGGATTGCCACCTAATTCCTTTTTTTCGTCGCTAGACCCCTTGTTGGACGGTATAGTAGACCGACTGTTTTCCGAAACCTATACGGCCGATAAAGCTGCTGGTCAACTTTCGGAAGAATGGGCACAACGATTGGGGCTTACGACGTCGGTCGTTGTCGGTGTAGGTGCTTTTGACTGTCATATGGGTGCGGTTGGGGGGCAAATTGAACCGTATTATTTAAGTAAGGTGATGGGAACATCTACTTGCGACATGCTAGTTGCCCCAAAGGAGGAAGTACAGCATACTTTGGTGAAGGGGATCTGTGGTCAGGTAGATGGTTCGATTATTCCGGGAATGATTGGCATGGAGGCAGGACAGTCTGCATTTGGTGATGCTTACGCATGGCTGAAGCAAGTGTTATTGTGGCCAACGAAGAATTTAATACAAGAGGTTGAAGGTATGTCTGAGGACAACCGTGAACAGTTGATCGCCACATTGGAAGATAAGCTATTGTTTCGGTTAAGTGAGCAGGCTGCGTTGCTTCCGGTAACAGAAGCGTCTGAATTAGCAATTGACTGGCTCAATGGTCGCCGCACACCCGATGCAGATCAATCCTTGCAAGGTGCGATTACGGGCTTACACCTCGGAACTGATGCTCCACGTATTTTCAGGGCGATTGTCGAAGCAACATGTTTCGGAGCAAAGGCGATTGTGGACCGTTTTGTCGCTCAGGGTATTCCTGTGAAAGGTTTGATTGGTTTGGGCGGTGTCGCAAAAAAATCACCTTTTATTATGCAAATGATGGCAAATGTAATGAATATGCCGATTCGTATCCATAAAAGTGAGCAGACGTGCGCTATCGGCGCAGCGATGTTTGCCGCCACGGCAGCGGGTTTATATGACCGGGTCGAAGATGCGATGAAAGCGATGGGGCAAGGCTTTGAACAAACCTACATACCAGAGGAAAAATGGGTGCCAATGTATGCTAAACGCTACGAACGTTACCGTGCTTTGGGTGCTTTCGTAGAAGGAAAAGAATTGCGTGCCCTTACTGTTTAACCATTCAAATTTAATCATGTATAATTCAATTAAAGAGGAAGCATATCATTGCAATATGCAATTGCCCCAATTGGGCTTAGTGCTTTTTACATTTGGAAATGTGAGTGTGGTCGATCGTCAGCATGGTGTATTTGCTATTAAACCTAGTGGCGTTCCCTATGAAGAACTTTCGCCAGAGCATATGGTAATTGTAGATTTTGACGGTCGAATCATTGAAGGTGATCTCCGCCCGTCGTCCGATACAAAGACGCATGCGCTGCTCTACAAACACTGGGAAGAGATTGGAGGTATAACCCATACACACTCAACCTATGCCACAGCATGGGCACAAGCGCAGCGGGATATTCCTATTTTTGGTACCACACACGCCGATCACCTGACAAAAGATATTCCATGTGCTCCACCGATGAGCGATGAAATGATTGCAGGAAACTATGAACATGAAACAGGCTTTCAGATTATCAATCATTTTAGTGAGAACAAGCTAGACTATAAAGAAGTGGAAATGATTCTCGTTGGCAACCATGCTCCATTTGCCTGGGGTAAAACTGGAGCAAAATCTGTGTATAACAGTGCGGTGCTGGAACAGGTTGCTAAAATGGCCTGGCTGACAGAACAGATCAATCCCAAAGCCGCTCGATTAAAAGCTGCTTTGGTTAAAAAGCATTATGAACGGAAGCATGGTGCTAATTCCTATTATGGTCAATAATGTTTGAGTAATAAAAAATCTATAGAAAAACTACAATTTAACATGAATATCAATTTAAAAGAACTAGAGGTCTGGTTTGTCGTGGGGAGCCAAGACCTGTATGGAGAGGAGACTTTAAGACAAGTTGCTCTACATGCAGAAGAGATAGCCAATTACCTTCATACGCAAAAAGCGATTCCGGTAGGAGTAAAATATAAACCGATCGTAAAGAATACGGATGAGATATATACCACATTGGCTGCCGCCAATAGTGCAGAAAATTGTATAGGCGTCATCACATGGATGCATACATTTTCCCCAGCAAAGATGTGGATTAGAGGTTTAAAGGCATTACAAAAGCCATTGTTACATCTGCATACGCAGTACAACCAGGATATTCCATGGAATAGTATCGATATGGATTTTATGAATCTCAATCAAAGTGCTCATGGAGATCGCGAATTTGGACATATCGTTAGCCGCTTAAAGATAGCGCGTAAAGTCGTGACTGGCCATTGGCAAGATGCGGAGGTGCTTGAACGGATCAATATTTGGGCTCGCGCGGCAGCTGGGTGGCATGACTGGCAGGGCGCAAAATTTGCACGATTTGGTGACAATATGCGCTATGTGGCGGTTACAGACGGCGATAAAGTGGAAGCGGAGTTGAGATTTGGCTTTTCGGTAAATACTTACGCCATCGGTGATTTAGTAGAGGTTATCAACGCCAGTACTGAAGCGGAAATTGAAGCCTTGCTGGCGGAGTACGAATCGGCTTATGAGTTGGCCGAAAATGTGAAAGCTGGCGGAGCGTTTCATACGAACTTAATCGAGGCCGCTAAAATCGAAATTGGTTTAAGGAAGTTTTTGGAACAAGGAAACTTTAAAGGTTTCACGGATACTTTTGAGGATCTGCATGGTATGGTGCAACTTCCGGGCTTGGCAGTACAGCGATTAATGGCTGAGGGATATGGTTTTGCAGGTGAAGGAGATTGGAAGACTCCAGCTTTGGTGCGTGCATGTAAAGTGATGGGAGCAGGATTACCAGGAACCACTGCATTTATGGAAGACTATACTTATCATTTTGATCCACAGAATCCAATGGTACTTGGTTCACATATGTTAGAAGTAGACCCGGCATTAGCAACCGGAAAACCGCGTATCGAAGTGCATCCGCTAGGGATTGGTGGCAAGGCGGACCCTGCCCGTTTGGTGTTCAACGGTCAGAGCGGAAATGCACTGAATGCTTCATTGGTCGATATGGGAACGCGCTTTCGTTTGATCGTTAATAAGGTACAAGGTGTTTCCGTGGAAGAGGATTTACCAAAGCTTCCCGTCGCACGCGTGTTATGGAAACCGCTTCCTGATATGAAAACAGGTTGCAGCGCCTGGATTGTAGCTGGAGGTGCTCACCATACCGCTTACAGTTTGAGCTTGACGCCTGAATATCTCGAAGATTTTGCGCGTATTGCCGGACTGGAATATGTTTTGATCGATGAGGAGACTACACTAGCGAAACTCGAAGATCAATTAAAATGGAATGAACTTTATTATTTACTCAGTAAATAATAACTTAAGCCATTTATGTGCTTCTCTCGTGAAGGCATAAATGGCTTATTTATAATAACCAATTTGGGAAATATGGAAAAATTTGCAACGGTAGATTACATCATCTTTGTAATTTACTTCTTTATCGTAGCTGGCTATGGCTACTGGATTTATCGTAAAAAGACCAATAGTTTGAGCAGTAGCAAGGACTACTTTTTGGCGGAAGGATCACTTACCTGGTGGGCCATAGGCTCTTCATTGATTGCGTCAAACATCTCGGCTGAACAATTTATCGGGATGAGCGGTAACGGCTTTGAGGTTGGTATTGCTGTGGCGGCATATGAGCTTATTGCGGCGGTAGCGCTAATTATTGTGGCGGTTTGGTTTATACCGGTCTATTTGAAAAATAAGATTTTCACCATGCCCCAGTTTTTGAATAATCGATACAATGAAACGACAAGTCTTATCATGGCAATTTTCTGGTTGTTTTTATATGTTTTTGTCAACCTGACATCGATTTTGTATTTAGGGGCAATTGCCATTTCGAGTATGGCCGGTGGCGGAGATAGCTTTCATACGATAACAGTCGCTTTAGCTGTATTTGCGGTGATTATTACCCTAGGTGGAATGCGTGTTATTGGTTTTACGGATGTTATTCAGGTTGTTGTGTTGATTATTGGTGGTATAGCTACGACCTATGTAGCGTTGACTTTAGTCAGCGAACATTTTGGTTTAGGAAAAGATGCGTTAGCTGGATTTAATAAACTGATGGAAGACTCTCCGGAGCATTTCAACCTTTTTGTTGATAAACCCGGACCAGGCGCCAGTCAGGAAGATATTAATAAATATCTGATGTTACCTGGAATAGGGATGTACCTTGCGGGAATCTGGATAGTCAATTTAAATTACTGGGGTTGCAATCAATATATCACCCAACGCGCTTTGGGTGCTGATTTGAAGACTGCGCGAACCGGAATTCTCTTTGCGGGATTTCTAAAATTGTTTATGCCAATTATTGTCATGCTTCCAGGCATAGCTGCTTATGTGCTCTATAAAAATGGGGCATTACAACAAGAAATGGCCCCTGGGGGGGTGTTTCATGCCGATAATGCATATTCAGCAATTTTGGGCTATTTGCCAAATGGTATGAAAGGACTTGCATTAGCTGCCTTAACAGCTGCTATTGTTGCTGGATTAGCAGGAAAAGCAAATAGTATCGCAACAATCTTCACATTGGATATTTTTAAAAAATATATCAATAAAGATGCGAGTGAAGCTAAAATGGTCTGGGTAGGAAAGATAACGATCGTTATCTCTATTTTACTTTCTGTGCTGTTTACGTGGAATGATGCGCTGGGCATCGGCGGGGCCGGAGGATTTACATTCATTCAAAAATATACTGGTTTTATTAGTCCTGGGGTTTTTGCGATGTTTTTGTTGGGTATGTTTTGGAAAAGAACCACCGGAGCGGCGGCTATCACTGGACTGATCACTGGATTTGCATTGTCTATATTCTTCAACGAGTTTGCAACGAAAGTTTTTGGACCAGAGACATGGATCTATACTGCGTATCTGAATAAAGCTGGTGTATATGAAATTCCGTTCCAGATCTGTATGGGGTTAGCTTTTGTATTTACTATGATCGCTATGATTGCCGTTAGCTTATTCGGACCGAAGGTTAATCCAAAAGCTTTCGTCTTGGATCGATCGATGTTCAAAGTAGAACCATCCGTATTGGCATTAATTGTCGTGACTTTATTATTGGTCACTGCTATTTATGTGCGTTTTTGGTAGCATTAACGCTGTTTGATTAAATAAATGATTATGAACCATTCCTAATTGAAATTAGGAAGCCTCCATCAAAACGATGGAACAAAACTTAATTGCAGATGAATAAGAAAATTATTATTGGTTTGTTGACCTGTGCTTCATTAGCTTATGGCTGTCAGTCCCCGTCAACTCAAAATAAGCCAGCATCGACATTGGCTGATTCTTCTTCCAACCAGGCTTTTGACAGCCAGATTGATGGTAAAGAGGTTAAACTATTCCAGCTTAAGAATGACAAACTTGCCATTACCTTGACAAATTATGGTGCACGCTTGGTGAGTTTAAATGTTCCTAATAAGGATGGTCAAATGACAGATGTGATTTTGGGTTACGATTCAGCTAATGAATACAAGGAAAACTATAATAATTTTTATGGGGCTATTGTAGGACGGTATGGTAATCGGATTGGTAAAGCTTCGTTTAAGCTGAATGGAGAGGTGTATTCTCTGGAAAAGAATGATGGCGAAAATTCCCTTCATGGTGGTACAAATGGTGTGTATAATAAAGTGTGGGATGTCGTTAGTAGCACGGAAACATCCATTACATTGGCCTATACTTCACCCGATAAAGAAGCTGGTTATCCGGGGACAGTCAAGATGGAGGTAACTTACACCTTGGACGACAATGGGTTGGCTATAGACTATCAAGCAACAACGGATAAGGAGACCGTATTGAACCTTACCAACCACGCTTACTTTAATCTTAATGGGGCCGGTGATTCTTCGATTTTGGATCACGAACTTCAGATTGATGCAAAGGCGATTACAGAAGTTGACGACAGCTTAATTCCAACAGGAAAGAGTTTGCCGGTAGCGGGTACAGCATTCGATTTTAAGAAGCCGGCACGTATTGGTGCTCGGATTGAGGATGAAAATGCGCAGCTAAAGATCGGAAAGGGCTATGATCATAATTTTGAACTTGATAAGAAAGATGGTTTCCAAAAGGTTGCTCAGGTGTATACAAGCAAGACTGGTATTGCAATGGAAGTCTATACGACCGAACCTGGTTTGCAGTTTTACAGTGGCAATTTTATGAAGGATACAGACCCTAAAGGGAAAGCAGGAAAAGTCTATCCATTCCGTTCGGCATTCTGTTTGGAAACGCAACATTTTCCAGATGCACCGAATCATCCCAATTTTGCATCGACAGTATTAAAGCCTGGAGAGCAATATAGCTCCAAAACGACTTATAAATTTATCGTGAAAAAGTAAAGTCAACATAGGATGAAGCTAAGATTTACATTAGGCGTTGTATTCGCGCTGGTCAATGGGCTACTCCATGGACAGAGTAGTGTCAAATTGCAAACTCCGCAGCAAGAGCAGATTATAAGTCGACATATATATGGTCATTTTGCTGAACATTTGGGCCGCTGCATTTATGATGGATTTTATGTTGGTGAAAAAAATGACTCGATTCCCCATGCTGATGGCGTTCGGAAAGATGTTATCGAAGCCCTCAAAAATCTGAACATCCCCAATCTACGTTGGCCCGGTGGCTGTTTTGCCGATACGTATCATTGGAAGGATGGAGTTGGCCCCAAAGCCCAACGTCCTGCTATGGTTAATAACTGGTGGGGTGGCGTGACAGAGGATAATTCATTCGGAACGCATGATTTTCTAAATATGTGTGAATTGCTTGGGGCAGAACCTTATCTAGCTGGTAATGTTGGTAGTGGTGAGGTGCAGGAGCTTGCTGATTGGGTTCAATATGTAAACTTTAAAGGAGAAAGCCCCATGTCAGATTGGAGACGTAAAAATGGACGGCAGGAACCTTGGAAGGTTAAATTTTGGGGTGTAGGAAATGAAGCTTGGGGCTGTGGTGGAAATATGACTGCCGATTATTATACTGATATCTACCGCAAATACGCGACTTTCATGTCGGATTGGACGAATGGGAGTGGTCTATATCGAATTGCTTCTGGAGCCAATAGTGCAGATTACAATTGGACCGAAACACTCATGAAGAAAATTCCAAGTGGTTTGATGAAAGGTATGGGATTACATCACTATGCGGTCATCAACTGGGATAAGAAAGGCTCTGCAACGAAATATTCGGAAGAGGAGTATTTCAAGACCATGAAATCAGCTTGGTTTATGAATGAACTAGTGGAGAAGAATATTGCCATCATGGACAAATACGATCCAAAAGGACTGATAGATCTAATCGTAGACGAGTGGGGGGGCTGGTATGAGGTCGAACCAGGGACGAACCCTGGCTTTCTCTACCAACAGAACACCATGCGTGATGCTATGATTGCTGGTATGACATTGAATATCTTTAATAATCATGCTCGTCGGGTTAAGATGGCCAATTTAGCCCAGGCAGTAAATGTATTACAAGCGGTTATTCTTACGGAAGGGAAGAATATGATTTTGACGCCTACGTACCATGTCATGGAAATGTATAAGGTACATCAGGACGCTAAGTTAATTCCTATATCGCTGCAATCGACTGATTTTGAATTTAATCAAGAGAAAATCCCTGCGGTTTCGGTTTCAGCCTCAGAGGACAAACAAGGCCGTACACATATTTCCCTTGTGAATATTGACCCAAAAAAGAAAAATAAGGTGCAGGTGGATTTGGGCTCGTTGAAAGCCGGAAAAGTAACTGGTAGAATACTTACCGCTGAGCATCTGCGCGATTTTAATTCGTTCGACAAACCGACAACGATTACACCTGCCGTGTACAATAAGGCGAAGGTTGTTAATGGTACCGTTGAAGTAGATATTCCTGCTTTTTCAGTAATCGTATTGGAATTAACCTAAGATAGTTTTAAAACTCATTAATTAAACATTAATGATCAAATAATTATATAGATGAAGAAAGTTGTATCGTTGATGGTAGCGCTAGCGGGTTTAGGCTTTTCAGCTGCGGCGCAGTCACCAATAGCATTAAATATTCAGTTAGATAAGCCCTCGGGGAAAATATCGCCACATATGTGGGGCGTGTTTTTTGAAGACATTAACTTGGGCGCTGATGGGGGAATTTATGCTGAATTGGTGAAGAATAGATCCTTTGAATTTGATGAACCTTGGATGGGCTGGAAGAAGCTCGAAAATGGTGTTGAGGGGACTTATTTGCTGGTGAATGACAGTAAGCGGAAGGGTAATAAACGTTATTTAAGATTAAATAATGCGGGCAATCTAAAATTAGGATTGCAAAATGAAGGCTTTAGGGGAATGGGGGTAAAAGCGGGAGGAGCATATGAGTTTTCTTTACAGTACCAAAGTACTGCGAAAGGAATGACAATCCACGTTGAACTGCTTGATCCTCAAAATAAGGTAATCGGGGCCGCTGAACTTCCTCTTGATCCCGTCGCATCGTGGTCGGAAGCTGCGGTTAAATTTCCTGTTGACCAAACAACAGAAAAGGCTAAATTAAATGTTTGGTTTACAGGTGAGGGCACTTTAGACGTCGATATGTTGTCTTTGTTTCCCGTCGACACTTGGAAAGGGAGACGAAAGGGATTACGCAAAGACATGGTTCAAATGCTTGCGGATATGAAACCTGGTTTTATCCGGTTTCCGGGAGGTTGTATTGTGGAAGGTAGAGATTTGGCCAATCGATTTCAATGGAAAAAAACGGTTGGTCCAATTAGTGAACGAGAACTGATTATTAACCGTTGGAATACTGAATTTAAACATCGTTTAACGCCAGATTATTTCCAAACTTTTGGCTTAGGTTTCTTCGAATATTTTTTATTGGCAGAAGATATCGGCGCCACTGCGGTGCCTATCCTTAATTGTGGGATGGCGTGTCAGTTTAATACAGGCGAAGTTGTACCATTAGATGAGTTAGATGAGTATGTTCAGGATGCCTTGGATCTGATTGAATTTGCCAACGGATCTACTGCTACAAAATGGGGTAAATTGCGTGCAGAAATGGGGCACCCTGAGCCATTTCATCTCAAAATGTTAGGCGTAGGCAATGAAAATTGGGGTCCTCAATATATTGAACGTCTGGCCATCTTTAAGAAGGCATTGAACGAAAAGCATCCAGAGATCAAAATTATAGCGAGTTCAGGTACTGATCCAGAGGGGGATCGCTTTGATTTCTTAGATGATAAGTTGCGTGCCATGAATATCGATATCATCGATGAACATTATTATCGCCCACCATCCTGGTTTCTTTCAAGTGCGAGCCGTTATGACAATTACAACCGAAACGGCGCAAAGATTTTTGCGGGTGAATACGCTTCACATACGACACGACCAAATGGTCCTGGAAAAAGTACGTGGGAGGCAGCTCTTTCTGAAGCTGCATTCATGACTGGTCTTGAACGAAATGGTGATGTGGTTGAAATGGCATCTTATGCGCCATTGTTTGGTCATGTTGATGGGTGGCAATGGTCTCCGGATCTAATTTGGGTTGATAATCTGCAGGTATATGGTACACCTAGCTACCAGGTTCAAAAGTTGTATGCAACCAACAGGGGCACAGCTATTATTCCGATTATGCGTGATGGTGAATCCGTTGCGGGTAAAGATAGTTTGTATGCATCTGCAGTTTATGACGAGTCTTCAAAGGAATTGATTGTGAAAGTTGTCAATTACAATAGTCAGCCGAAAAAAGTTAATCTTGATGTAGTTTCCAAGAAGAAGCTAACGGCCACGGCACAGCTTGTTACGCTGGCGAATCCCGACCTAAATGTCAGTAATAGTTTGGAAGAACCATTAAATATTCGTCCAAAGGAAAGTACTGTTGTTTATAATGGGAAAAAACTTGTTCAAACTTTTGCACCATACTCCTTTACGCTGATTAGACTGTCTACGAAATAGGCAGCAAAACCATCTAATCAATCGTTGATAGAGGTAAAGCAACCGAATCTGTCGATTAATGAAATAAGTTGAATATGCGTTAAGGAAGCCATCAGTTTACTGATGGCTTCCTTGTTTTCCTTATGGACATAGGGATATAAAATTGAACTTTCGGAAAGAGATTTTTAACAATTTGGTGTTAATTCGACCTGTTAACCGAAGAGGTTGCTGGTAAATTTTACTTTGATTCCCAACTGAAAGTTAGTGATCGTTTTAAATATCTCTTTGATGGTTGCTTTTTCAATATTTGTCAGGCTGTCCATCGGTACATAATTGTTTGGACTCAGTTTGGCTATTCTAATCTGATTTGCTTGATTTTTCAGACGAATCGACATCAGATAATAATAGGATTGATGTAATTCTTCATATTGTTCTTGTGTGAATATTCCTAATTCTAATAGCTGTTTGAGCCTACCACCAGTGTTTTCTTCATAAATTCGGTTTTTGAGCGCGTATACGCGGACCAAGTCAACAATAGGCGTCATTGCTTTTTTTATATTGAATACTTCGGATGATCCTATAGTTTGGGTTTTTATCGCTTTAAAAAATGTTAGCGGTGGCTCATATTGAAGGGCATTTTTTGCTATAAAGGTAAAAAAGCGATCATTTGGCCGCTGTAATTCAATATTGAGAAATTCTTTAAGCTGATTAATAATGCCTTGATCGCCATACAAGCGTCTGCAGTCGAAAAAAGTTGAAAACTTAATCGCGTTTTCAGGAATACTTTCTTCAATCCATTTTTTGTAGTTGTTTTTCCAATGGGATAGGGAGTGTGTCCACTCGGGATTGCTGGCCATATATCCGCCCGTACAGTAGCTAAAACCTATTGTATTTAGATGATCTGACACCCGGGTAGCAAAATTTAAAAAATATTCTCGGACGAGTTCACGCTGTTCGTTTGCCTTATCTTCATAGATAATGGCATTATCCTGATCCGTCATTAATGTTTGCTCTTTTCTCCCTTCACTGCCAGTCACCATAAAGACAAATTTAGCAGGCGGTTCGCCCATTTCTCCGATGACTTTTTCGATGACCTTTAGTGCAATACTGTCTGCTACGGTTGTGATTACCTGATTGGCAATTTCAGCATTTACGCCTCTGCCAAGCAACTGATGGATAATCTCGGGAACGTTGTTCCATTTTTCACGCAATTCATTGAGTGTTTCTGCAAGCTTGACAGATTGAATAAAAACAAGTGGAGATTGGCCCTGTTCGCTTAATAATCTGTTCCGGCTTAAAAATCCAACGTAGTTACCTTCTTTTTCAACCAGCAGATATCTGGATTTTGTCCGGAACATTTTTAATACTGCTTCATAAAGATAAGATTGATCTGAAATGCTAACAATAGGGTTGTCCATGACTTCCATAATTTCGTGGTCGACTGGCACCTGTTTAGCAACTACATTATCGCGCAAGGTCATATCGGTTACATAACCAATAATGCTGTTATCATCTTTTATGAACAGGCAGCTCACCTTTTGATTCGCCATAGTCTTCGCAACTTCATAGATGGGCGTTTGAGGGGAGCAAGCAACAATATCTTTGTAGGTGATGTGTTCGATCTTTCTTGAATATAATTGATCTGCAGCAAAATAGCTTTCTTCAAAGGAAGCTGGAGATTTGACAAAATGGGAAAATTCTTCATCCAACATTCTTCTTCCAAAAGAATTAGTGAAAAAATGAAAAAATTCTTCATTAGCGTTACAAAGCTCGATAAAGTTTTTCCTAGGTAACCGATAGATAATTGTACCTTTTTTGGCAATTACGGATTTTAATGCTTTTGTTCTATTTAAAAGCACGGATATTCCGCCAAAACAATAGGGTTTATGGTGAATTTCTATTAATCTTTTGTTGTCTAAATCGTCCAAGAAAAATGTTTCATATTCACCTTCATAGATTAAGTCTACCCCATCCATGTCTGTAATGCTTTGTCGATAAACAAGCGTGTCTTTGGAGAAGCGGTACTCATTGAATATATCAACAATACTGAGCTGCAGGGATTCGGGCAGTGCCTGAAATGGAGGGGTAGATTTTAGTGTAGAAAGGATAATCTCGGAATTTTTCATTAGGAAAAAATTAAAAGATGTTATGAAATTCTATTTGCTGGTTAAGGATATCTTGATGAGTTAGATCCTTTCGTTGAATCATTTCAAAATAACATTTAGCTGTTATCTCAGCGTCCTTTTCTGCATCGTGTAAATGTTCCGGTGGAGACAAGAATAGGGATTCATGTAACAGCGACAGTGGAAGATGTACCATATTTGGATTTCTAACATACCTTTTGCTATGTAAAAGTGTACAAAAATAATCTATTTCACCAAACGGAAGCGCAAGGTTCGATCGGTAGAATTCCGCAGATAATACTTGTAAATCAAAGGAAAGGAAATGTCCAACAATCTGAGGTTTATATTTTTTGATGTCATGACTGAGCTTGCGCAACACTTCTTTTTTCTTCTCACCATATTGCCTTAAGAAAGGGGGCGTCAACCCATGGATTTGCTCTGATGCCGGACTGATCGGAATGAGTGGTTCGTAGATATATTTATTGCTCCGTTTGATCTCATTTTGGGCTTCGTCAAAAATGATCCAGGCCAATTGCAGTACATGTGGCCAATTATCGATTTCTGTGTACCTTTTATTCCATTTTTTCGGTAGGCCAGACGTTTCTGTATCTAGAAATAGCAAATATTTTTTCAATGAATTATTGTTGAGTATGCTCTAAAATACTAAAATATTCTAGTTAATAATAGAGAAATCTGCATTTGTAAAGCATCTCCTTTGTAAAAAACGAGATACGAATTTTAATGTTTGAAATTTTATATGTAAAATTAACATTTATTAGTGAATTATAAATAACCAATTATGTGCAAAAGACTATTATGCATGTTTCTTTTTGTCTTTTCAATACTTGCTGAACTTTATGCCGGAAATAAAAGTAGTACCGTTCGTTACACGATGGAAGGAATTGTAAATCAAGAACGGTTTCAATATGCAGTTGACCTGTTACAAAAAGAATTGATTAAATCAAGTGTTACCGACGATCTCGATATTGAGGTAAGTACGGCAGTACAAAGAAAATCTTTACCAGACTCAATCAGGAGTAAATTGATTGAAAAAGAACATTTTGTTCTATTTCGAAAGAGCAAAACAGATCCGATCACTTTGATCGGTACGGATGAATCGGGGGTTTTGTATGGCTGTATGGCGTTGCTGGCAGATAGGCATTGGCTGAACGCTGGGCCATTCTTTTTGGCCGATGGACCAAAAATGGTTATGCGTGGCACAAGCATTGGCCTTCAAAAAACTGCGTATTTGCCGGGGCATGATATTTACGAATATCCTTATACACCTGAATCTTTTCCATGGTTTTATGATAAAAAATTGTGGTTGAAGTATTTGGATATGATGGTTGAAAACAGGTACAATGCTTTGTATTTATGGAATGGGCACCCTTTTTCTTCATTGGTGAAATTAAAAGATTATTCTTATGCGCTTGAAGTAGATGAGACAACATTTGATAAAAACGAGGAGATCTATACTTTTTTGACAAAAGAAGCTAATAAAAGGGGGATTTGGATTATCCAGATGTTTTATAACATCATCCTGCCGAAGCCTTTTGCCGATCGTCATGGGTTAAAAACTCAAGAGCGCAATCGTGCTATTACACCGCTAATTTCTGATTACACCCGCAAAAGTATTGCTGCTTTTGTGGCTAAGTATCCAAACGTCGGATTACTAATCACGTTGGGCGAGGCAATGGAGGGAGTCGGTCAAGATGATATTAACTGGTTTACCAATACCATCATTCCGGGAGTAAAGGACGGATTACATGCATCAGGTACTAATGGCGAGCCACCTATTATTTTAAGAGCCCACGACACTGATGCACCAGCTGTTATGAAAGCTGCATTACCAATTTATAAAAACCTCTATACTATGGCTAAATATAATGGTGAGGCGCTGACCACCTATACTCCAAGAGGGAAGTGGGCCGAGTTACATCGCTCTTTAAGTGCCATTGGTACAGTCCATATTCAGAATGTTCATATTTTAGCCAACTTGGAACCATTTAGATATGGCTCACCTGATTTTATCCAGAGATCGGTCAAAGCTATGCATGAAGTTCATCATTCAAACGGTATTCATATCTACCCCCAGGCATCTTACTGGGACTGGCCATATGCAGCAGACAAGGTAAATAATAGATTGCTTCAGGTAGATCGCGACTGGATGTGGTACAAGGCATGGTCACGATATGCTTGGAATGAAAATCGAGATTTGTCACAAGAGCAATCTTATTGGTCGAATGAACTTTCCCGATATTATGGTATTCCCGAGAAGGATGCACTGAATTTACTATTGGCTATCGAAGAAATTGGTGAGATATCGCCTAAAATACTTAGGCGATTTGGTATTACAGATGGTAATAGACAGACGTCTTCACTCGGAATGCTGATGACGCAATTGATAAATCCTTATCGTTATGGTCTGTTTACTCTTCTTTATGAATCTGAAGCTCCTGAAGGAGAAATGATTATTGATTATGTCGAGAGAGATTACCACAAGGAAGGCCATGTTGGGGAGACACCTCTGCAAGTGTCGGAAGAAATTGTGAAACATGGAGATCGTGCAGCTGCGCTGATTAAGGAGTTAGGAAAACCAATGAAAAATGTTGCAGAATTTAATCGCTGGCTTACTGATATACGGATTCATCAATTGTTGGCCAATCATTATAGCTATAAGGTTAAGGCAGCTCTTCAGCTGCTTCAATACAAGTATTCCCATGATCTTGGCGCGCTTCGGAAAGCGCTGCCAGATTTGGAGCAAAGTGTGACGGAATATCGAAAACTTACGCAGATCACAAATCAGGCCTATTTATATGCAAATAGCATGCAGACTAAACAACGTAAGATACCCATGCGCGGAGCTGATGCTTCGTTCATTCACTGGAAAGAGATGCTTCCTGTATTTGAAGCGGAGTTGAATAATTTTAAACATGCGATAGATTCTTTAGCTACAATTTCGGATGTCTATACACATGCCAAAGCGGTATTAAAGTCAGAAGAGATTACGTTTTTGGATGATCAGCAACTTATTCCATTGAAAAAGGGCGCAAAATTGTATGCAGATCAGGAGTTAGTTGTTACCCATCTGGCCAACGAATTGGAAGGACTGCAAGCGGTACAGATTAATACCGAAAAGCAAAAGCTTCAGGGAACACATCTTCGCTTTAAGAATAATAAAGCAGTGAAGATATTGATTGGTTATTTTAATAGTAATGACAAAGTTTTTGCGCCTAAACCTATACTGGAAATTGATGCAAGTGCAAATGATTTTGGTCAAGCAGAGGCAAGAATACGTAATGCTATACGAATACAATACATGCCGATGGTGGATATTCATACCTATTCCTTTCCTCCAGGGGTCAATGAGCTGAAGATTCCAAAAGGAGAGGTGCTTATTTTGGGTATAGTGGATCATGAGCAACTCTCTAATTCATATAATGCAGACGTGGACAATCAAGGAGATGATCTAGACGACTTGTTTGGCTATTATCGGGAAACCAAATTGTAAATACAACCATGTCCTTCAGGATAGTACAGGATAAACAACTTAAACGAAGTGGGTATTTTACGAGAACACAATACATCTACTTCAACTTTTTTGATATTAAATAAGGAATGAAAATTATAAAATCTATTCTTGCGCTTCTTTTCTGTGCGCTATCATGTGTAAAGGCACAGCAGAAATTAGAAGATAAAGTTCACAGCTATGTTCAAGAGTTTAACAAAAACGATAACGAAGCAGTAATCAATAATATTCCGAATAAGGATGCCTATGACTGGATGATGGCTAATATTCCTTTATTTGACTGTCCGGATAAGGAAATCGAGCAAACCTATTATTTTCGATGGTGGTCTTACCGAAAACATATCAAATCTAGTCCGGAAGGCACCTTGGTGACCGAATTTATTGAGCCAGTGAAGCATGCTGGAAAATACAATTCAATCAGTTGTGCGCTCGGACACCATTTGTATGAAGGAAGGTGGATTCGTGACAATGCATTTCTAAAAGAATACATCGACTTTTGGCTTTATCATGCAGACAAGAATCAATCGAAGCCAAGGTTTCATCAATTCAGTTCTTGGCTACCTGATGCCTTACTAGCTTATTGTAAAGTTAATCCTGATAATCAATATCTAAAAGACCGTCTATTGGATTTGGATTTGGATTTTAAAAAGTGGGAAAAAGAAAGAAAGACTAAAAATGGACTCTTTTGGCAATTTGACGTTCAAGATGGTATGGAAGAGTCGGTGTCGGGTGGACGTAAGGTTCATAATATGCGTCCGTCAATCAATAGCTATATGTATGGAAACGCTGTAGCGATTGCGACAATTGCCAAATTGGTGTCTAATCCAAAATTAGAGAAAAAATACAATTCCTATGCACAGACTTTACGCCAATTGATATTGGATTCGCTTTGGGACAAAGAAGATCAATTTTTTAAAACAAAGATGGAAAAAGGGGAGCTACACCCCACGCGGGAAGCAATCGGTTTTATCCCATGGTACTTTCATTTACCTCCGGATAGAACAGCTTATGGAAAAGCTTGGCTGCAGCTACCCGATACCGCAGGATTTAATGCACCTTGGGGAACAACAACGGCTGAGCGGCGTGAACCGACATTTCGAACCCGTGGAACTGGACATAGCTGTGAATGGGATGGTGCAATTTGGCCTTTTACAAGTTCACAGACCATCAGGGGGATGGCTAATTATTTAAGCGATTATAAAAGGAATAAAGCAGTTGACGCAAACGATTTATACGAGCAAATCCATAAATATGCCAAATCCCATGTTATGAATGGTAAACCCTACATCGGTGAATATCAAGATGAGAAAACTGGCGAATGGTTGAAGGGAGATCATCCGAGAAGTAAGTTTTATAACCATTCTACATTTGCGGATATCATTATTCAGGATCTAATTGGAATAAAACCACAAACTAATCCTATTCTTGAGATAAAACCGTTGATTTCGAAAGATCAATGGGACTACTTTTCACTCACCCAGTTAACGTATCACAATAAGAACATTGCTATTTACTGGGATGTCACTGGCGAGAAATATCACAAAGGCAAGGGACTGATCATCTATGTGGACGGTGTAAAGTCAATGCAACAAAAGGATTTAAAAAATTGTAAGATTAACTTAAAGTAATATGATCAGAAAGAGCTATCGTCATGGAATAATAACTGTATTACTCTGTTTATTCATGTTGGGTTTGCAGGCACAAACTTGGCTTAACGTCATGGATTTTGGTGGTCGGAAGGACAGCACGGGAAGTAATACATTGGCTATCAAAAAAGCTATTACAACAGCGTCCAATAGAGGCGGGGGGACGATTTATTTTCCAGCTGGAAAATACGTCACCGGGCCCATTCATCTTAAAAGTAATATTACGATTTATATCGATGCTGGAGCGGAGTTACATTTTAGCGATAATTTTGATGAGTATTTACCTATGGTTGAATCTCGTTGGGAAGGAACTGTTGTTACAAACTTTTCGCCATTATTTTACGGTAATAATCTAGAGAATATCAGTATCCAAGGACGTGGGCTCATTGACGGACACGGTAAAAAATGGTGGGGCTATTCAGAGGTTGATGTTAAGAAGCAGACAGAAGATAGCAAATGGCAAAAAGAGTTTAAACGCCTCAATAAAGATGTTTTGGCTCCGGACCTTCCGGGATGGATTGAGAGAGGATTTTTACGCCCGCCTTTTATACAGTTCTTAAACTGTAAAAATGTACAGATCAGAGATATTAAAATTCAAAATTCGCCGTTTTGGACAATTAATCCACAATATTGTGATAACGTTACCGTAGAAGGCGTTACAATAGATAACCCTCCTTCGCCTAATACAGATGGTATCAATCCAGAATCTTGCTCCAATGTTCGCATTGCCAATTGCCACATTAGTGTAGGGGATGATTGCATTACCATAAAATCTGGAAAGGATCGTTCGGGAAGGAAAATCAATATCCCCGCAGAGAATTATACCATTACAAACTGTACGATGCTTCGCGGACATGGTGGGGTAGTTATTGGGAGTGAAATGTCAGGTGGTGTGAAAAATATTGTTATTTCCAATTGTATTTTCGACGGAACAGATCGTGGTATACGTTTAAAAACCGCAAGAGGTAGAGGTGGGATTGTAGAAAATATTCAAGTCTCCAATATTGTCATGCGTGATATTCGAGATCAGGCTATTGTACTAGATATGGAATATGCTAAAAGTGAACCGGGGCCTGTTAGTGAACGTACGCCTAAATTCAGGAACATCTTTATCAACAATTTATCTGGTACAACAAATCGCATTGGTTATATGCGAGGCTTAGCAGAAATGCCAATTGAAAATGTCGTGTTTTCGGATATTAACATGCAGGGAACCACAGGTTTTTCAGCGCTCAATGTGAATGGATTGACATTGAGTAATGTAAACGTCGCGATCACACAGGGTGCGCTATTATCCGTCAAGAACGGTAAAGAACTGAATCTATTGAATATAAAAAACACAACACCGGTGGCTGAAAGATCGCTTATCGAGCTTGAAAATTGTAAATCAGTGAATGTGCAGAGTTGCTTTCCATTGTTAGGTACAGCACTCTTTTTGGATTTAGTCGGATCAGCGAATGAAGCTATCTATGTTCACGGTAATAATCTAGCTCGTGTAAAACAAATACTCCGTGGTAATTATAGAAACGGTCAGTTAACGTCAAATGTAAACCCTTTGGAAGCTAAATAATGCGTTTGTATCTGTATATTTTATTGTCTTTTTTTTCGATATGGCCCTTGGGCTTCGCTTTTGCACAAACACGTGTGTGGTTTGATCATCCTGCCAAACAATGGGAGGAGGCTTTACCTATTGGCAATGGTCGACTCGGAGCCATGGTTTATGGGGGAGTCGAGGAGGAAGAATTGCAGTTTAATGAGGAGACATTGTGGACGGATGGACCACGAAATTATAATAAAAAAGGCGCATCAAAGTATCTTCAAAACATACGGGAGTTGCTTGATCAAGGGCAACAGAGAGGTGCGGAATCTTTAGCGATGCGGGAATTTATGGGGCTTAAAAGTGAATCAGAAGATCCTGATGCTTGGCTGGAAAAAATTGGGAAAATTCGCGAGCAAAAGCATGGGCCTTTTGAGTTCGTTTTTGACGATAGTAAATGGCCGCTTATAAGGGCTCCGCATTATGAGGGTTGGGAGAGTCTAGGACTGGAGGGTTTGGATGGTGCCGTTTGGTTTCGTTATGAATTTCACCTTTCAAAAAATCAGCTGTCAGAGGTCTGGGCGTTGGATTTAAATAAGATCAGGACCATCGATTATACGTATATCAATGGTAAGCTCGTTGGTCAGTCGGTGGGGGATGATACCAGAAGACTTTATCAAATACCTAAAGGGCTACTGAAAGAAGGGAGAAATAGTATCGCAATTCAGGTGATCAATTTAGAAGGAAAAGGAGGTGTAGCTGGTTATAAGGACACAAAGCAGTCAATAGGATTAAAAAGTTCCACCGGAAAACTAATCTCGCTTAATGGAGAGTGGAAATACTATATTCAAGATCCAAACAGTCCCAAAATAGGAAGTTATCAGGCATCTTATCAGCCTTTTGGTACGTTAAATTTGCAATTTGATCACAAAGAGGCAAAGCGCTACAGCCGGATACTCGATATGGATAAAGGTGAAGTTCGTGTCAATTATGATGCTCATGGAATTCACTATAAAAGAACTTATTTTGCAAGTTATCCCAACAATTTTATCGGCTTAAGATTACAGGCAGATCAGAAGGGAAAAATCACTTTTAGATTACGCTTGAATACCAAACATCAGCGTGCCAAACTTGATCACATGATGGACTCCTCCATCGGTATGGAGGTATGGGTCAAAAATGGTTCGATGCGAGGAACAGCCTTCGTAAAGCTCAAATTGAAAGGTGGTCGGGTATTTTATGAAGGTAATGATCTTGTTGTTAAACAAGCCGATGAGGTCCAGATTTATCTAACTGCATCAACCAATTTTAAATCTTATCGAGAACTGAACGATCAGTATGCTACTGTCGCATTGGATAGATCCAAAAATTTATGGAAGTCGGACTTTGATAAATTGTATCAAATCCATCAAAAAGATTACCAGAATTTGTACCGTCGCTTTGCAATAGAACTTTACGATAGCAGCCAGCTCGATACTATTCCAACAGATAGAAGATTAAGAAGGGCAGTAATGTTGGATGACCCTGGGCTGCTCGCGCTTTATGTGCAATACGCCCGATATCTCCAAATTGCAGCTTCTCGAACAGGTAGCCAACCTATGAATCTTCAGGGCATTTGGAATTCATCTTTAGAACCATCATGGGGGAGCAAATATACGACTAACATAAATTTGGAGATGAACTATTGGCCGACCGAGGTTTTAAATCTCTCTGAATTGCAGGATCCTTTATTCCAAATGATTCAAGATTTGCATGTGGCGGGTGCAGAAACGGCCAAAGAATATTATGCTGCCCGGGGTTGGGTTTTACATCACAATACGGATTTATGGCGGGGTACAGCTCCCATTAATAATTCCAACCATGGTATATGGCCAACAGGTGGAGCTTGGTTGGTGAGACATCTTTGGGAACATTATCTTTACACACAAGATTTACACTTTTTAAAAGAATATTATCCAATTATTAAGGATGCTACCTTATTTTTTAAGGACTTTCTTGTCAAGGACAAAGTAACGGGATGGTTGGTCAGCTCACCTTCAAACTCCCCCGAGAATGGAGGGTTGGTCAAGGGGCCTACTATGGATCATCAGATTATTCGCTCCTTATTTGATATTTTCAACCAAAGCTCCAAGATACTGGATAGCGATAATCTTTTACGGGATTCGATTAGCAACATGCGGAATCAGATTGCACCTAACCAAATCGGGAAATATGGACAACTGCAGGAGTGGTTGGTAGATATGGACGATCCGCAGAATAAACATCGACATGTATCCCATTTGTGGGGTTTATTCCCGGGAAATGAAATCAATCTGATTGGTACACCACAGCTGGTTGAAGCTGCAAAGCGCTCGTTGGTGTTACGGGGAGATGAAGGGACAGGTTGGAGCTTAGCATGGAAAATTAATTTTTGGGCGAGATTAAAAGACGCTCAGCATGCTTATCACATGGTAAAAATGCTATTGCGGCCGGCGGATAATGGAGGTGGTTCTTATCCAAACCTATTTGATGCCCATCCACCGTTTCAGATCGATGGGAATTTCGGTGGGGCATCGGGAATTATAGAAATGTTACTCCAGAGCCACACGGATGGAATTGAGCTATTACCGGCATTACCGGCGGAAATCGGAACAGGAAAAGTCCAAGGAATCAAAGCGCGAGGAGCATTTCAGATCAATATGGAGTGGAAAGACAGTCAGTTGTTAGGGGTTACCGTTGAATCACTTTCAGGAGAAGACCTCCATTTGCGTTATCAGAACCATGAAGTAAAGATTCAAACAAAGAAGGGCAAATCTTATGCCTTTAGTAGGGAATTGATTTTAAAGAAATAATGAAGACCACGTTGATGTTGATTAGAAGACTCTTTTGCTGTATATGTATCTTAGTGTTTGGGCTATTTTCTTTTGGTCAGAACGTTCGTAAAATAGTAACATTGGATGCTGACTGGATGACGATAATGGATCAAAAAGATTCCGCGAGATATAATGGATTTCACCAGGCTTCTTTTAAGACAGACGATAACTGGCGGAAAGTCGATGTTCCTCATAATTGGGAGAGCTACGAAGGTTATCGTAGATTGTTACATGGCAATTTACATGGTTACTCCTGGTATCGGAAAAATTTCTCGCTCAAACAGCAAAGAAAAAAGAATAGGTTCTATTTATTTTTTGAGGGAGTAGGTTCCTATGCCACAGTTTGGTTAAATGGTTTGCGCGTAGGATATCACGCAGGGGGAAGAACCACATTTACATTGGATGTTACTGATGCGATTAAATTGGATGGGAGTCCTAATTTGTTAGCTGTTCGGGCAGACCATCCAGCTCATATCATGGATCTTCCTTGGGTGGATGGCGGCTGTTCTACTGAGCGTGGATTTTCAGAAGGATCACAGCCTATGGGCGTTTTTAGACCTGTGAGTTTATTAATTAAAAATGAAGTAGCTATTACTCCTTTTGGCGAGCATTACTGGAACGATGAGACTGCCGATCATCGAAAAGCAATCGTACATCAAGTTGTAGAAGTGAGCAATAAAAGCCAGAGAAATAAAGATGTGGAGATTGTAACCGAAGTGTTGGATCAGAAAGGGATATCAATTCTTCAATCTACATCGAAAGATCAGATAAAAGTAAACACAACAAAGAAAATTCGGCTGAAAGATCTGGTTTTGGCCAATCCGCAATTATGGTCTGTGGATTCACCCTACCTATATCGCATAAAAATGCAGATCAAAATTGGTGGGCAGATTACCGATGAGGTTGAAACACGTTATGGAGTTAGGTCTGTTCGCTGGTCAAAAGGTTTAAAGCCCTCTGGCGACCCACGTCTCTTGGTTAATGGAAAGCCTATATTTATTAATGGCATTGCGGAGTATGAACATAAATTGGGGCAATCACATGCCTTTGATAAAGAGGAGATTGATGCCCGGATTAGACAAATTAGAACGCTCGGATTCAATTCATTTCGTGATGCACATCAACCCCATAACCTGCGATATCAACACGCATGGGATCGTCATGGCATTTTATTGTGGACACAGCTTGCTGCCCATATTTGGTTTGACACACCAGCATTTCGAGAAAATTTCAAAAAATTGTTAACAGAATGGGTACGAGAACGTAGAAATAGCCCTTCAGTAATTTTGTGGGGCCTTGAAAATGAGAGTACACTACCCGAAGATTTTGCATGGGAATGTACAGCACTAATTCGGAAATTAGATCCTACAGCATCTATACAACGACTGGTGACTACATGTAATGGCGGTAGTGGTACCGATTGGGATGTTCAGCAAAATTGGACAGGCACTTACGGGGGAAATCAAAACACCTATGGAGAGGATCTTAAAAAGCAGCAGCTTGTAGGGGAGTACGGCGCTTGGAGGAGCTTGGGCTTACATGCCGAACCACCCTATCTTCCTAACGAGAGTAACTACAACGAAGAGCGCTTTGTCGATATACTACAAACAAAAGTTCGTTTAGCAGATTCTGTTAAAGCCAAAGCGATTGGTCATTATTTATGGCTTTGGAACTCACATGATAATCCGGGGCGTATTCAGGGGGGAGAAGGAAATCGTGATATTGACAGGATTGGCCCGGTTAATTATAAAGGTTTATTAACCCCCTGGGGAGAGCCTACGGATGCTTATTACATGTATCTGTCGCATTATGGTAAAAAGAAGCATCCAATGGTTTATATCGCAATGCATTCTTGGCCAAATCGGTGGTTGGCCCCTGGAGTGAAAGACAACATTCGTATTTTTTCGAATTGTGAGGAAGTCGAACTTTTCAATGATTTAGGATCCCTGTCACTTGGAAAAAAGCAACATCCTGGTTTTGGAAAGCATATTGAATTTAATGGTGTTGAGGTGAGGTATAATATATTGTACGCCGAGGGACGAATAGGGGGAAAGATCGTTAGCCGTGACACCATTATACTACATAATTTTCCCGAAAGTCCACATTTTCGAGACTTTTCCGTAGGCTCATCCAAGATGCTAAAACCAGATCTTGGATATCATTATCTCTACCGTGTTAATTGCGGTGGCGATAATTATACAGATGAATACGGGGTAGAGTGGAAAGCTGACCAACCGTATCGGTCGAAATTGGGCTGGGGCAGTAAATCTTGGGCGGATAGTTTTGAAGGGATGAACACTTATTTTGCCAGTCAACGCGTTATTTTTGATCCAATTAAAGGAACTAAAGACTGGCCTCTTTTTCAGAGCTTCCGATATGGGCTTGAGAAGTTGGGCTATCAATTTGACGTACCTAATGGAGAATATTTAGTTGAATTATATTTCGCCGAACCTTGGTATGGTAAGTTTTCGTCAGGCAATGGCGATCGAGTTTTCGATATTGCTATCAATGGCCAACTTGTTGAGCATAAGTTTGATATTTATAAAAATGCGGGATTCCAGCGCGTAGTCAGAAAAAACTATACTGTTAGGGTTGCTGACGGAAAGATTGTTATCAATTTCCCACGCGTTTATGCTGGACAAGCAGTAATGCACGCCATTGCTATTGCCTCAAAGAAGGGTATTGCCATAGTTTCAGAATCAAGCGGTCAAGATCATTATAATCTAGATTTAGCGCGTCAGAATATAAAACTCCATAGTTGGCTGGATATAGGCAGTGTATTGAAAAAGGACGGCCCTAGCGTAACATCGTTTTTTTCCTTGCCACCATCCTTGTTTGGCTCAGATTATTTTGAGCTTGATAGCAATAGCACCTATCATCTACGTTTTAAAGAACCTACCACTGCTTTCTATCTAGGAAATGAGAAACCGGACAATTTTGAAGAGACCAAAGACAGTGTACAATTGAATACGGGAAAATATTTTGCCGTATTCCGTAGGGTGCTAAAGGTAGGCGAGGAAATTTTGCTGAAAACTGAGCGCGGCGGAGATATTGTGGTCTTTCAGCAGCAAAGTGGGCTTCTTCCAGTGTATGACTTGAAGGAGGTCAAAAACTATAAAGCCTATCAAACCCTTTGGCGGGAAGGTGTTTCCGAAATTGAGTTTGCCGGCCAAAGACGTTTAGTATTTAATGCTAGTGAGAGTTATATCGCTTGGGAGTTTCAGGTCGGTGCAGCGGATGTGTATTCATTATTGGTGAAGTATCATAATCCATTTAAGGAAGTTCGTCGTGCTTACTATGAAATTTTAGACAAAAATAAGCACGTGTTGGTGCCTAAAACTCTTGTATCATTGGAACCTACGCGTTCCGGAAAATGGAATTATATCAATACTGATACAAAGACAATGATCAATGCTGGGACCTATTTTATCAAACTTTATAGTCTTGATTCTAAGGGTGTTGTTGTGGATAATCTAGAGGTCAAATAGCAAGTGGGTCAGGATAGTACATGACGGTTGCCGATGAAATTTTCAGTTATATTGAGCACTTGAAATTTTGTGTCGTTTTGACGTTTATTTTGAGCAATTATAACGGAAATAAAGTTAAGGGGCTTTATTTAATTTAATATTTAATAACCAAAAAGGGATAAACCATTTCATGCCTATGAAACGTTTTACATTATTCACAATTTTATTTTTAAGCGTGTCTATGACATTTAGTCAAACAGAGGACGCCTATTGGAAAACTATTACAGATCGGTCTGCAAAAATTGTAGCTAAACTAGCGCTAGCAGATCAGGCCAAGCAAGAGAGAGCGGTCCACATTATTCGTGATCAATATTATCTTTTGAATGCCTGTTATTCGCTTCGTGATTTGAAAATCAAGGAGAATACGGATAAGAGTCTAAAAGAACAGATCGCACAGGAGACGCTTCAGGAAACTTCCAATTTAAATCAAGCTTTCGTAATCCGGTTAAAACAAGTTTTAACACCGGCAGAAGTTGAAGCAGTTAAAAACGGCATGACCTATCATGTTTATCCGAACACCGTGAAGGCCTATCAAGATATGATTCCTGGTCTTTCAAAAGATGAAGTACATATGATTGACAGTTTACTTTATGAAGCTCGAGATTTTGCCATGCAGGCCGAATCTTCGGAAAAAAAACACGCCTGGTTCGGTAAATACAAAGGCAAAATCAATAACTATTTAGCGTCTCACGGCTATAATTTAAAAGAGGAAGGTGACAAGTGGGCCGCGAGACTCAAAAAAACAAACCAATAAACAAGGACCTAAATTATGAATTACTTTATATTCCCAAGGAAATCTTCTATTCGGTTGGCAAAGCTGCTCGCCATTGGAATAATGACAGGTGGGGCCATTCCATGCTTCTCTTATGGTGCGAATCCAAGTGAACTCAATCTGCTTTTTTTTAAAAATATAACAGGAAGGGTGGTTGATCAAAATGGAAAACCTTTGGCGGGAGTAACGATATCCATTAAAGGATCTAAAACTGCGACTTCAACAGACGAGGGAGGTACTTTTAGGCTGAACTTGCCCGTTGGGAATGAGATTTTGGTGCTCAATTTTGTTGGCTATAAAAGATTGGAAATACCGGTTGGCAACCAAAGTGTGTTAAATATACGCATGGAAGCTGAAAGTCAGGAGCTCGATGAGGTTGTTACGGTTGGTTATACCACACAGAAAAAAGCACATTTGACAGGGTCGGTTGTGGCGATCAAAGCGGAAGAGATAGAAGATTTACCTACCACGAATATTGGTGCTGCGTTAGCGGGTCGTGTTACTGGACTAAGTGTAAGTGGAGGCAATACTCGACCTGGCACGAAAGCGTCTTTAACTATACGAAAACCTATGGGGCCAAGTAAAGATGGAGGGACAACAGATCCTCTATACGTTATTGATGGTATGGTTCAGGTAGATGGGCAGAATCAACCTGATGCAACATTGTTCGGCAATTTAGATCCTTCTGAAATTGAGAGTATATCTTTTTTGAAAGATGGTGCAGCTGCAGTTTATGGTGTTAGAGGGGCAAATGGTGTTGTTTTGGTTACGACGAAAAGAGGAAAAGTAGGCACGCCAAAGATTAGCTATAACGGTTCATATGCCATTAACGATGAAGCTTATCGAACAAAAATGATGGATGCTTACCAATATGGTATGTATTTCAATATCATGAACGGGCCGAATGGAAGCAATAGTGACGCGACAAAGCCGGGCTTTGATAAATGGTTTTTTTCACAGGATGAGCTGGATTACTTTAAAAATCATTCCTACAACTGGCTGGATGATGCATGGAAATCGAGTTATTTGACCCGACATTCTTTGAATGTTTCGGGGGGAACTGATAAAGCAACCTATTTTGCGAATGTTGCATACAGCAAACAAGACGGAAATTTAGGCACGCTCGACTATGATCGTTGGAACTTTAGGGCAGGTAGCGATATTCAAGTAGCAAGTAACTTCAAAGTAGGGATACAAGTGTCTGGAAATACCGGAAACTTGCAGAAAACTTTTAACAAAATAGGCGGTGAGAATGATGACAACGATTATCGTAACTTATTGTTGGCCTCTCCTTATGTGCCGTCGTATGTTAATGGTTTGCCCGTTCGATTACCCGGGACATCAGGAGATCTATCAGCCTATCACTATTTTGAATTGCAAAAACTTGGTAATCTGGCAACGTCAGACACCCGGCAATTCAGTATCAACTTAAATGGGGAATATCGAGCACCATGGCTTGATGGATTGATCTTACGCGGATCTTACAATCGAAATTTAAAAAATGATAGAGGTACACAAATAGGTACAAAATATCAGACGTATACCTTTACAAGAGCAGGCGACAATGGACATATCTATGATCTTGCTACAGATCCTAAAGCAGTTACTTTTAGTAATGGTAACAGAGTCTATTTTTCGAATGCGGCAGGTAGCAACTATCAGGTAAATTTTACCGCTACTTATGATAAGCAATGGAAAAAGCATAATTTCTCTGGGTTATTTTCTGTTGAAAAAGCGGAGGCTAATAGTTCACAAGAAGATGTTTGGAAAGACGATCCTTTGGCAACAACGAATGGCCAATTTAACACCGCTTTTGGAGCGGTGAGCGGGCGTACGGCCGCTTATGAATCAGGAACACTAGGTTATGTGGGACGTTTGAACTATCGTTATGGTAATAAATATCTTGGAGAGATTTTGTTTCGTTCGGATGCGTCAACAAAATTTGCTCCGGAGAATTACTGGGGAAATTTTTACAATGTTTCTGCAGGTTGGGTGATCAGTGAAGAAAGCTTTTTCCATTCGAATGCGATTAATTATTTGAAGTTACGCTTGTCTCATGGTAAGCTCGGTAATGACCAGACTGCTGCCTGGGGGTGGTTACAACGTTACACGTATCAGCAGGGGAAAGGTGGTGTCTTTGGTGAAAATAATAACTCCATTGATGCGAGTACTGGCTTAAAAATGGAAAAATCCCCGAATAGAAATGCGACTTGGGCCAATGAATATAAAAATAATATTGGAATTGATGCGCGGTTTCTAGATAGTCGATTATCCGCAACAATCGATGGCTACTACAACAAAGGTTATGATCTTCTGGTAATACGAACAGGGAATATTCCTGTTTCAGTTGGGGGATCTGTAGCGGCGGAAAATTATGGCCGTAAAAATACCTTTGGCTATGAGTTTGAATTAGGTTGGCAAGATAAGGTTAATGAAGTTAACTATGGTATCAGCACACGTTTTTCTTGGTCTAATGATAAGGTTATCTTGGGAGATTTTAATGACATAGATATTCTATACCCTTGGAAAGCACGTCCGAATGGGCCATCTGACAACGGTGCTTGGGGATACGATTATTTAGGAATGTTTAAAACGCAGCAAGATATTGACAACTACGTAAGTCAATATAATATTAAACAAGTATTTGAAGAGACCGCTGATAAGCTAAGACCGGGTATGCTTTATTACCGCGATGTCCGTGGGGCACTCCAGGCGGATGGTACATTTGCGGGGCCAGATGGAATCATTAACGAAAATGACCAAATACAATTAGCAAAAAATAATACAAACCATTACGCATTAGGGATGACTTTTAAAGCGGGTTATAAAGGCTTTAGCGCTGAGGCGGTATTGACTGGAACCTTTGGCGGATATGCTGAAATTACTGAACGGAATAAACTGAATAACGATATTTCGCGTGTTTATACCAATCTTCCTGTCATTTGGGGAAATATCTACGATCCAGATCTTAATCCTACGGGTACAATGCCGAACCCACAATGGTCTGATATTTATAATAGAGTATCTAATTTTTGGTCAGTTCCAGCATTTCAGCTCCGTATGAGTAGTTTCAATGTCGGTTATAGATTACCTGAAAAACTGGTGAAATATCTAAAAGTAGCCAATGCTCGTGTGTATGCCAGCGCTATGAATCCATTAACTATCTATAATCCATTTAAATATAAGGATGGTAATGGAGCGGCTTGGGATACATATCCAAACTTGCGCACGTATTCTTTTGGTGTAAATGTAACATTATAACGTGAAAATAAACTGTTCAATACAAACTAAAGATAATTTGATTGAATGGTCAGCTCCATCGAATGATGGAATAAAATTATATACAGATGAAAAAAATATCAATTTTCAATATAGCATTAGTATGCCTACTCTTGGCAAATCAAGCTTGTAAGGATAATTTTCTAGAGGAGAAAACGGACTTAGCTGCTGTCAAAGAGGATGATGTATTCAAAGATCCCATATTGGCGCGTGCATATGTAGATTATGTTTACGGTTTGTTTTTGCCGCCAAATAATGCGCAAACATTTGTGGCGACGCAAGATGCGTCTGAAAATGGAGGGTATAGCAATACATTTACCCAAACGACAGATGAATTGGCGGGGGAAACAGATTATAACAAAAAATGGAATACGATCTCTTATATTAATAATCATGCTAATAAATATTTTGGTCAACGAATGTCAGCAAGTGTAGGAAATAACGTGTGGACCAGAATGAAGGAGATCAATGTTTTTTTAGAAAAAATCGATCAAGGAGGAGTTGACGAGGCAACGCGAAACCAAATGAAAGGTCAACTATATTTTTGGCGCGCATTTCAATATTTTCAATTGGTTCGGATGTATGGCGGTGTGCCTTTAGTGTTAAGTTCACAGACACCCGTTGTCGGAAATAATGAAGAGAATTCTGTTCAAAGGAGCAGCACTGCGGAATGCGTTGCTCAAATTGTAAAGGATTTAGACCTGGCAAAGAGTCTTTTGCCAGGAAAATGGGATGCCGCAAATTGGGGCCGTATCACAAGTGGGGCAGCAGCAGCATTAAAAGGACGCGTTTTGTTAACCTATGCTAGTCCGCAATTTAATCCAAACGATTCTCGTGAGAGGTGGCAAGCGGCATATACTGCCAATTTGGAGGCGAAAAACTTGCTGGAGCAAAATGGCTTTGGTTTGTTTCAGAATGGTGGTACAGCAAATGGCAAATCTTGGGCTGACTTGTTTTTGACTGAAGGCAGTGCAAATTCGGAAGCGGTAATAGTCTATGGATTTAATAATCTAACCTCAACAAGCGGGGCTGTTAAAAATAATGGATGGGAACAAGTGGTTAGACCTCGTGCACTCTCTGGTTCTGGGTCTATTTCCCCTACTAAACAAATGCTGGATGCATTTCCAATGTTAGATGGGAAAAGTATAGATGATCCATCATCTACTTATAGTTATGATAAACGAAAGTTCTATAAAAATAGGGATCCACGATTTTCAAAGACATTTGTATTTAACGGTGCGCTTTTCCCATATGCGAATGGTAGCGAATATCGCCAGTGGACTTATTATTGGAAAAATAAAAAGGGAGCGTATGTGTCTACAGAAACCCAAGGTGCCAATGCCAGCGGTATATATTTGAAAAAGGGTGCTGATCCAAAAGCTTCTGGAATATCGAATGGCGGAGCAGGGTTCCAACAAAGTGGAACTGATTTTATTGAATTACGCTTTGCGGAAGTGATATTGAATTTAGCTGAATCGGCTATTGGTTCAGATAAATTAACAGAAGGACTTGCGGGAATTATTGAGATTCGTAAACGTGCTGGGCTTGAAAATAAGGATGGATCTTATGGTTTAAGCGTTGCAATAGGAAATAGAAATAAGTTATTTGGGGCTGTGATTAATGAGCGTAGATTAGAGTTCGCTTACGAGGGAAAACGATTCTACGATCTAAGGAGATGGAAGCTTTTCGAGGCAGACTCTCCTACTGCGCAAAGAATCGGAGTGAAACCATTGAATGGAACAAGGCGTACAGGCTTATTTATTACTGTAAAAAATAGTGGTACGGAATACGTTGGTGATCTAGATCCGCTATTAAGGGACAGTAAAAGCGGCGTGCCGGTAATAGAGCGTCAGCCCTCTTCGTATCCTTCTGGAATCACGAATCAAGATGAATATTTGGATTATTTATACGACAATTACTTTAATATTGCAGAAAAAGACGATTTGGATCCCACAAATGGAGCATGGACTTTCTCCTGGTATCCACAATATTACTTCTTCGGACTCAATCAGACAATCTTGTCTACCTCTCCCTATTTACAGCAAACTTTGGGTTGGGATAGCATGAATGGTTCTGGATCTTTCGATCCTTTAAAATAGTTTCCCACGTACAGAATATCAAGGCAATGTATGCGTATTGTGACATACATTGCTTTTAATAAATGTACAGTTGACATATATTTGAAATAGAAATTATAAATCCTACTAACTAGATAAACATGTTACATAAAATAACGCTGACAGCATTGTTGAGCCTTTTCACATGCATTGCCTTTTGTCAATATCCCAAAATACCAGAAGACGTCAAGAAGTCTACAGATGACCTAATGAAAAAAGCATATGAGCAATCTGACGAAGCGTGGCAAAAAGCTTTACCTGTCATAGAAGAATATGCAAAGCTGGGTAAACCTTATATTCCTTGGGCGGGGCGGCCTGATGATCTTCCACAAGCTAAGATTTTGGCTTTCCCGGAAGCGGAAGGTGGTGGTAAATTTACTTTTGGTGGTCGTGGCGGTCAGGTATATGTGGTGACTAGCTTAGAAGATAATGGTCCTGGTTCATTGCGGGAGGCCTGTGAAAAAGGTGGTCCTCGCATTATCGTATTTAACGTTTCTGGTATCATCCGCCTAAAAACGCCATTGATTATTCGTGCGCCGTATGTGACTATCGCCGGACAATCTGCACCAGGTGATGGTGTCTGCGTGGCCGGTGAATCTGTTTGGATCAATACACACGATGTCTTGATCCGACATATGAGATTTAGACGGGGCGAAACGTACGTTGGCCGTCGGGACGACGCCATCGGTGGTAATCCGGTGGGAAATATTATGATCGACCACGTTTCGGCAAGCTGGGGCTTGGACGAAAATATGTCCATGTACCGCCACATGTATAATGATAGTACTGGAAAAGCAGAAGAAAAACGTGGTACTGTAAATATTACCATCCAAAATTCTATTTTCTCTGAAGCTTTAGATACATGGAACCATGCATTTGGTAGTACTTTAGGTGGTGAGAACTGCACATTCATGTGCAATCTCTGGGCAAATAATGCGGCTCGTAACCCATCTATTGGGTGGAATGGTCTGTTCAATTTCTACAACAATGTTGTGTACAATTGGGTACATCGATCAATTGATGGTGGAGACTATCAAGCTACATACAACATTGTCAACAATTACTTTAAACCAGGGCCAGCGACACCTTTAAATCAGCCTGTAAGTTATCGCATCTTGAAGCCTGAATCGGGTAGAAGTAAATTGCCTTATGTGGTATTCGGCCGGGCGCATGTCAAAGGTAATATTGTAGAAGGAAACGAGAAAGTAACGGCTAACAACTGGGATGGTGGTGTGCAACTGGAAAATAAAAAAGGGGATGCGATGACTTATGCTGAAGCTCAGCCTTATTTCGCTGCAATGAGCGTTAAGGAACCATTCCCACATGCTAGTTTTCCGGTAATGACTGCGCAGGAAACTTACGGCTTTGTTCTCGAACATGCAGGAGCCACCTTGCCCAAAAGAGACCCTGTCGACACACGGGTTGTTGGTGATGTGAAAAATGGTAAACCAGTCAAATTATTAAGCAATGTGAAATTGCCGGAAAAAGATTTTGAACATCGAAGATTACCAAAGGATTCGTACAAAATTGGTATTATTACCGACATATCTCAAGTTGGCGGATATCCAGTGTATAAAGGTACACCGTACAAAGATTCGGACAATGATGGTATTCCAGATACAGTCGAGAAAGAAATGGGGCTCAATCCAAATGATCCGAGCGATTCAGCGAAGATTACAGCATCAGGTTATGCGAACATCGAAATCTATCTGAATAAATTAGCTGCTAAATAAAGCTATGACATCGTTACTGAATCGAAATACTGTGTTGCTATTGGGGCTAATAAGCCCCGTAGCGGCATTGGGCCAATATCCGGTTTTTCCAGATTCCCTGAAAAAATTGGCTACAGAACGGGACAAGGCAGAAATCATACGTTTAGAAAAAGTCTGGGCAGAAGCACAAAAAATTATAAAGGAGGAAGGGAAGCCCTATATCCCTTGGGCTGCAAAACCGAGTGACTTACCGCAGGCAAAAATTAAAGCATTTCCTGGTGCTGAAGGTGGAGGCGCTTATACCGCTGGTGGACGAGGAGGAAAAGTTTTTGTCGTGACAAGTCTTGCGGACACTGGTCCTGGAACGTTGAGAGAAGCCTGTGAGGCCGGTGGTTCCCGTATCGTTGTATTTAATGTCGCTGGTATTATTCAACTTGAAAAGCCAATTGTTGTCAGAGCGCCTTATATTACGATTGCCGGACAGACAGCGCCAGGGGATGGGGTATGTGTGGCCGGAGAATCTTTTCTGATTGATACGCACGATGTCATTTTAAGGTTTTTACGTTTCCGCCGCGGTGAAACCGATGTAACGAGACGTGATGATGCTGTAGGAGGCAATGTGGTTGGCAATATTATGATTGACCACGTGTCTGCAAGCTGGGGTTTGGATGAAAATATGTCTATCTATCGACATGTATACGACCGTGAAGGTAAAAATCTCAAATTACCTACTGTCAATATTACGATCCAAAATTCTATTTTTTCTGAAGCACTGGATGCGTACAACCACGCTTTCGGAAGTACAATAGGTGGTTTAAACAGTACCTTTATGCGTAACCTATGGGCGTCAAATATCAGTCGGAATCCTTCCATAGGAATGTATGGTGACTTTGGATTTGTTAATAATGTTATTTGGAACTGGTGGAATAGAAGTGCTGATGGCGGAGATAATAAATCCTTATTCAACTTTATCAATAATTACTATAAGCCGGGGCCAATTACACCCAAAGATAAGCCGATTGCGTACCGTATCTTAAAGCCAGAATCTGGAAGAGATAAAGCCTTTAAAGATCAGTATGGGAAAGTATATGCACATGGAAATGTGGTAGAAGGTTTCCCAGAGGTCACTAAAAATAACTGGGCCGGAGGCATTCAGATTGAAGATTTACCGAATGTTGGTGATCGTGAAAAAGAAATCCGTGTGGATAAGGCGTTTCCAATGGCTCCCGTTACCGCACTATCTGCTCAGGATGCTTACAACTATGTTCTTAAAAATGTAGGTGCATTTCTACCAAAACAGGACGCTGTTGATCAACGGATTATTAGGCAAGTGTCAGAGAATAAAGTGTATTATGATACAACAAAAGCGCAACATGGATTTGTGTCTGCATATGTTAAACGACGCCTTCCAGAAGACTCCTACAAACAAGGGATTATATCCCATATTGCACAAGTAGGCGGATATCCGACTTATCAGGGGATGCCTTACCAAGATTCGGACAACGATGGCATTCCAGATAATGTAGAAAAAAGTATGGGGTTGAATCCAAATGATCCAAGTGATTCTAGAAAGATAGCGAAAAACGGCTACGCCAATATTGAGAATTATTTAAATGGGGTGGTTGCAATAGATGCCGTCGTGCCAAAAAATAAAAAATAATCATGATAAAAAGAATTTCGCTCTTTTCTTGTATCGCATTATATGCTTTCACCTGCATTGCTTTTACTGCACATGCACAACAAATGAAGGCATATAGTCCTCTAGTATGGGATGAGGCAAAGTTTGTATACCATGCAGATTCGCTTGGAAATCAGATTCCTGATTTTTCCTATGCGGGATACAAAGGAGGCAATGAAGCTATTCCTACCGGACAGATTGCTGTTGTTGTTCCTCTAAAAACAGGTGATGCTACACAGCGTATTCAAGCTGCTATCAACTATGTGTCAATGCTACCGTTGGGTAAAGATGGATTACGAGGAGTGGTGCTTTTACAAGCGGGAGTTTATTCTGTTTCCGGTTCTCTTAAAATTAGTGCCTCAGGTGTTATTCTGCGTGGTAGTGGTTTCACAACAAATGGAACTGTCATCATTGGTGAAGGAACAACAAGAGAAACACTCATCCGTATTCTCGGAAAAGACGATATCACGTTTGCAAAAAAGACAAACGTAACAAGTACTTACGTCCCTGTCAACGCGCGGGTATTGGATATTGATCATGCAGCTTCCTATAAAGCTGGCGATAAAATTAGGATTACAAGACCTTCCACGCAAGATTGGATTAATCAGCTGGGTACTGATCATTTTGGTGGTGGCATTACTTCGCTAGGTTGGAAACCCGGGCAACGCGATGTTACTTGGGATAGAACGATTGTCGCAGTGAAAGGTAATGGTATCGAGATTGATGCACCAATCACAACAGCATTGGACAGACGCTATGGCCAAGCGACTGTTGAGCAATATAATTGGAAAGGAAGAATCGAAAATGTCGGTATAGAAAATATCACACTTAAATCTGCTTTCGATGCGAATAACCCGAAAGACGAAGACCATCGCTGGATGGCGATTACTATTGAAAATGCGGAAAATGTATGGGTGCGTCGCATGCAGTTCCAGCATTTCGCAGGATCAGCCGTTTACGCTTTAGCAAGTACCCAAAAATTAACTGTTGAGGATTGTATTTCCCGGGACCCGGTTTCAGAAATTGGTGGCCAAAGAAGATATACTTTTTTCACAAAAGGACAACAGACCTTATTTCAGCGGCTCTATTCTGAGCAGGGATATCATGATTTCGCAGTGGGCTATCTGGCAGCAGGGCCAAATGCTTTTGTCCAATGTCAGGCAGTAGAGCCTTTCAGTTTCAGTGGTGGGATAGACAGCTGGGCGTCGGGAGTTCTTTTTGATAATGCAGATATAGATGCGCAGGCACTAAGCTATAAAAACCGAGGTCAAGATGGCCAGGGAGCTGGCTGGTCGGCAGCAAATTCTGTATTTTGGCAGTCGACAGCTGGACTTGTAGAGTGTTATCAACCCCCAACGGCACAGAACTGGGCTTTTGGTATTTGGTCTCAATTTCAGGGAAATGGCTATTGGGAGCAATCGAATGAATATATCAAGCCCAAAAGCTTGTATTATGCACAGTTACGGGAAAGAATTGGCCTAGCGGCTGATGAACGCACAGTACTGTTGCCAGTTTTGACCGAAGCATCCAGTAGTCCGCCCGTCAGTGTTGCCATGGAGCTGACACGTCAGTCTGAAAATCCAATGACGAAACTGGTTGACTTTATTGCAGAAGCCGGTGATCGTTATCCCTTAAATACGACCGCAAATGTAAAAACCATCGATCAAATCGGCTATAAAGAGACCACCCCAGCAAAAAAACAAGCCGATATGCGTGTCGTAAACGGTTGGTTGGTACGTGGTGATGAAGTACTCATAGGGGCCAAATCGGATGTTCCGTGGTGGAATGGTAGCGCTCGACCGCATGGTGCTGAAAAAGCTAAACCACATATCACGCGCTATGTGCCTGGGGAGGTTGGCACGGGGTTGACGGACGATCTTGAAGAGATGACGGATGCATTAAAAAAAGATAATATTATCGCCATTGATCATAATTACGGGCTTTGGTACGATCGGAGACGTGATGACCACGAGCGTATTCGTCGGATCAATGGGGAGGTGTGGCCTCCGTTTTATGAACTGCCATTTGCGCGTAGTGGCCAGGGCTTAGCTTATGACGGCTTGTCTAAGTATGATTTAACAAAGTACAACGAATTTTATTGGGGACGCTTGAAACAATATGCAGATCTAGCAGACCAAAAAGGTTTGGTATTGCTGCATCAAAATTATTTTCAACATAATATTATCGAAGCTGGTGCACATTACGCGGACTTCCCATGGCGTGCAGCTAATAATATCAATAATGTCGGATTTCCAGAACCGGTTCCTTATGCGGGTAATAAA
The DNA here is from genome assembly GCF_002429765.1 of Sphingobacterium sp. UBA5996. Lineage (NCBI taxonomy): Bacteria > Pseudomonadati > Bacteroidota > Sphingobacteriia > Sphingobacteriales > Sphingobacteriaceae > Sphingobacterium > Sphingobacterium sp. UBA5996. Next base: position 149,423 of record NZ_DJAS01000003.1, read on the forward strand.
CGAATCTTCATGGCAGAACAGTTCTACGATATCGATAACCCTGTTCGTCGTTCATTACACCGCGTATACATCCGTCAATGTTTAAATAATTTTAAAGACAACTCGGGAGTTATTCAGATGATTAGCGCCGAATATACCGGACCGTTGCATTTCGTTCAGTTTTGGATCGATGTGATCAAAGAATGGAAGGCTGAGACGGGTAAAAATCCAATGATTGGTTTAAGTGCTACGAAAGACGTACAGGATGCTATTTTGGCGGATACCGAACGTGCCAAAGAAATCCAGGTCATTGATATCCGCTACTGGCACTACCAAGCCGACGGAAAGACCTATGCGCCACAAGGAGGGCAAAATCTGGCACCGCGTCAACATGCACGCTTGTTGAAACCAAAGAAAACATCGATGGAGGCCGTTTATAAAGCCGTATCCGAATACCGCACAAAATATCCGGATAAAGCAGTGTTATACTTTGCTGACAACTACCCAACGATGGCTTGGGCATCTTTTATGGCTGGTGGGTCTATGGCCAACTTACCTAAAATAGGAAACAACGATTTCTACCGTGCGGCATCGAAGATGAAAGCAACAGAAATCAATGGCGCCTGGTTGCTAAAAGGTAGCCAAGGTCTGATCATTTATAAGGAAAAATCCGATGCAGAAGATATTGATCTATCCGATTATAAAGGCGGTTTTGAAATGACACGCATTAATCCGAAAAACGGAACGATTATCAAAATAGAGAAGATCAATCTCGGGAAGCATATTCATTTGAGCAATTATACAAAAGAGCCAGAAATAATTTGGCTAAATAAGAAATAAAAATATGTCGATTCGTAAGAAACTTATATTATTTGCAGTTGCAGGAGCACTCTTTTCGTGTGCATCCAATAAAGAGACGAAGCACCTGTCACTATTGAAGATATCGGAAAATGGTAGGTACATGATGACAGAAGATGGAGAGCCCTTCTTTTGGTTGGGCGATACAGGCTGGTTATTATTTAATAAACTAAACCGTTCTGAAGCAGATCAATACCTGGAAGATCGAAAGCAAAAAGGTTTTAATGTCATTCAGGCCATGGTGCTGCATACCGTTCCTTCTGTAAATAGTTATGGGGACTCTTCGGTTTTCAACAAAGATATTTCGAGACCACTGGTGACTGAGGGAAACAATCCAGATAATGGGTTGGAATACGATTATTGGGACCATATCGATTACATCCTTGATAAAGCTGCCGAAAAGGGACTATATGTTGCTTTGGTCCCGATTTGGGGGTCACCAGTGAAGGAAGGAAAAGTATCGGTAGAGCAGGCAGGAAAGTACGCCACATTTCTTGCGGAGCGTTGGAAAGATCGCCCAAATATCATTTGGTTAAATGGTGGAGACATCAAAGGATCAGATAAGATGGAAGTATGGGAGAAAATTGGCCAAACAATAAAATCCATTGATCATACGCATTTAATGACTTTTCATCCTAGAGGACGAACGGCTTCTTCGGATTGGTTTCACGATAGGCCTTGGCTAGATTTCAATATGGTGCAATCTGGACATCGTACCTACGCTCAGGACACTTCCGCGAATGAACAGAAACATTATGGCGAGGATAACTGGAAGTTTATGTCAGCCGACTGGAATGTAAAGCCCATTAAACCAACGATCGACGGAGAACCTTCTTATGAAGGTATTCCTCAGGGATTACACGATATTAAGCAGCCGCGCTGGAAAGATGCTGACGTCAGAAGATACGGCTACTGGTCTGTATTTGCGGGGGCGTTTGGCTATACTTATGGACAGAACTCAGTGATGCAGATGCATGGAAAACAAGACTCGACATCGGCGTATGGTTCGGATGAGCTATGGAATTCGGCAATTCATGCGCCGGGGGCTACTCAGATGAAATTTTTGAAGGAACTTATGCTTTCCAGAGACAATTATTTTGATCGTGTTCCCGATCAGTCTTTAATTGCGGATAATGGTGAGAAATACAATCGTTTACTAGCGACACGAACAGCGGATTACGCATTTATCTACAATTACAACGGTAGGGAAATGAAAATTAATATGGGAAAAATCAATGGGGACAAAGTAAAAGCGTCCTGGTTTGATCCCCGAAATGGGTCGATCAAAGTGATCGGGGAGTTTGAAAATAAAGGTGTACAAACTTTTGTGCCTGCGGGAGGACAAAAGGATGGAAACGACTGGGTATTGATCTTAGATAGCATTTAATGAGGAATTTGGTCAAATTGTTTATTTTATTTATTGTGGCATCGATCTTGGCTTCCTGTCAGCGGGATGTTTACCTATTTACCTCGTTCCACGAACCCGCCAATGAAGGTTTGCGCTATCTGTATAGCAAAGATGGCTACCATTGGAATGCAATTAATGGGGTTTATTTAAAACCAGAATTAGGAAAACAGAAAATCATGCGCGATCCGTCGATGATACGGGATAAACAAGGTATTTATCATCTGGTATGGACCATTGGGTGGCAGGGAAATGAAGGAATCGGCTATGCACGTTCAAAAGACTTGATCCATTGGGAAAATCAACAGATCGTTCCAGTGATGCAACAAGAAGCAACCACCGTCAATGTTTGGGCGCCAGAGTTATTTTATGATGATATAGAAGACCGGTTTATTATTATTTGGGCTTCCACCATTCCTTATCGTTTTGCAAAAGGCGTAGAAGAAGAGAAAAACAATCACCGCATGTACTATACGACAACAAAGGATTTTAAATCCTTTACGGAGACGAAATTATTTAGTGATCCGGGCTTTAGTATCATTGATGCCGTCATTGTCAAAAAAAAGCAAAAAGATTATGTGCTTGTATTAAAGGATAATACGCGGCCCAATCGAAATCTAAAGGTGGCCTTTGCAAAAAATCCGTTGGGGCCATTTCAGCAGATCTCTGAGCCTTTCTCGCCCTATTTAAGTGAGGGACCTGCGGTGCTTAAAGTCAAGGATCAATGGTTAATCTATTTCGATTCATATGGTAGCAAAAGCTATGAGGCTGTGTCCACCAAAGATTTTAAGGTCTTCGAAAAAATCAACGACAAGATTTCCGTTCCGGAAGGGCATAAACATGGAACGATCTTCAAAGCATCCAATAAAGATTTAAAAAATTTGCTTCGGGTTGAAGCCAAAAAGAAATAGTATGTGTATCAAATTAGTATTAGTGGGGCTATCGCTGTCTTCTGTTATGAACCAGGCGGTAGCACAACAAGATACAGTAAAGTATATAGGAAAGACATTATCCAATGTAGATTACCATCATGGACAGCTGACCCCTGCTGTGGGTACGCACAATATCCAGGTATTTCGAGCCAATAGAGAGTTTCCTGATTTGGCCGGAGGGCATAGTTTTACCTATAACCACCAGCCTTTTTTAGCGTATTGGAACAATACTTATTACCTACAGTTTCTCAGCAATCCTGTGGGGGAGCATATTGCAGAAGGAAAAACCTTGTTGCTGACATCAAAAGATGGCCGAAATTGGTCTAATCCGACAGATTTATTCCCGACCTATCTCGTTCCGGAAGGTTTTACCAAGCCGGGACGTACGGATAAGGCCGGGAGAGATTTATATGCAATCATGCACCAACGTATGGGTTTTTATCATGCAAAGAATGATAAACTGCTGACGCTCGCATATTACGGTGTAGCACTGGATGCCAAGGACGATCCAAATGATGGAAATGGTCTTGGGCGTGTAGTCCGGGAAATTCACAAAGATGGTAGCTTCGGACCTATTTATTTTATTCACTTCAATGCCTCTTTTGATGAGAAGGGTGCCAAATATCCCTTTTATAAAAAGAGCAAAGACAAGGCTTTCGTACAAGCTTGTGACGAGTTGCTCGGCACACCACTTATGATGCAGCAATGGGTGGAAGAGTCCGACCGAAACGATCCATTAATTCCTTTGCAGCGTCCGGTAAAAGCATTTTCCTTTTATCATCTCAATGATGGAAGGGTCGTCGGTTTATGGAAGCATGCATTGACATCGATGAGCAAGGACAATGGAAAAACCTGGCAGTACTCACCATTGCGCGCCCCCGGGTTTGTGAACAGCAATGCGAAGATCTGGGGACAAAAAACATCCGACGGGCGCTATGCAACAGTGTATAACCCATCGGAATTCAGATGGCCCTTGGCCGTATCGACCAGTAATGATGGATTGAATTACACGGATTTGTTATTGGTTAACGGGGAGATCACCACAATGCGTTATGGCGGTAACTATAAGTCATATGGACCGCAATATGTTCGTGGTATCGTCGAAGGAAATGGCAAGGTTCCCGATCGTAACATGTGGTTGACCTACAGTATGAACAAAGAAGATATTTGGACTGCTGTTGTACCTGTTCCGATCAAGTCTACCGTAGAAGAGGCCGTGAACGATGATTTTGCGAAAAATGCAGGACAAGCCTATAACAACTGGAATATTTATAGTCCGCTGTGGGCAACTGCCAAGGTCGAAGGTACAGCGTTGGTTTTGCGAGATAAAGATCCTTTCGACTATGCAAAGGCAGATCGCGTCATTCAATCGGCCCAAAAAGGGACCATTGAATTTACGGTGACGCCACAGCAAAATGATCATGGCTCTTTACAGATTGAGTTGGTGAATGATAGTGGCTTGGCAGCTGCTAGAATTATTATGGATAAAGATGGCATTATTAAAAATAAAGCCGGGTACCGAAATGCATCGTTGACGAAATATGAGATGGGAAAGATGTATCATTTTGCGTTGACTTTCGATGTGAGCACCCGCTCTTATCAAGTTGCCATCAATGGAGAAGATAAAGGGACAAAGTTATTTTTCCAACCGGTAAGCAACGTGAGCAAGGTGTCGTTCCGTACGGGCGATGTCAGAAGATTTCCCAATGCGGATACGGAAACAGACCAAGATTTTGATGTTGAAAATGCAGGTGCTTCGGTCAAAGAAGCCATTTATCAGATTACTTCGCTGAAAGCTCAAAAGCTGAAATAAATGAGACGGTTTATTGTACATATAGCTTTATTGGTAGCCGGTTTTTCGGCAAGGGCGAATGTCATATTGCCGAATATTTTTGCGAATCACATGGTTTTGCAACGCAACCAGCCGGTCGCCATTTTTGGTTCAGCGAGCCCTGGCGAGCAGGTAAGCGTAGCTTTTCAAAACCAGTTGAAGACGACAGAAGCCGATCAAAACGGTCGTTGGAAAGTTGAACTAAAAGCCATGCCGGCTAATGCGGTTGGACAGACGTTGACCATCAGGGGAAACAATACGATCGAACTTAAAGATGTTTTGGTCGGTGAAGTATGGTTGTGCTCGGGCCAATCGAATATGGAATACCAAATGCGTAAAATTGAGAAAGTTAAAGCTCCGTTGAGAGCTACCTATTTCCCTAAAAGCGAAGTTTCCGAAGCAAACAATCCCAATATCCGAATTTTTTTAGTACGCCGAAAATTTCTGGCCAAGCCGGATGGCCAATATGAGGGCTGGGCTGTAGCCCGGGATTCGGCACTGCGTCAATTTTCTGCACCGGCCTATTTCTTCGGGAAAACGCTACAGCAAGAATTAGGTGTTCCTGTAGGCATTATTTCATCAGCTGTGAGCGGCAGCAGAATCGAGCCCTGGTTCTCCGAAGAATATTGGACAAGTTCACCTTATCTGAAAGATAAAAAGAAAGAAGGCGATCCCGGTAAATTCTTTCATACGATGATTGCACCATTAGCGCCTTATACCTTAAAAGGATTTATTTGGTACCAGGGTGAATCCAATACCTTTCTAAAAGAGAATATTAGTTATAGCTATAAAATGAAGGCGCTGATCGAAAATTGGCGGACTCTTTGGGAGAATCCCAAATTACCGTTCTATTTTACCGAGATCGCACCTTTTTATTATTCTCTGGACGAAAAAGGCCATGTCCGTATGCCGAGAACAGTGTTGCCAGAATTTCGGGAAGCCCAAGATCTGGTTTTACAATTGCCGCATACAGCACGTATCATTACGACAGATTTGGTCGATGATCCACACGATCTCCATCCAAGTTATAAATGGGAAATCGGTCGTCGTCATGCCCTTAAGGCTTTAAAATATGTCTATCATAAAAATATTGTAGCCGATGGTCCTGAACTAGAGGCCGTAAAATATCAAGGCAAACAAGCAAGGGTAAAATTGAAACATGCTGCCGGATTAAAGTCCGTAGACGGCAAGCCCTTAACATCATTTGAAGTTGCGGGTGAGGATGGCATCTTTTATCCAGCGCAGGCTGCTATCAACGGACAGACAGTCGTACTTGAAAGTGAACAGGTACAACAGGTCCATCAGGTCCGGTTCGGATGGGACGAAGCTGCCCAGCCTAATCTGGTGAATGCTGCAGGTTTTCCCGCGGCACCCTTTAGAACAAATAATCCACTACAACATATTAAATTGAAATAGTCTTTAGCGATCATGAACTTGAAAACAAAAATAGCGTTATCCTTACTTTTTTTTGGGACTATGGGATTGCAGGTATCTGCCCAAAAAACAGCGAGCCAATACCTCTCTGGAACGGGAAAGGATGATGGTGTGTTATGGGATTTTTATGTGACCGAAGGCTTGAACGCTGGGAAATGGACTAAAATACCAGTTCCCTCCAACTGGGAACAACAGGGTTTTGGGAAATATAATTACGGTTTCAATAAAGAGGCTGATAAAGGCAAAGAGGTCGGTCACTATAAATATAGATTTAAAGTACCCGATGCATGGAAAGATAAGCAGGTTCGGATAGTTTTTGAAGGTTCGATGACCGATACCGAAGTCAAGATCAATGGCAAGCTGGCTGGCGCTATCCATCAAGGATCATATTATGTTTTCAAATACGATATTACAAAACTAGTGAAATTTGGGGAAGAAAATCTATTGGAGGTCCATGTTGCTAAGCATTCGGCAAACAAGTCAGTGAATGCGGCGGAACGGGAAGGTGACTTCTGGATTTTCGGCGGCATTTTTAGACCGGTCTATTTGGAGGCCCTGCCCCAGCATCATATTGAACGTGTTTCATTGGACGCAAAGGCCGATGGTACATTCCGGGCAAAAATAGCGACAGCGGGAGAAGCGGACGAAATTACGGTTCAACTGCTTGATGCAAAAGGAAAGAAATTTGGAAAACAGCTGAAAGCAAAGCTGTCAGACAAAAACAATTGGCTCGAGGGAAAATTTTCAGCTCCGCAATTATGGTCTGCCGAATTTCCGAACTTATATACAGCGCAATTTACCTTGTCGAAAAATGGTAAGGTACAGCACCAGCTGGAGCAAAAATTTGGTTTTCGGACTATAGAAGTCAAAGAACGTGATGGCGTTTATGTCAATGGCGTAAAGGTCCGATTCAAAGGGGTCAATCGGCATGCGTTCGTTCCGGAATCCGGACGGACGACGAGTAAAGAAGTTAGCATTGCCGATGTGAAGCTCATGAAGGAAATGAATATGAACGCTGTTCGGATGGCCCATTATCCACCAGACAATCATTTTCTGGCTGTCTGTGATTCATTAGGTTTATATGTCATGAACGAGATAGCGGGCTGGCACGGACACTACGATAAGGAAGTCGGTACTAAATTATTACGGGAGATGATGGTCGTATCTGAAAATAATCCTTCCGTTGTTTTCTGGGCAAATGGGAATGAAGGTGGACATAATCCAGATTTTGATCCCATCTTCGCAGAAGAGGATATTCAAAAACGTGCTGTGATTTATCCTTGGGCCGTACATGATGGTTTTGAAACAACCCATTACCGGGAATATAACTATGGTATTGGTACCTATGATCATGGGCACAATATCATTATGCCGACGGAGTTTTTGCATGGCATGTACGATGGCGGGCATGGTGCCGGATTGGAGGATTATTGGAAAGCGATGCTTGCCAATCCCCTTGCTGCGGGTGGTTTTCTTTGGGATTTTCGTGATCAGGGAATCGTCAGGACGGATAAAGGCGGTATTATAGATACTGATGGAAATCGTGGTCCGGATGGTATTATTGGCCCACATGGCGAAAAAGAAGGAAGCTTCTTTACGATAAAAGAGGTATGGAGTCCTATTTTCTTTGAAAAGCGGGAAATGACCAAGGGATTTGATGGGGCATTCCATATTGAAAATAGATACGCATTTACCAATGTTAACCAGTGTACCTTTTCGTACGAACTCAAAAAGTTGGGCGGTTATGATGAGGTTAAGGAAACAAAAAAAGGAACGATTGTCGCTCCCAATATCCGCCCCGGTGATAAAGGGATTTTAAAAGTTGATTTCCCTACAGGTTGGGAGGACTTTGATGTCTTATATATTACCGCAAAAGATGTGTATCAACAGGAACTCTTCACCTGGAGCTTTCCGATTACATTGCCGAATCAGGTGGCAAGTAGCCTCCTGAAACCAAATGGAACAGGGGATATTGCCGTACAGGAGACCGCGAATGCCTATTTGGTGAAAGCGAATGGTATTAGCTATCAGATCAATAAGACAAGCGGATTGCTGGAGCAGGTTCAAAATGCCAAAGGAGTAATTCCTTTCAAAAACGGACCGGTTTTGCAGGAAGCGGCGACAAATTATAAGAATTTCAAATTGGACCGTGAGGATGGAAAGGTGATTATCGCATCTACTTTTGATAAAAAAGATAGTTACAATACCTTGCGTTGGGAAATCCTTGCTTCGGGACAGTTGAAAATGCATGTTCAATATTTTCCTGAAAGTTATTTTACACGTTTTGTCGGAGTGAATTTCGATTTTCCAGAAGATCAAATCGAAGGTGTTGAATATCGGGGAATGGGCCCTTATCGGGTTTGGAAAAACCGGATGAAAGGGAATCAGTTTGGCGTGTGGAAAAAGAAGTACAATAACACCGCAACGGGCGAATCGCCATTCGAATATCCCGAATTTAAAGGGTACCATGCCAATATGTATTGGACCAAATTTATCGGAAAGGATCAAAGTTTCCGCGTGTTTACCGATCGGGAGGATGTGTTTCTGCGTTTATATACGCCAAAAGAACAGCAAGATACCCAATGGAAAAACATGGAACCTACTTTTCCGAAAGGCGATATTTCTTTTATGAATGGTATTTCAGCCATCGGCACGAAAACACAAAAGCCAGAAACGACCGGGCCGATGGGTATGAAGCACGTCTACTATGATTTTGAGAAGGAGCCAGCTCGGGCTTTGCATATGGTACTTTATTTTGATTTTGAAAACTAATGAAAGCTAATACTCTTGCATCCTTTTTATCCATGTTCTTGTCGATCTTGTGGCATCAGGCTACAGCGCAGATCACTGTTGCAAACCTGCGGACTGAATTACGTTCGAATCCGATCGGTATAGATGTCATTGCTCCAAGACTGAGCTGGCAATTGCAGGGCAGTGAGCGGTCTATCCGACAAGAAGCCTATCAGGTACTTGTCGCTTCCTCACAAGAAAAACTGGATCAGAATATCGGCGATTTTTGGGATTCTGGGAAACAGGTTTCGAATAATTCCACGTATGTTATTTATGCAGGCAGCGCTCTGCAGAGCCGCATGGAAGTGTTCTGGAAAGTAAAAGTGTATACGAATAAGGGTGAAAGTAGCTGGTCTGAGCCGGCTGGTTGGACTATGGGACTGCTGCATTACAAAGATTGGACAGGACGCTGGATTGGTTTTGATCAGTATTTCCCATCAGACAATGAAAAGACTGGTCAATTGGCTGCCCGTTATTTCAGAAAGGAATTTACAACAACCAAACAGATTAAGCAGGCTACAGCCTATGTGATGGGGCTAGGACTTTATGAATTATATATTGACGGCAAGAAGATAGGTGATCAAGTACTGGCTCCAGTGCCTACGGATTATACCAAGAACATTAAGTATAATGTTTTGGATGTAACAAAATCACTTTCGGCAGGTAAGCATGCGATCGGGGTGATCTTGGGAAATGGACGGTTTTATGCCATGCGTCAAGCAAAACCTTATAAAGTAAAAACCTTTGGATTCCCAAAATTGCAAATGCAGCTTATGCTGACTTATACGGATGGCTCTACAGAGGTCATTAAGACCGATGATTCGTGGAAAGGAACGACCGAAGGACCCATAACGGCAAATAACGAATATGATGGTGAGGATTATGATGCCAGAAAAGAACTAACGGGCTGGGCAAATCCAGGTTTTAACGATAAAACATGGTTGAAGGCTGCTTTTGTGCAAGAGTCCGGTGGCAATTACGAAGCGCAGTCGGAAGGTATGAAGGTGATGCAAGATATTGCACCAATTTCGATCGTCAAAAAGTCCGAAGGAAAATACATCCTTGATTTTGGACAAAATTTCTCGGGTTGGGTAAAGATGAAGGTGTCCGGTAGGCGTGGAACAGCAGTGACACTGCGTTTTGCAGAATCTTTGACGGAAGAAGGTGAATTATTTACGACCAATTTACGTGACGCGAAAGCAACGGACCATTATGTATTAAAAGGTGGCGGAAAGGAAACCTGGGAGCCGCGATTTACCTATCATGGATTTCGTTATGTCGAAGTCAGCGGCTATCCGGGTATAGCTTCAAAAAGTAATTTTGTTGGCCGCTTTGTCTACGACGATATACCCAATGCGGGAACTTTTGTGTCTTCCAACACACTCATCAATCAGATCCATCAGAATGCATGGTGGGGGATTGCTTCAAACTACAAAGGTATACCGGTAGATTGTCCACAACGCAATGAGCGTCAGCCCTGGTTGGGTGATCGTCCAGTGAGTGCATACGGTGAGAACTTTCTCTTTGATAACGCTAATTTTTATACTAAATGGCTCGAAGATATTCGGCTGTCCCAAAAGGAGGATGGCGCATTACCGGATGTTGCACCAGCATTTTGGCGCTACTATAGTGATAATATCAGCTGGCCTGGAACTTACCTATTGATCGCCGATATGCTTTATCAGCAGGCTGGCGATCTGCGAATCTTGAAAAAACATTATCCGGCCATGAAAAAATGGATGGATTATATGCAGTTACGTTATACAGGAACGGATGGTATTATTACCAAGGATAGTTATGGTGATTGGTGCTTCCCACCGGTAACCATTGAAGCTGGAAGAGGTAAGATTGCCGATAAAAAATATCCGAGTGCATTGATCGCAACTTCCTATTACTATCATTTGTTGCAGACGATGGCCCGATTTAGCATCCTCGTCGGCAATGGACAAGATCAGGCTAACTTTTTGGATCGCGCAGCGAAGATGAAAGTAGCATTTAATGCTGCGTTCTATCACGAAGCAGGATATTATGGTGGCAATTCATTGACTGATAATATATTGGCGTTATCTTTCGGCTTAGTCGAAGATACGAACAAAGAAAAGCTTAGCAACCGGATCGTGGAGATTGTGGAAAAAGAAAATCACGGGCACCTGAGTACAGGACTTATCGGAACACAATGGATTATGCGCACGCTGACCAAAATCGGCCGTGTGGATCTTGCCTATAAAATTGCAACCAATAAGACCTATCCTTCCTGGGGTTATATGGTCGAAAATGGGGCCACAACAATTTGGGAGTTGTGGAATGGCAATACAGCCCATCCCAAGATGAATTCACAAAATCATGTGATGATGTTGGGCGATCTCTTGGTATGGCTCTATGAGGATTTGGCGGGCATCAAATCAAAAGAGCATGCCTTTCAGACTGTTGTCATGAAACCGCAGGTCGTAGCAGGATTGGATCATGTGGATGCAAGCTATAAAAGTGTTTATGGAACCATTCAATCCAATTGGAGCAAAAGCAAATCGACTTTCGAATGGAAGATTTCTATTCCGGCCAATACCAGAGCAGAGATCTATCTGCCTACGACAGAACTGTCCACGATCCTGGAAAATAATCAAAAAATAAAAAACGATAAAGATATTCAGATCCTACGACAGGAAAAATCAGGTGTTTGGCTCGCAATAGGATCAGGAGATTACCAATTCAAAATTAAACTATAAGCAGTATTTAGTATACATGTATAATATTAAAAATACATTTATGAAGATAAAAATTAAATTAGCAACAGCCCTATTGTTTTTATATTCCTTGTGTTCTTACGGACAAAATCCGACATTAAAAGAATGGCAAAAAGGCGTAATAAAAGATGAGTTTATTTATGATACAGCATCTTTTCCGTCCTGCCATTCTGCTACGATGGCAGAGACGGATCAAGGCCTGGTATATGCCTTTTTTGGTGGAACGAAAGAACGTCATCCCGATGTGGAAATCTATGTGAGTAGACTTGAAAACGGTAACTGGTTAGCGCCAGTGTCGGCAGCGGATGGTGTACAGCCAGACGGCAAGCGCTTGCCAACCTGGAACCCAGTTTTATATCAAATACCCAACGGAGATCTCTTGCTATTCTATAAAATTGGACCCAAGCCATCGGAATGGTGGGGGATGCTCAAACGGTCCAAAGATGGCGGTAAGACTTGGTCTGCTGCCGAGAAGTTGCCCGAGGGCTTTATTGGACCGGTGAAAAATAAGCCTGTTCTTTTGCAAAATGGCACCTTGCTGAGTCCTTCCAGTACAGAAGGAAATGGCTGGAATGTACATTTTGAGGCGAGTTCGGATTTTGGTAAGACTTGGCGTAAAATAGGCCCTATCGCCCGTGGTGCAGATAATCTGGATGCCATACAACCGAGCATACTTGACCACGGAAATGGTCGGTTGCAAATATTGGCGCGCACACGCAACCGTGCGGTCGTAACATCTTGGTCTAAGGACTGGGGCGAACATTGGACCCCACTGGAAAAAACGGCGCTCCCAAACAATAATTCGGGGACGGATGCCGTAACGCTAAAAGACGGACGGCATGTGTTGGTGTATAACCACGTGCTTCCGGAAGGTAACTTAGCCAAAGGGGCACGTACACCATTGAATGTTGCTTTTTCCAAAGATGGCAAGCAGTGGCAGGCCGCACTTATACTTGAGGATTCGCCAATCAGTCAGTATTCTTATCCCGCAGTGATTCAAACCAAAGATGGGCTATTGCATTTTGGCTATACCTGGCGTAGAAAGAAAATGAAACATGTCGTCGTAGATCCGAAGAAAGTGAAATTAATCCCGATTGAGGATGGCATCTGGCCAACAAAAAAAGGATATAAAAAACCAGACCCTAATGCATATGTCAAAGAAGAAGATTAAGCTTGTTTTCACCGCATGTCTGTTTGTGGTTTCGCTTGTTGTCAAGGGGCAGGACAGCTTACTCAATTATGAGCATAAATTTAAGCAACCCCTGGAAAAAGTGCTTGCCTTGATGCAAAAACGGTATCAGGTCAAGATCAAATATGATCCACGTAATGTCAAAGACATTATGGTGGACTACGCACCCTGGAAGTTTAGGGCAGATCTTGTGGGCACAGAAGTCAATTTGCTGTATCCCTTGGGTTTTAAACTGCAGGAGGAAGCCAAGCCCAATATCTATAAATTAAAATCATACGAGTATTACCGCTGGAAACCACAGGAAGGTTGGGACTTTCTAAACTTACTGTCCAAAAAATATACGGATCAGGCAAGTTGGGAAAAGAGAAAAGATCAATTGCGTGTTGCGGTGAGACAAGCGATGTACTGGGATAAGCTGAAAAGTATACCGAATCAACCGATCCGATTGGGCAAGGCACGTCGCTATGCGGATTACCAAGTTGAGAATTTTGCCTTAGAAATTATCCCGGGAGTATATATCAATGGTAGTATCTATTCGCCGCTCAAGCAAAAGAAAAATATCCCTGTGATGTTATCTCCTGATGGCCATTGGCCAAATCAGCGGTATCGTTCGGATGCGCAAAAGAGATTTATCACCTTAGCTCGACTAGGATGTATGGCAGTAAGCTATGACCTATTTGCCTGGGGAGAATCCCTATTGCAGTTTGCTTCGACAGATCATCGCAGCAGCGAAGCCATGTTGATGCAGACCTGGGGAGCAGCACGAATTATGGAATATGTAATGAGCTTGCCTAATGTCGATCGAAGCCGAATAGGAATCAGTGGCGGATCGGGTGGTGGTAGCCACAGTATTTTAATGGCTGCTTTAGACGATCGCTTCACGTTGGTCGCTCCTGTCGTTGCAATGTCTTCTTATTTCTTTGGTGGATGTCCCTGTGAAAGTGGAATCCCCGTACATTTTGTCTGCGGTGGGACCAATAATGTTGAACTGGCTGCGATGACAGCGCCCAAACCACAACTGATCATCTCCGATGGACAGGATTGGACGAAGGAGACCGCTATTAACGATTTTCCATATCTGCAGCATATCTATGGTTATTATGGTCAGCAAAATCAGGTGCAACACGCACATTTTCCCGAAGAAGGTCATGATTTTGGCTACAACAAAAGGCAGGCACTCTACAAATTCCTACTGGATCATTTTCATTTAGATCAGACTAAAGCTGCCGATATCATCGTGGAAACCGGTATTCAGATCGAGCCGGAGGAGTTATTATACAGTTTTGGAAAGAAGGGGGAAAACTTACCAAAGAACGCGATTCGTGGGATGGAACAGTTGAAAGCATTGTTAAAATCATATCAGATTGATCTATGATGAACCGAAAAAAATTTATACGCGATACCTTGGCTTTAATTGCCGTAGCAGCCCTGCCTTCTGCTGTCTTTGCTGCACCTAAGCGACGTTACAACGTCGCCGTAATTGATCTGATGATCTTAAAGCGGCAAAAGCTAAGTGCCTTTGACCTGGCAAAAGAAATAGGAGCAGACGGGTTGGAGGTAGATATGGGCGGACTGGGCAACCGGATTACTTTTGATAGTAAGTTGGGCGATCTAGCACAACGGAAGGCTTTTCTTGACAAAGCAAAGGAAACCGGAATAACGATCTGTTCGTTGGCCATGACCGGCTTTTATGCACAGTCTTTTGCTACGCGGCCGACTTATCAGCAGATGGTAGGGGATTGTTTGGAAGCTTGCCAGAATATGGGGGTTAAAGTCGCTTTCTTGCCTTTGGGCGTGACGTGCGACTTGGTTAAATATCCCGAACTGCGACCTGCTATTGTGGAGCGTCTTCGTATAGTAGGTGAGATGGCAAAAAAAGCCGGTGTGATCATCGGGATTGAAACAGCATTGGATGCAAAAGCTGAGGTTGATCTTTTAAAGGAAATTGGGTCCAAACATATACAGATCTATTTTAATTTTTCCAATCCGTTGAAAGAAGGGCGTGATCTGATTCAGGAGCTGACTATTTTAGGAAAGAAGCGGATCTGTCAGATTCATTGTACGGATGAAGATGGTGTATGGCTCGAAAATAACAAACGACTGCATATGCCTTTGGTAAAACGAACCTTGGACCGTATGGGCTGGCGCGGTTGGCTCGTGATCGAGCGATCCCGTGACGCTAATCTATCACCACGTGCCGTCAAAGAAAATTTTGGTGCAAATACACGCTACGTAAAACAGGTGTTTCAATGAAATTAAACTGGATAATATCGCTTGTAGTGGTAGTAATGGGCATGCAGGGATGTCGAAGTCTTTCGGTTAAAAAGCAACTGGATAAGACCCTGTTACGTGCCGATCAGGTAGGAGCGGGAGAGATGCCTCTTGAGCCAGAGAAGATACAATCCCCTTTTACGGCATGGAAGGTCCAGCGGCCGACATTTCCGATGCGACATGATACTGCAGGGCCTGCTGAAAATATACAGGCTAAGCTCGATCAGCTTGCGGCACAGGGGGGAGGTACGTTAGTACTGAAAGGACATCACTATACAGGACGGATTACGCTAAAGTCCCATATTAATCTAAAATTGGGTGAAGGTTCCGTTTTGGAATTTAAGCATGAAATCAATGATTTTCTGCCTGTGGTGTTTACACGGAACGAAGGAGTAGAATTATATAGCTTGGGGGCTTGTATTTATGCCAATGGGGCAGAAAACATTGCCATCACGGGATCAGGTAGAATTATTGGCCCCGGTGAAGGCAGCGTCCGGAATAAAACCATGACGCATGACGTCATTGAAAATATTGTCGATAGTGATACGCCTGTTGAGCAGCGGATCTACGATGGAAAGACCGCAGATTTCATCTTCCCACCGGCACTCATAGCGCCTATTAACTGCAAAAGTGTCTGGATTGAAGGTGTATCGCTCGAGCGTACTGCTTTTTGGAATATCGTGCCCACTTATTGTGAGGATGTCGTGATCCGTGGAGTTCGCATCCATTCTATGGGTATACCACGTGGGGATGGGATCGATATTGAATCATGCAACCGCGTGCTTGTGGAGTACTGCACCCTAAATACTGGAGACGATTGTATTGCCGTGAAAGCAGGACGTGGGGTCGACGGACTACGGGTGAATAGACCTTCGGAAAATATAGTTGTCCGCTATTGCTTTTCCGAAAAAGGTCATGGTGGATTTACGATCGGTAGTGAGACTGCCGGCATGGCCAAGCAGGTGTATGTCCATGATTGTGTGTTTGGAAAAACCAATGTTGGCATCCGTTTTAAGACCAGAAGGCCACGCGGTGGTGGCGGATCTGATATTCACTTTGAGCGTATCCGGATGCAGGAGGTGGAATCAGCTTTACGCTGGGATATGCTTGGACAAGCCCAACATGTGGGCAATCAGGCTAGCCGTGATTTCGAAGTTCAAAAGAACGCTCTGACACCACGTTTCTCGGATATCCAAATAAAGGATATATATATTGATGCGGCTAAAAATTGTATTAAGATCGAAGGTATTCCAGAGTCTGTTTTGGAAAACGTATCTATTGATCGTGTTTTTGGACGCGGAGACCGGTATCTGTCGATTAAAGATGCTAAAAATATCAAGATTAAAAATAGTGTTTTTGTGTGTAAAGATACCAGTATCTCAACAACCAATGTTTTGGGGCTGATACAAGATCGCGTACGTGTCATCACGGAATC
This sequence comes from Sphingobacterium sp. UBA5996, assembly GCF_002429765.1. Lineage (NCBI taxonomy): Bacteria > Pseudomonadati > Bacteroidota > Sphingobacteriia > Sphingobacteriales > Sphingobacteriaceae > Sphingobacterium > Sphingobacterium sp. UBA5996. The sequence goes on from NZ_DJAS01000003.1 coordinate 166,288, forward strand.
GCCCTAATAGTTGGTTATGAATACAGTCGGGGAAAAAAGAAAAAGAATGAAGAATATTGTAAAACAGGGAATCGTTTTAGGAAGCATTTTCCTGTTATTGCTAGCTATGCCCCTAGTGGGTATGGCTAAGTTATCAGTAACGCGTGTTTTGATAGAAGGACGCGAAAACCCATTGGGTATAAATACATTAAAACCTTCATTTAGCTGGCAATTGCACAGCGATAGATTTGATGTGCAACAACAGGCTTATCGTATCGAGGTCAGTAAAAGCACTCGTTTTGCAAAGCAGGATTTGCTTTGGGATTCCCAATGGGTAGCGGCAGAGCAATCCCTAAATTTGTTATACCAGGGAAATCCTTTAGCTACGGGTACAAGTTATTACATCAGAATACACGTTCGTGATAATAAAAAGGAGACAGCAACAAGCGCCGTACAACGATTTCATACGGGATTGCTGAATGCAGAAGATTGGGGCAATGCCCGATGGATTGCTAAAGATATATTACCGGATTCGTTGATCAACCCGCTACCGCTAAGCTCCAGCAAGCTCCGCCTGGATAAAAGTTATGACCTTCCGGTTTTCCGGAAATCAGTTCAGGTGAAAAAGAAGATCAGTTCTTCGATTGCTTATGTGGCAGGCCTGGGACATTACGAGTTGCTATTGAATGGCAAGCGGGTAGATGATGCAGTGCTACAGCCGGGGTGGACAAAATATGACAAAGAAGCCTATTATGTGATTTATGATCTTACCCAAGCCTGGCAACAGGGAAAGAATACAATTGCTGCCCTATTAGGAAATGGGTTTTATTATATTCCACCAATTAAAGGCCGATTTCAAAAACATAAAGTTGCTTTTGGTCTGCCAAAGCTCAAACTTAAGATCGTCAATACCTATACGGACGGGACGCAAGAAATCATCGTTAGTGATGCAGGCTGGAAAACACACCGGTCACCCATTACTTTTTCCAGCATGTATGGGGGCGAGGATTACGATGCACGGATTTTACCTGATCATTGGTCAGCCCCTGTTTACGATGACAGGAACTGGCAGCAAGCGCGCATAACGGATGGACCACATCTACGGGCTCAGGATATTGATCCGGTAAAAATTATGCAACGCTTCGCACCTGTTGGATTTCAGCAGGCTGATGGGGGAAAACGGATCACCTATGATTTTGGACAGAATGCGTCGGGCATTGTCACTATGCAAATGACCGGACAAGCGGGAGATACCGTACGGGTGTATCCGGCCGAATTGTTGACGGCGGATGGACGCCCCAGTCAAAAGCATTCAGGAAGCCCTTATTATTATCAATATATTTTTGCAAAAGATGGGACGGTATCCTGGCAGCCACGTTTTACGTATTATGGATTTCGCTATGCTGAAGTTCAGTTGCATCCTGCCGGCAGCAAAGCGGTTCGGATGGATGCGATACAGTTGGCCCATATCCGGAATAGTACAGCGCAGGTAGGAAGCTTTCAAAGCTCCGATACGCTATTTAATCAGATCCATGGATTGATCAATTGGGCTATTAAGAGTAATATGGTCAGTGTCTTTACCGATTGTCCACACCGCGAAAAATTGGGCTGGCTGGAGCAGCTACATTTAATGGGGCCGTCGGTACAATTTAACTTTGATGCTGAACGCCTGTTTGCCAAGTCGCTGCGGGATATGCGGCAATCTCAGACAAACGATGGTCTAGTTCCTGAAATAGCGCCCGAATATGTGCAGTTTGACTGGGGCGGCGATATGTTCAGGGACTCACCCGAGTGGGGAAGCAGCTCGATTATCTTGGGCTGGTATGCCTATCGCTGGTATGGAAACAAGTCTTTTCTTGCCGATAATTATGCCATGATGACCCGTTATATCGATTATTTGGGTACAAAAGCGAAGGGACACATTTTAACACAGGGTTTGGGTGACTGGTATGATTTGGGACCGGAGCGTCCCGGTGTTTCCCAGCTGACTACTCCCGGGATTACGGCTACGGCAATCTATTACTATGACTTGAAACTCATGGTAGACATCGCTATGCTACTTGGACAAAAAGAAGATGCCGAAAAATTTGAAACGTTACGGCAGGCCGTTTTCAGTGCCTTCAATCAACAATTTTATCGACCTCAGGAACATAGCTATGGCTCCGGTAGTCAGACAGCGTTGGCCATGCCACTGTATGTTGGACTGGTACCTCAGGAGGCCCAACAGGCGGTTTTTGAAAAACTAACAACAACGGTTTGCCAAAATGATACGGCGTTGACGGCGGGAGATATCGGTCATCGTTACCTGCTACAGGTGTTACACTCCAACAACCGTGATGATCTGATTTATGCCATGCACCATCGTGATGACCGGCCCGGATATGGTTATCAGCTGCGAAAAGGTGCCACGGCACTGACCGAGTCTTGGGCGGGTCTTCCAAACGTCTCCAATAATCATTTTATGCTTGGCCACCTGATGGAGTGGTTTCATACCGGCTTGGGCGGAATACAGCAAGATGCAGGATCGACCGCATTTAAACACTTTCGAATCGAGCCCAAAATGATGGATGCACTGAAAGACTGTGAGATAAGTTTTAGAAGTCCATATGGAAAAATTTATTTTAACCGAGAACAATCTAAAGGAAATTATCAAGTAGAGATACCTGTCAATAGCCAATGTACATTGGTTTTGCCAAAGGGAACTTATCAGGTCAATGGAAAGGCCATGGAGGCCCAAACTGTCAATGTAAAAGAAGACCATGTTGAATTCAAATTGGGCTCAGGAAAATATACAATTACTCAATGAAAGCTGATATCGTGATTATTTTAGCCAGTTATAAACCCATTGAAATACCATTAGACAACAACGTAAATAGTTCAGATTGTACTAACGAAGAAAAAGAGTAGACAGATGAAAAGATTAATGCTATTGCTATCCATTGCTTTGGCCGGTCCTAAATTAAAGGCTCAAACTCCGGCAGTTTCCAGTGCGGAAATGACAAAAATTTATGAAGAAGTAAAGACCCCCTATAAGTATGGACTTGTTTTAGTACCTGCGCATAAAGGTGAATTGATGGATTGTCCGACCATTTATAAGGAGGGGAAATATTGGTATATGACCTACATTGTGTTTGATGGAAGTGGTTATGAGACCTGGCTGGCGCAGAGCTCGGATCTTTTGAACTGGAAGACCTTGGGGAAACAACTCTCCGTGGCACCAGATGGCAGCTGGGATGCTAAGCAGCGAGCAGGATATAATGCCTTGGTGGATACAAAATGGGGCGGGAAGTATAAGCTCAACAGCTACGCTGGAAAATACTGGATGTCCTATTTCGGTGGTTCCACACCTGGTTACGAACCTGAGCCGCTGGCGATTGGGATGGCTTATACAACTAAAAAACCAACACAACCTGTGGAATGGCAACGGTTGTCCAAGCCCGTGTTGACCAGTACGGATCCGGATGTTTCCTGGTGGGAAAATCGGCATAAGCTATTCAAAAGCTATGTGATTGAAGATACTGATAAACAGACGGGCCATCGCTTCGTCATGTATTACAATGCCGTAGGCGATTCATTACCCAATAATAAAGCAACACGATGGTATGAACGTATTGGTATGGCTGTGTCAGATGATCTGGAAAACTGGAAGAGGTTCCAGCCGAACCCTGTGGTTCACCATCCGGTAGGAATTACGGGAGACCCTATGATTCAGCGGATCCACAATACTTGGGTCATGTTTTATTTTGGCGCTTTCTGGAAAGACCGTAAAGGGGCATTCAATCGATTTGCGGCATCCAAGGATCTAATCCACTGGACAGATTGGGATGGTGCAAATCTGATTGAATCAAGTGAAAGTTTTGATCAGCAATATGCGCACAAATCATTTGTATTGAAAGCGGAGGGTGTTGTTTATCATTTTTATTGTGCAGTGGACGGCAAAGGTAACCGCGGTATCGCCTTGGCAACTTCGAAAGATTTAGGTACAAGTACGGTGCGTTTTAAAGACTTAAGCCATGAGCAAGAATAGCCCCTCAGGCCTAGGTCACTTTTCAAAAAACTATTCCTAATGGATAAACCCGAGGGAAGTTTAAATACCTCCATATAGACTAACGAATAAAGACGCAAGCACGAAGCCATCATTGACTGCAATGAAAGCAGTGCTTATAAATAACCATTTACTTATGAATTTATATTATTTTATTTCTATTCTCTTTTTATTTCAACTTCAGCTTGTATACGGACAAGGACGTTCAAAAATCAGCTTTAATGACAATTGGAATTTTACGTTGCAGGATCAGCTGGGCTATCGCTTGAACGACGGAGATGCCCAAGCTTGGGAATCGGTTGAATTGCCTCATGATTGGAGTATCAAAGCTGATTTTGATGCTAGTTACCCAGCAGGTAATGCAGGAGGAGCATTGCCTGGCGGAATTGGCTGGTATAGTAAGGAGTTTAAGTTGCCGACCGCAGATCAGGGTAAAAATATACAGTTGTACTTTGGCGGAGTTTACCGTTATGCAGAAATATGGATTAATGGTGTTTATTTTGGGAAAAAGCCCAATGGTTACCTCTCTTTTACACTGGACCTGACTCCGCATATTAAATTTGGAAATCAACCCAATCGCATTGCTATTCGTGTGGACAATAGTAAACAGCCAAACTCCCGGTGGTATTCAGGTTCCGGAATCTACCGTGATGTTTATCTCCTAAAAAGCAGCGAAGTACACCTCGACGAACAAGAAACTTTTATCACTACGCCGGAAATACAGGGTGTATTGGGACAGCTTAAAGTGCGTTCTAAATTGAATAAGTTGGCGCGACCTAAAGGCGTTGCAGGGAATAAATATCAAATTACTGTATGGGATCCCAAAGGAAATATACTGTTAAAAAAGACAGGGGTTGAGAAAGATGGATATATTGATGCATCACTTCAAGTGGAAAAGCCACAATTGTGGAGCCTAGCGTCGCCAAATTTATATCGTGTGCAACTCACTCTTTTAACTAAAAATAATACAGTCGAAGATCAAATTGAAAAGAGAATCGGATTCCGGACAATTCGCTTTGATGCGAAAACTGGCTTCTACTTAAACGGCGAGGCCTTGAAAATTTTAGGAGTATGTATGCATCATGATTTGGGTGCTTTAGGAGCCGCTTTTAATAAGTCTGCTGCGAAAAGACAGCTTGTCATGATGAAAGAAATGGGTGCAAATGCCATTCGAACTGCACACAATCCACCCGCAGACGAGTTACTTGATCTCTGCGACGAAATGGGAATTTTGGTTTACAATGAAGCATTTGACATGTGGAAAAAGCGAAAAAATAAGTTCGACTACCACATTGACTTTCCTACGGAACACCTTAAGGATATTGAAACATGGGTGCGTCGAGATCGTAATCATGCTTCGGTTATTCTATGGAGCATCGGAAATGAAATCCGGGAGCAATTTGACTCCACGGGTATTGCCTTAACGCAAGAAATGGCCAAATTGGTAAAATCTTTGGATCCAACACGCCCCGTTACAGCCGCCTTGACCGAAAATAATTATGTAAAGAACTTTATCGCACAGGCAGAGGCTTTGGATGTACTGGGCTTCAACTACAAACATGAAGATTATGATAAATTACCTGTAGAATTTAAAAATATACCGCTGTTGGCATCAGAAACTGTTTCTGCCTTACAGACTAGAGGGGTGTATGACAAATTGCAAGATACGATTCAGCTGTGGCCAGCATCATCAAAGGACAAATATGTCGCCAATGGTAATCCTGATTTTACGGTTTCGGCCTATGATAATGTTGCTGCCTATTGGGGTACAAGCCATGAGAAAGCCTGGCTAGCGGTTAAGAACCGTCCTTTTTTGGCGGGAACATTTGTCTGGACCGGCTTCGATTATCTTGGGGAGCCTGTTCCTTACCCTTATCCTGCAAGAAGCTCTTATTATGGTATTGTTGATCTTGCTGGTATTCCCAAAGATGTGTACTACATGTATCAGTCTGAATGGACAAACCAGGATGTCCTCCATCTTTTACCGCATTGGAATTGGAAAGCTGGCGATAGTGTAGATGTATGGGCCTATTATAATAAGGCTGATGATGTCGAACTATTTCTCAATGGCAAGAGTCTGGGAACTTCAGCTAAAACCGGAGATCGTCTGCACGCCAGCTGGAAGGTGCCTTTTGAAAAGGGGGAATTGAAAGTCGTTAAAAAACGAGATGGTAAAGTTGTTCAGGAAACAAGTATGCGTACAGCGGGAGATGCTAATAGGGTAAAAGTCTCCTTAGAACATGAAAAATATGCCACAGGGGAATCCCGTGATCTATACTTTGTCACAGCAGAACTGGTGGATCAGGAAGGAAACTCCGTCTTGCTAAATGATCAGGAAATTGAGTTCATTGTAAAGGGGGATGCGAAAGTTCTGGGAACAGACAATGGATTTCAGGCCGATCTAAGGGGATTGCATCGTCCCAACAGAAAAACATTTAAAGGGAAAGCATTAGGAATTATTCAAAAAATAGCTGATACGCCTTGCACTGTAATAATCCGTTCGGCTTTGGGAGACCAACAAATTATGATCTAAGCACAGCTAAATATTTTTCACGAATGAACAGCTAAATTGACAGTAAAATAATAACCATATTAAACAAATTAAATCTAATAACTCAACTATGAACAAAAACAAGATTAATCTCGGAAAAATGACATTGGGGGCCCCTGCTTCCGGTTCAAAGTATCCGATGTTAATGCTCTTTTGCAGCAGTTTTATACTCGGAAGTCCATTGATTTCCAATGCTGCGTTACATGCCACTACGATTTATAAAGTCACGGTAGATCAGGAAAAAGAAATAAAAGGTAGAGTTACGGATGAGCAGGGAAATCCTATTGTTGGCGCTACTGTAACAGTGGTCAACTCGACGCAGTCTACCTCTTCCAACGCGATGGGAGAATTTACACTTAAAATAACAGGGGATAGTGGCACCATCAAAATCACTTCGATGGGCTATTCGGAAAATTTATTAACAGTAAGAGTTGGGAATAGTGCCAATGTTGTATTAAGAAAAGATGAACAAGCACTGGAGGAAGTCGTTGTCATCGGTTATGGAACGGCCAAACGTCGGGATCTAACCGGCGCCGTAGCTTCCGTTAAATCCGAAGAGATTATGATGACGCCAACAGCCAATGTGATGGACGCCCTTCAGGGAAAGGTCTCCGGCCTAGATATCACTAAATCATCCGGACGTGCAGGAGCCAATGTCGGTGCGAGCCTACGGGGCAATAGGTCTTTCAGTGGTGATAATAATCCGCTCTATATTATTGATGGTATTCCAGGGGATTTTACGAGTTTAAATCCCAGTGATATCGAATCCATAGACATTCTGAAAGATGCCTCGTCGACGGCAATCTATGGTTCAGCGGGTTCAAATGGTGTAATTATTATTACGACAAAACAGGGCAAAGCCGGTAAAGCGATTGTGAATTTTGATTCCTATTTTGGGTATAATGGATTCCCCAAATATCCCCATGGATTGCTGGGAGACGATTATATGAAACTTAAAAGGGAAGCCTATCGGGGTGAGCATGGTAACTATCCGGAATTTGCCAATAATATTTTTAAAAATCCTGCACAGCTAGAGGCTTATGAAAATGGCAAATGGGTAGACTGGATGGACCTGATTTTAAAAGACGGAATCCAACAAAACTATAGCTTTTCAGTGAACGGGGGGAATGAAAAAACAAAAGCTTTTTTGTCGCTCAACTATAACGATGAAGAAGGCCTTATCAAAAATGATAATAGTAAAAAGTACGCAGTAAGAGCAAATATTGATCATAAACTCTCTGACCTGTTTAAAGTAGGTACGAATTTACAGTATACGTATAAGGATAATAACCAGGCTGCACAAAATGTATTCGGTAACAGTTTGACCTTTTTGCCTTTAGGTGATGCTTTTGATGCCGACGGTAATATCAATCATATTCCAGTGGACGGAGTCACCAACCCTTTATCCGATCAGATTAAGGATCAGTATAAAAATAATATCCTGAATAATTATTTTGCGGGCAATGCCTATCTTGATTTTACGCCGGTCAAAGGATTTTCCTTTCGTTCAATTTTTGGTGCGACGATTGGCTCTCAACGGACGGGAAGATATTTTGGCTCGCAGTCAATTGCAAATCCGGAGGCTGGATTCAAATTGCCTGCAGCTGTTATCATCAATGACAGAAATTACAACTACCGTTGGGAAAATATCCTGAATTATGAATTTAACCTACGTGAAGATCATCATTTTGCGCTTACTGGAGTCACATCATGGTCAAAAAACCAAGCAGAGCAGGCCTATGCGGGCGGATCGGGATTCGACCTTGACTCCTATTCTTTCCACAACCTGAGTGCGGCCACAACGTCTGTAATCCGCTCTTCTTATATTGGTTCACAGTCAATGTCTTATGTAGGTCGGATCAACTATAACTATCAAGGCCGGTACCTGCTATCCATTTCCAGCCGTTGGGATGGTGTTTCTCGATTATCCGAAGGCAACAAATGGGATGTATTTCCAGCAGGAGCTTTTGCCTGGCGTGTGAGCGACGAGCAGTTCTTTGCGCCATTGAAAAGCAAAATATCGGAGTTAAAGCTACGCGCTGGTTATGGTATCACCGGTAATTCTGGTGGTGTAGGGGCTTACGGTACGCAAGCAGGGGGATATAATGCACCTAAACCGGTAGGTTTTGGTGAAAGTACGCTCGGCCCGGCCTTTATTCTGAATCAACAACTGGCGAATAGGGACCTGGGCTGGGAGAAGTCGTATACGACCAATATTGGGCTCGATGCGCAATTTTTGAACCAACGAGCCAACCTGACCATTGATTGGTATAATACTGAAACGAAGGATCTACTCTTTCTGAGAGATATGCCAGCTTCATTGGGCGGCTCCTGGGGTGCCCCTTTCAAGATGTGGCAGAATATTGGTGCAACAAACAATAGGGGCTTTGAACTCGCATTAAATACAAAAAATATTCAGGGAGATCGTTTTATCTGGAATTCAACATTGACTTTTGCGGCGAATAAAGAACGTGTGACCTCACTACCGGGGGGAAAAGACCTGATTTCAAATAACCTATTTCTAAATCAGCCGATCAGAACCTTTTTTGATTATCAATACCTCGGTATCTGGCAGGAAAGTGAAGCGGAGCAGGCAGCCTTATTCAATTCCAAACCCGGTGATATCAAGTTATCCACCGATGGTACGGTCAACGAAGATGGTAAGCATGCCTATGGAGCGAAAGATAAACGTATTTTGGGATCTGCGGTTCCGAAATGGACCGGTGGATTTCAGAATAACTTCAAGTATCAAAACTGGGACCTTTCGGTCTTTTTAACAGCAAGATGGGGACAGATGCTGTCCAATAATTTGATCACACGTTATGATCCAACAACCGGTGTCGGAAATAGCCCCGACGATATCGATTATTGGACACCAGAAAATCCAGGCGCTTATTTGCCAAGGCCAGGATTACATTCCTCGACCAGTGGCTATATCGGGTTTGATGCGTTGAAATACGTAGATGGATCCTATTTCAAGATTCGAAATATCACCTTGGGCTATAGTTTGCCGAAATCATTTATTAAGCGGCTTTCCATGGATCGTTTCCGTTTTTATGCAACCGCTAACAATCCGTTCATCTTTACGAAAAGCAACTTGTTAAAGTATCAGGATCCCGAATCCAACGGTTCGGATAATTTTCCGTTGACCAAGCAGTTTGTTGTCGGATTGAATGTTACTTTTTAATGCCAATATGTTATGAAAATCAACTATTTTAATATACTGTTATGTGCTGGCCTTTTTATAAATTCCTGTGGTCTTGATGAATATAATCCCTCAGGGGTCACTGTGGATAAAGTCGCAGAAAATAAGGCCGGTTTCGATAAACTAATCAATAGCTGTTATTTTGATTTGCCACGTTATTTCTACGGGCGAAACTTCTTACTTGTTACCGAAGGAGGAACAGATTTATGGACTTCCGATCTCAATTCAAATAACAACCAAAATTATTTAAAATATGCTTCCGGTGGCTCCATGTCCATAGACATGGCTAAGGATTACTGGAATGGTGCTTATGATGCCATCAATTACTGCAACATTGTCATCGGTAGGGTAGATCAGGTCAAAGATTTTTCTAGTGAGCAGGAAAAACTGGAAAAAGTTGCCCAAGCTTATTTTTTAAGAGGATTGTATTATTTCCATTTGGTCGAACAGTTTGGTCCTTGTCCGCTCAATCTCACGGAGACAACTACAGCCAATACTGCCGCCATACGTACACCTGTGTTGGAAATTTATGAAAAATGTATCCTGCCCGATCTGAGATTTGCGGCAGAGCACTTGCCTGTAGGACCTACAGAAGCCGGGCGACCAAGTCAGAAAGCTGCATTGGGTCTATTGGCAAAGGTTTGTTTGCAGACAAAAGAATATAATACCAATCAGTACCTGGAGGAAGCTTTGCAGACGGCAAAAAAATTGATTGATAATCAAGCGAGTTATAATGTGCGTTTGTATGCCTCCTTTATAGACAATTTTAATGCGGTAAATAATAAGAAAAACGCCGAAGCACTTTACCAGATTCCTTATTCTCAGGAGTATGGGTCCACCAACGTATACGATCACAACAATGATTTTAAACGGTTCTATTGTACGCCGACAACATTTGGAGCGATACAGTCCGCTGGATTTCAAACCGAAATTGGGCGGTGGTCCGGAGGAACATTTATGCCGACTAAATACCTGCTTGATGTATTTAAAAATGATGATAATACCTTAGATCCAAGATATGCGATTTCTTTCCAGACGCAGTGGCTTTCCAATGCTGATTACAATTGGAGCAGGGATGCTATTGTGCAGTTCGATCGTGATGCAAATACTGTCGCTGTCGGAACCAATCTCCCGAAAGGAGCTCTAGCGCTTAAAGTTGCCCGTGAGGGAGAGACTGGTTATGCCGAAGAAAAAAAGATACAATTTCAAAAAAAATATATTTGGCTAGACCTAGAAGATCTATACGGTGCTGACCACAAAGTGAAAATGAAATATACACGGATAAATCAGCAGCCTGGACAGGTGGACAACCCATTTATTAGTTTCTATCCATCTTTGGTAAAATTTAATTCAGGTTCGTTAATCAGTCCCAAGGCTAACAATTTTACCAGCGACGCTTATGCTACTGTTATGCGTCTGGGAGAGGTGTATCTCATTGCTGCCGAAGCTTCCTTTCACTTGAACGGTGCAAATGGAACAGCCGCTAACTACATCAATGTACTACGCGACCGGGTCGGGGCCAAGCAGATTACTGCTGGAGATATCACTGCCCAGTTTATACTTGATGAGCGTGCTCGTGAACTGTGCGGCGAGTATACACGTTGGTATGACCTGAAACGCTTGGGCAAATTGAACCGGTCTTATTTGATGGCGGTCAATCCTGATGTCGGACAATATTTTAAGGATGGTGTACACGGCCTTCGGCCAATTCCGCAGGGACAGATGGACGCCATTAGCAACCCCGGCGAATTTCTTCAGAACAATGGCTATTGATAGCATTGTTCTGAGGCCATAAGCCAAGGTGAAACGAAGTAGTATGATATTTTAAAATTATTTACAGATGAAGCAGACAATTCTCATAGGGGTCTTTATATTTTTTTCGCTAGCTGCATTCTCAGCTCAGGGAGGAGAGATCTATGTGGGTAAACAAAGCAAGAAGGAACAACGGGATGGCACCCGGGGAGCTCCATTTTCATGTTTGGAGGATGCCCTGCGTGAGGCTAAGGAATGGCGACGATTAAACGATCCGCGTATGCATCATGGCATCACAATCTGGATTCAAGACGGACAATATGTGCCTTCCCAAACAATTTTTATCCGACCTGAAGATAGTGGGACTGCCCAAAGTCCCACATGGATAAAATCAGTGGGCAGAGAAGCTATATTGTCCGGAGGGGTTACTATTGAAGGTTGGCAGCCCGTAAAAAATGACAAGCGATTGGATCCTGCTATTGCCAAATATGTTATGGTGGCAAATGCACCCCAGGTCGGTGGCAAATACCTTTCTTTCCGCCAATTGTGGGTTGGCTCACGTAAGGCGATTCGTGCAGAAAGTCATGATGATGCCCATTTGCCACGGATTATTAATTGGGATTTTAAGCAGCAGGCTGCTATTATTCCTAACGTATTTCCTGAAAAATTTCACTATAAAGCCGGAATGGAATTTTTTATCCATCAATGGTGGGCAATAGCACAGCTTCGCATTCGTGAGACGATTGTTACTAGAGATAGTATCACACTATTTTTTCATGAACCGGAAGGGAAAATTCAGAACGAACATCCTTGGCCAAAGCCATGGCTATCCAAAGAACATGGCAACTCTGCTTTTCGCTTAGTGAATGCGCTTGAATTCTTGGATCAACCTGGAGAATGGTATTTAGATGAAGAAAATCATCAGGTATATTATTACAAAAGACCTGATGAAAATTTAGACCAGTTAGATGTTGTGGCTCCTTACCTGGAGACAATTCTGACAATGCAAGGTACATTAGAGACGCCTGTTAGCCATGTGTATATCGAAGGGTTGAAATTTCAGCATAGTGCCTGGTTAAGACCTCATTATTACGGTCATGTTGCTTTACAGGCAGGTATGTATTTTTTGGATGCGTATAAATTAGCTAAGCCGGGGACTGTTGATAAAGCTGGGCTGGAAAATCAGGCTTGGTTGGGTCGGCCGCAAGCTGCGGTTCTACTTAGTCATACCGCGTTTACGAAAATTTCTGCCTGCCGTTTTGCTCATTTGGCCGCGACAGGCATAGACTATCGGGCGGGCAATTTAAAAGATAGTTTAAATGGAAATCTATTTCAGGATATTGGCGGATCCGGAATATTGCTCGGTCAGTTCTCAGACGAACAAATGGAAGCACATTTGCCTTTTCAGCCCAACAACGAGCGTATCTTGACCGATGGTGTTGTCATCAGCAACAATCTAATCCAAGATATTGGAAATGAGGATTGGGGAACGGTGGGGATTGGCGCCGGATTTGTCCGCAATGTAGCTATTACGAACAATGAATTGCTGGATCTTCCGTACACAGGAATTAGCTTGGGCTGGGGCTGGACACCTACAGTCAATGCCATGCGAAATAATCGTGTTTTAAAAAATAAGATCACACGTTATGGTAAATACATGTATGATGTAGCTGGTATTTACACCTTATCGGCACAACCCGGAACAAAAATTCAGGAAAATTATATCGATAGCATCTATGTGTCACCTTATGCGCATATTCCTGAGCATTGGTTTTATCTCTATACCGATGAGGGTTCTGCCTATATGAATGTGAGTAACAACTGGTTCCCATCTAATAAAATATTGCAAAATGCCAATGGGCCGAGTGTTGAGTGGATAAAAAATGGCCCCGATGCGGATGCCTGGGTCAAAGACGAAGCAGGCATCGGTCTGCGTTATACCTATTTGTTGTCTGAAAAACGATCAATTCCTAAAAATGCATCTTTCAACGCCTATATTCCTTTTACCAAACCTGTTTTTTTCCAGATCTATGATCCGCAACAGAAATTGACAACACAAGCAATCAAAGGATTTTTGGCAAAAGAAGGAGTGGGTGCTGAACAGATATATCGATGGAACGATTACACGCTCGTCATGACCAGTGATGAGATTGGTAAAAAATTAGCGAGTGCGTGGATTGCTCATTATCCTGAGGTTGAATACAAATTGTTTACCGATCTGTTCTACGACTTTGACCGAAGCCGCTGTGCTGGTAAAAAAGAGATTGATACCGATTTTGTGCTACTGACCGCCCAATTGATCGATGATAAGAAAGAACAGGAGGCCTATTACAACGCACATAAAACACAATTTAAAGAATGGCCCGAGGTTGCGGCAGGTTTCTGTAACGCTGGATTTGACGAAGTGCTCGTCTATCGCAATGGGCGTCAGCTGATGTTATATATTTCTTTTCCAAAAGGACAGGATTTTAAAACAATTGATCTGTTGACAACCAAGGATAATCCACGAGTTGTGGAGTGGAACAAACTCATGAGTTCCTATCAGGAAGGTATTCCCGGAACACGAAAAAATGAAACATGGATTTTTTATAAACAGTAAAATGGAAAATATACAGCAGTTAAAATTAGGGATTTTAGGATTAGGTGAGGGGCGCAGTACGATGTCAGCCGCATTGCAAAGCCCTCACATCGAATTGGTCAAGATTTGCGATCTGAATGAAGAGCTTGGGCGCAAGCGGATGAAAGAGTTTGACTTTCATGCTTATACCAATGACTATCAGGCCATGCTGGATGACGAGAATATTGAAGCCATTGCGATATATACTCCGGATCATCTACATGCGAAGCACATCGAGCTAGCATTGGCACATGACAAACACGTCATCTGTACCAAACCTTTTATCGATAATCTTGCTGATGCCAACGCTTTATTGGAACGCGCAACTCAGAAAAATAAACGTGTTTTTGTCGGACAGAGTTCCCGTTTTTTTGAACCGGTAAAAAAGCAAAGAGAAGATTTTGACGCTGGACTTATTGGTGACTTAATTACGATCGAAGGTTATTATCACGCTGATCACCGCTGGTTTTTGGACAAACCTTGGTCTTTGCAGTCTTCTTTCAAATGGCTTTATGGAGGATTGAGCCATCCAGTTGATTTCATCCGCTGGTACCTCCCCAATATTGAAGAGGTGATGGGCTATGGCATGTTGAGTGCTAATGGGAAAAAAGGTGGGCTTCAAAATGTTGATACGATGCATTTTATTTTTAAAGCCGAAGATGGCCGGGTCGCCCGTGTGAGCGGGGCGTATACGGGGCCGGTGCAGCCTGTCACACGCGATAGCGAAATGAGCTGTATTCTAAGAGGGACAGAAGGGGCGAGCCAGGCTGACTATATGGACCTTCGTTATGCGATTACCGATAAAACCGGTGAAGAGCGCATGTTGACTTGGGAGCATAAACTAAAACACTATTTCCGTTTTGAAGGAAAAAGCCATCACGCTGGTGAGTATCAAAATTACCTAGAGCATTTTGCAAAAGCCATACGTACTGGAGAGGAAGCCTATCCAGATATGAAAGAAGGTATTGGGACAATAGCTTTATTGCAAGCTATGGATGAATCATTGACAACAGGAAAGCCTGTCCGTCCAAAGGAACTGCTGGAAAGATATGGTGTCGACTTGAGCTTAGGAAGATGAACAGTATCTTAGACAAGTTAACCATTTACGACTATTGCATCGTCGTAGCCTATTTGTTAGTATTACTGACAATCGGCCTCTTGTCATCTCGTAAAAAGGTAGAAGGGGCAGAACACTTCCTAGCCAGCAAATCCTTAAGCTGGTACAGTATTGGCTTCAATATGTGGGCGACCAATGTTGGGCCATCTATGCTGCTCGCATTCGCTACAGTAGGTTATACAACAGGTATCGTTGCAGTCAATTTTGATTGGTATGCTTTTATCTATTTATTTTTGTTAGCGGTGGTGTTCGCACCCCGCTATATTGCTACTGGAGTACGTACCTTACCCGAGTTTATGGGCAAGCGGTTCGGTCCAAATACGCAGACTATTCTGGCTTGGTATTCATTGGTAAAAATGCTTATTTCATGGTTGTCGTTGGGACTATTTGCTGGCGGATTTTTAGTGCGGCAGATTTTAGGTATTCCAATGTGGCAATCGGTTACTGTTTTAGTCTCCCTAGCCGGTCTGTTTGCGTATACGGGTGGATTAAAGACAGTTGCTAAAATCAATATCTTTCAGATGATCTTGCTGATCGCCGTGTCGGCCTTTTTAACTTTTCTGGGATTGTCCAAAATCGGAGGGTTAAGTGCTTTGGCACAGCAGACTCCGACTAGCTATTGGTCATTGATCAGACCTGCGAGTGATCCAGATTACCCCTGGTACGCCATCGCCTTAGGATATCCAGTGGCAGCGATCGCTTTTTTCTGTACGGATCAAGCCATGGTACAATCAGTTTTGGGAGCCAAGAATCTCGAACAGGGGCAACTAGGAATTAACTTTATCGCTTGGCTCAAGATACTTTCCTTGCCGTTGTTTATCCTCACCGGTATCATCTGTTCGGTTTTATTTCCGGGACTTAAAGACCCATCACTTGCTTATATGACGATGGTGACTAACCTGTTTCCTACAGGCCTGAATGGATTGGTAATCGTGGTGTTAATTGCTGTATTGGTGGGCACCATTGGTTCGTCGCTTAATTCCTTGAGTACGGTGTTCACCATGGACATTTACCTCAAGCATATTCGACCAAAAGCAAACAATCAGCAGATTACGCAGATAGGCCGATATACGGTGATTGTGGGCTGTTTAACTTCGGTTTTCGTCGCACTGGCGATCGATCAAATTAAAGGACTTAATCTTTTTGATGTGTTCCAATCTATCCTTGGATTTATCGCGCCCCCTTTAGCGGTCGCTTTCCTGATGGCTGTGTTATGGAAACGGACTAATCGAGCAGCTATTAATACCATTTTAACCTTAGGAGCGCTACTAAGTTTGGGCACAGGAATATGTTATCTTTGGATATTTCCTAAAGATGTCTATACTTTTTGGCCGCATTACTTGATGCTTTCATTCAGTTTGTTTGTTCTATTGCTGCTTATTGGAATTGGTGTGTCGTTGCTCCTTCCAAAATCAGCTTACGAATTAGCACATCAGCATATGGTCGAGATTAAGATGGGCAAGCCAAGTAACCGGGTTAAGATCGCTTGGACAATTTTATTTGTCGTAATGCTATTGTTGTACACGGTGTTGAAATGACTTTTTCACCTTAATCCGAGATTGGATTCAATTTGTGATCGGCATTTTTCTAGGCTTGTTACAATGTCCTCCGTGGATACAGTATGCTCAGTTTGACGTCGGATGAGTTTTGAAACAGTGAGGCAGGCGATTATACCTGTTTCGTTGGTTCCTATAGGGACGGAAATATCGATAATGCCCTCTGCGTAAGCACTGGGCATCTCATAAAATCCTTTCATTCTAATATCTTCCAAATCGCTGTCAAACTGTTGACGCTCTGTCTTCTTTAAGCTTTTGTAATAGGGATCAGCTCCTAAAATAGATTTTCTTTTTTCAGCATCTGAAAAACTTAAAAGAAGCTTGCCAGAAGCCGTTTGTGAAGTATTGTACAGCTTTCCTTCTTCAACTACGATGCTGATGGGGGATGATCCTTTGGCGTAGGAAATTACCATGACTTGGTTATCGTAGATCACACAGAGATGACATGGATCCTTAATTTCATTGGAGCTCTCTTGCATTGGCAATAATGAGGTGGCCCGTAATTTCTCTACAAAAGAGTGGCGATGCGATAGATAGTATAACTTCAGGGAAAGCGAATATTTGGATGAAATCTGATCACGATGAATATAGCCATTTGACTCCAGCGATGCAAGCATCCGATAGATCTCATTGGGACTTCGATTTAAGCCAAGGGCGATCTCGGATTGTGATTGCGCCGTTGGTTGCAAGGCCAGAAATTCCAGGATCTGCAATCCCTTTTCGAGTGCTGGCGCTTTATATTTATCGGAGCTATTTAATGTCATAAAATATTTTGCTAACAAATGATTGGGATAAAGATAAAAAAAGTATTTGAAGAGGCGTTTTTAGCGATCCAAAAAAAACAGGTTAAATTTTTATATTCAAATATTGTATTTATATTTGAATATTATAAACCGCTTTTTTCATTGCGAAAAAGCATTAGAAGGGAAAAAGATTATAAACATATTTAATACCAACATTAGATTACAGTATTGCGCTGCTTATGCTATATTATCTTGCCTGGATAATCAAGAAGAACAGGATAAAAATAGCTACAACTACAATGTTATGTTTTACTGTTTTTGGAGATTAGAATAACTTGATGTTTGGTAATCAAATGGTTGATAAGGATCTCAACAAGACTACATAAAATAATACACAAATACAATGACAGAGAAAATCCGGTTAAAGGGGATTACCTGGGGGCATTCGCGAGGTTTTGTGCCAATGGTTGCAACGGCACAACGTTATGAAGAATTACATCCGGAAGTAGAGATTGTTTGGACAAAACGTTCTTTGCAGGAATTCGCTGATAAGTCGGTAACGGATTTAGCCAAGGAATATGACCTGTTGGTGATCGATCATCCGTGGACTGGACATGCCGCTGCTAAGGGGATGCTGGCTTCATTTGATGATTATCTGTCCACGGAGTTTTTGGCCGGTCAACAGGCGAATAGTGTTGGGAAGTCTTATGAAAGCTACAACTTTCTAGGCAAGCAATGGGCCTTGGCTACAGATGCGGCGACACCAGTGGCTGCAAGTCGCCCAGATATTTTACGTTCGCTAGGTGTGCCGCTCCCGCGTACCTTTGAAGAAGTCTTGGCCTTAGCTAAAGCAGGACGGGTTGGATTTTCACTGTTGCCGATTGATTCTTTGATGCACTTTTATGGTCTTTGTTGTTCTTTGGGTGAAGAACCCTGCCAAAACGACGAAAAAGTAATCAGCGAAGCCGTCGGAGTACAGGTCTTAAAATTATTCAAATCACTTGCGGATGAATTGGATGCTGGATTTTATGAGAAAAATCCGTTCAAAGTGTTCGAAGAAATGACGCAGCGGGATGAAATTGCCTATTGTCCATTTGCGTATGGTTATTCCAATTATGCGCGAACTGGGTATGCCCGTAAAGTATTGCATTTTCATGATTTAGTGTCGTTAAACGGTACGCCAATGATTAGCACACTGGGTGGTGCGGGATTAGCAGTATCCTCTCAGAGCAAACATATTGCTGTGGGTATGGATTACGCCCAATTTGTTGCGTCACCAGAAATTCAGTCAACATTATATGTCGAAAATGGTGGTCAGCCGGGACATTTAGGTGCTTGGGAAGATGAGCAAGTCAACGCCTATACGGCCGAATATTTTAAAAATACCCTGCCTACATTGGAGCGTGCCTATCTGCGCCCGCGGTATGATGGTCATCTGTATTTTCAGGATCACGCCGGTGATATTGTAGTTGACTATCTCAGACAGGGCGGGGATGAAGTTGCCGTATTAGAAAAGATGAACAAGATGTATCGGGAATCATTAGTGGACAAAGAAGACAATGGATAATAAACCACTGGAAGGACTTTTAGTTCTCGAGTTTTCACAATTTATGGCCGGGCCAACCGCTGGCCTGCGGTTGGCTGATCTCGGTGCCCGAGTTGTCAAAATCGAGCGTCCTGGCGCCGGAGAAGGCGGACGACAGATTGCGATTAAAAATATTTTTGTAGATGAGAGCAGCCTGGTGTTTCATACCATTAATAGAAATAAAGAATCGTATGCGGCCAATTTGAAAGACGAAAATGATCTGGAAAATATTAAGAAATTAATCCGTCAGGCGGATGTAATGACACATAACTTCCGTCCGGGGGTGATGGAAAAGATCGGTTTGGATTATGAGAGCGTACGGAAAATCAATCCAAAGATGATCTATGCCACAGTAACGGGCTACGGTAATGAAGGGCCATGGTCCAAAAAACCGGGTCAGGATTTGCTGGTGCAGTCGCTGTCGGGACTTTCTTGGCTATCGGGCTGTGCGCAGGATGGACCAGTACCTTTTGGATTGGCTGTGGTCGATATGTATTGCGCGACACATCTGACACAAGGTATATTGGCGGCATTGTTGAAACATGCCCGTACCCAACAGGGCGCTCTTGTTGAAGTCAGTTTGCTTGAATCTGTGTTGGATATGCAGTTTGAAATGCTGACCACACATGTCAATGATGGACGTAAGTTGCCACAGCGCTCGGCTGTTCGAGGCGCAGGCCATGCTTATTTAAGTGCACCCTATGGACTTTATAAGACACTAGATAGTTATCTAGCTTTGGCTATGGGCAATGTGGGACATATTGCAGAAACAATAGGTCTGTCTAGTGAGCCTTATCAAGATGCTTCAACCTGGTTTTCGCGACGTGATGAAATATTGGAGGCCTTTGCTACGGTATTGTGCCAGAAGACCACTAGCGAATGGGTATCCCGTTTGGAATCGGAAGGGATCTGGTGTGGTGCAGTCAACGATTACCATCGTTTTTTTGAGGAGCAAGGTTTTAAGGAGACAGGGATGTTGCAGGAAGTCAGTTTACAAGACGGTACCGCGCTAACCACCACCCGTAGTGTTTACCAGATTGATGGAAAGCGTTTATATGCGGACAAACCTGCACCAAAAGTGGGCCAGCATACCGCATCAATTGTTCACGATTATTTAGAAAATTAATATGTTACCATTAGCAGGCTATACCGTAGTCGACTTTAGTCAATTTTTATCCGGCCCATTAGCAAGTTTACGGCTAGCCGACTTAGGTGCGCGGGTGATAAAAATAGAAAAACCAGAGACGGGTGATATTTGCAGGCAATTATATACCTCGGATACCATACTCAATGGTACTTCAACGGTGTTTCATGCCATTAATCGGAATAAAGAAAGTCTGGTGTTGGACTTAAAAAGTGAATCCCACAAACAGATCATACGTGATTTAATCGCGCGGGCAGATGTGGTGCTGCACAATTTTCGTCCAGGTGTCATGGAACGTTTGGGCTTTGACTATGCAAGTGTCCGAGAGATCAATCCGACGGTGATCTATGGAGAAATTTCAGGGTATGGAAAAGAAGGACCTTGGGTGAAACGACCTGGACAAGATTTATTATTGCAATCACTTACCGGGATGACCTGGTTGAGTGGCGACGCAAATAATGGTCCAGTGGCCATGGGACTTTCCATTGTGGACATGTTTGCCGGCTCGAATCTATGTAGTGCCCTCTTGGCTTGCCTGTATCGTCGTGCGATACACCAAATCGGGGCACACGTGCATGTTAGTATGTTGGATTCTGCTGTAGATATACAATTTGAGGCTGTCACAACCTATTTTCGTGATGGTAAATTGTTACCCCAACGTAGCGAGGTGAGCAATGCACATGCATATTTGGCTGCGCCATATGGCGTTTATCGTACCCAAGATGGTTTTCTGGCACTTGCTATGGGCTCTATTCCTTTTCTTACCAAATTATTAGATTGCACAGCGCTGGAAGGCTTCGCGGACGGTGAACAGGCTTTCCGCGAAAGAGATACCATTAAAGCGATATTAACGGAACACTTGGCAACAGCATCTACGGCGCATTGGTTAGCAATACTGGAAGCAGCAGACATCTGGTGTGCCGATGTATTGGATTGGCGCCGTTTGACCGAGCACGATGCTTTTAAAGTGCTAGAAATGCTACAAGAAGTAACGATGGGCGACGGCTTCCATTATGAGACCACCCGTTGTCCGATTCGTATCGATGGCGAGCGTTTGACTGCGACAAAAGGTTCGCCCAAATTAGGTGAGCACACCGCTAAAATACTGGAGGAACTGTATGGATAAGTTACGTTTTGCTGTCCGGAAATTCGACCCCTTTGAGCGTGCCATGGAGAAATGTTGGGCGGCTTATCAGGAGCTATATCCATCGGATATGGAGATAGAGTTTGTTCCATTAGATTTAGAGGAATTGACAGCAGCCTTCTTTGAGAACCAAGGCCTTTATAATGGTGACTGGGATATTGTCCATATCAATACCGATTGGATCGCACGTGCTTACGATACGAAAGGTTTAGCTAATCTCGATCTTATGCTTGATCAATATCCACCCGAAGAAGTGGAGTGTGCATGGCCCGAAAGTTTACAGGCTTTACAACGTTTTGATGGACAGGTGTTTGGTTTGCCTTTTCATGATGGTCCTGAATGCCTGGTCTTCCGGAAAGATCTGTTCGATGACCCACAGGAGCAGAGCCGTTTTCACGCGCTTTACGGAAAGCCTTTGGCTGTTCCAACAACCTGGACTGATTTTTTAACCGTTGCCACATTTTTTACCCGTCCGGAAGATAACCTGTACGGAACCGTGTTTGCCGGTTATCCGGATGGACACAATGCAGTATTCGATTTCTGTATTCAACTTTGGTCCCGTGGAGGCGATTTGCAGCAAGAAGAGATACCTGTTAAGCTGGATCAGCCATTGGCTGTAGAAGCATTGGATTTTTATAGAGGGTTATTTAAAGAGAGTAGGGGATTGCACCCCGAATCGGCCAATTATGAATCCGTGCAGGCCGGTGCCGCCTTTGCGCGGGGAGAAGTAGCCATGATGGTCAATTGGTTTGGATTTGCATCCTGGGCACAAATTGATGCGGCGTCGGCAGTGCAAGGTAAGGTAGATGTAGCAGCCATTCCTTCAGCAGAAGGGGGAATGTCTCCTTCATTAAATGTGTATTGGTTGTATGCAATCCCAGAAGGTAGCCGTCATAAGCAGTTGGCTTATGACTTTATACGTTTTGCAGTCGGACGCCAACAAGATAAGCTGCTTACTGTCGAAGGAGGAGTAGGCTGTCGTTACTCCACCTGGTATGATTCCGAAATCAATCAGATGATACCCTTTTATAATAAATTGGCTGAATTGCATGATACTGCACGTACATTACCGTGCTTGGCCAACTGGCCGCAGATTGCACATATCATTGATGAGACCGTCATAGCAGCGATTAATTCCGAGGAGAGTAGTCTTTCATTATTGACTAAAGCACAGAAAAAACTAAATACATGGATAGGATAGACATTCAATATAAAACCCTATTACCCCAAACGTCTTTGCCCATTATTATAATAGGCGCAGGCGGTATAGTAAAAGATGCACATCTCCCTGCTTATCGTAAGGCCGGCTTTCATGTGCATGGTATTGTCAATCGTACAAGGGCGAAAGCAGAAGCATTGGCACAGGATTTCGGTATTCCGAATGTGTACGATACGGTGGCGGATGCCGTCGCGCAAGCACCCGAAAATGCGGTGTACGATATGACGACTATGCCGGATATCTATATCGAAACCTTGGAGACTTTGCCCGATGGAGCAGCGGTATTGATCCAAAAGCCGATGGGCGATTACTATGCCGATAGCCAGGCAATCCTGGAGGTCTGCCAGCGCAAGGGTTTGGTGGCTGCGATCAACTGTCAGTTGCGTCAGGCGCCTTTTGTCAATGCGGCTCGTTGGCTGATCGATCAGGGCTACATCGGCGAACTCTACGATATGGAGGTGCGCGTAGCCGTGCATACCCCTTGGCAGCTTTTTCCACACGTGATGGTGCATCCGCGTTTGGAAATACTGTACCATAGCGTGCATTATATAGACCTGATCCGTTCCTTTTTGGGTACACCGGCATCGGTTTATGCCAAGACCTTGAAGCATCCAGCCAAAGAGCTATCTTCGAGCCGGACAACCTTGTTATTTGATTATGGGGATACTATGCACGCGGTGGTTAATACCAATCACGACCATGAATTTGGACCGCACAACGAAGAAAGTTACATCAAATGGGAAGGGAATAAAGGAGCGATCAAAGCTACGATGGGCTTATTGATGGATTATCCGCACGGCGTGCCCGATGTATTTGAATATTGCATCAAACCGACAGACGGTAGTAAGCCGCAGTGGGTACAATTCCCGATCGAAGGGACTTGGTTCCCCGATGCCTTTATCGGTAGCATGGGTAGCTTGATACGCTTTAAACTGGGCGAAATTGCTGTGTTACCGGCGGCGGTGGAGGATGTTATCGAGACCATGGCCGTCGTGGAGGCTGCTTATAAAAGCAGTGCTCAGGGCGGTGTACCTATCGTAGAGACTAGAAAATAAAGATTGGAGATCAGCGAGCAGGAACTAGAGGTTATAAACATAAATTAAACAATATGCATTTTGAATCGATTTTTTTTGAAGACTATATATTAAACGACAAACGGACGACATTGGGCCGTACGATTACCGAAACAGATTTTGTTGTTCATGCTGGACATACAGGCGACTTTTTTCCACATCATCTCGATGCGGAATGGTGCAAGACCCAACCTTTTGGACAGCGCATCGCGCACGGAACAATGATCTTTGCGATTGGTATCGGACTGACGGCCTCAGTTATTAATCCGGAAGCATTTTCCAAAGGCTACGATCGCCTTCGTTTTGTCAAGCCCGTGTTTATTGGCGATACCATCCACGCTGAGGTGACTATTTCTGAAAAATCCGATGCAAAAAAGCCTGAATTCGGTACCGTAGTTGAGCATGTTGAAATTATCAATCAACATGGTGAAGTGGTGTTGGTCGCAGACCATATCCTGCTAGCAAAACGTAAGGAAGTTTCAATTTAACCTATCATCACATGGAAATTGGTACAAAATCATCAATCAAGCTAACAGAGGCATCGTCTAATAAGGGCTATCTCCTTCCGTTTATTCTGATTGTCAGCCTGTTTTTCTTATGGGGTATGGCCCATAATTTAAATGGTGTGCTGATCCCGCATTTGAAAAAAGCCTGTCAGTTGAATAACAGCCAATCGGCACTGGTTGATACATCCGTATTCTTTGCTTACTTCATTATGGCACTACCCGCAGGTTATATATTACGCAAGTGGGGATATAAGTTGTCTATTATTCTCGGGCTGCTTACTTTTTCCGTCGGCGCATTTTTATTTATCCCTGCGGCAGATCACCGGATGTATGAGCTCTTTTTACTGGCTTTATTTATTATTGGTTGTGGACTAGCTTTATTAGAAACAGCGGCTAATCCTTATGCTGCAGTTTTGGGTAAGCCCGAAGCAGCAACACACCGCCTTAATTTGGCGGCCTCCTTTAATGGATTGGCGGCAATGGTCGCTCCAGTGGTAGGTACGACCTTTATTTTGTCGGGTACGAGCTATTCAGAAACGGAATTGTCGGCTATGACAGAAAGCAATCGCCTGGCATATCTGCTCCATGAAGCGTCTTCCGTAAAAATGCCTTATTTGATATTAGGTTTAATCCTGTTAGTTGTAGCATTTGTCTTTTTGTTTATAAAACTTCCTGAAATTCAAAGTGAAAAGGCAGAAAGAGAGACGAGTGAAAAGTCGGGATTATTTGCTGTACTTCGACACAAGCATTTGAGTTTTTCTGTGATCGCGCAGTTTTTCTATGTTGGAGCACAGGTTTGTGTAACCAGTTTTTTTATTCGTATGGCACAGCAGGGAGCAGGTGTCGATGAGAAGACTGCGGGGTATTTTCTAGGTGTATATGGTTTGCTCTTTATGGGCGGACGTTTCGTCGGTACCCTATTGCTGCGTTATACGACAGCCCAGCGTTTATTAGCTATTTATGCTGTTTGTTGCGCTATATTGGCAACTGTAGCCATTTCGGGTACAGGTATGGTCATCTTGTATGCGCTAGGTGGACTTGGTTTCTTTATGTCAATTATGTTTCCTACGATTTTTTCTTTGGGTATTGCTGGACTTGGAGACGAGACGAAACAAGCCTCTTCCTGGTTGATTATGTCAATTGTCGGCGGAGCCGTATTTCCCTTTGTGACCGGAAATATTATTGATGCGCTGGATGATAATACGCAGATTGGTTATAGTGTACCTTTGGTCTGTTATCTTGTTATTTTATGGTTTGCACTGAAAGGATATAAACCGGCAAAAGCCTAAGTTGTGTCTCATCTTATTTTTTAGTGAGCAACTGAAAAAAATATAGCGCGTGTTTTACTAGTGAAAAACACATATACCGCCGAAGTTAACGTTGGTTTTGGTGTTAGTGAATTGATTAACAATGATTCGAATATGAATAAAATTATTTTAATTATAGGTTGTTTAATTGCAACAACGACAGCATTTGCACAACAGGTAAGTACCTGGATCTGGTATCCTGGAGATTATGAAGTGTGGTTGAGCAACAACATGCAAAATCGCCGTACGGACAGAGGAACCTTCTTTCCACCGTTTTGGAAGATGGATAGTCACTATGTTCTTGTCGAGTTCAGTAAAGAATTTGATTTGCCTGCTGATGAAGAAATCAGTATTTATGCCGAAGGCAAATATAATGTCAAGATCAACGGGAAAATGCTTCCAGGGACACCTGCTAAAGTGCATCTTCAAAAGGGGAAGCAAAAAATCAATATTAAAGTTTACAATCAAGGAAATGTTCCCGCGCTGTATGTTGCAGGAAAAAACGTAACGACAGATAGCGATTGGAACGCAACCTATGAAGATAAGGAATGGATTGACGAGACAGGTAAAGCGTCTGATCAATCTGGAACAAGCTATGTTAAGGCCGGTAAATGGAACTTTAACGGACCAACAGCTCGACCATCTACGTTTAAATTGCCCGTGAAACCACAACAAGCGCTTTCGCAAGAAAAACAAGGTAATGGTATTTTGGTCGATTTCGGAAAAAATACATTTGGTTTTCTTACTCTGCATAAGCTGGTGGGGACAGGTCGCCTGAACATCTATTATGGCGAATCCCGAGAGGAGGCACTTTCGACGAAAACCAGTGAGACCATCGATTTACTTGAGGTACATAATCAACAGCCACAAGATAGTACACTTGATCTATCCAAAGCTTTCCGCTTTGTTTATTTAGAACCCGAAGGATCGGTAAAATTTGATCAAATATCCATGGAATATGAATACTTACCAGTTGCAGATCGCGGATTCTTTCGTAGTTCCGATAATGAATTAAACAAGATATGGGATGTCGCCAAATATACCATGGAACTAACCACACGTGAGTTTTTTATTGATGGTATCAAACGTGATCGATGGATCTGGAGTGGTGACGCCTATCAATCGTATGCCATGAATTACTATTTGGGTTTTGATTCCGAAGCTGTCAAGAGAACTATTTTAGCGTTACGGGGTAAAGAACCGACGATCAGCCATATCAACACCATTATGGACTATACCTTCTATTGGTTTTTGAGTATCGCCGATTATTACCGTTATACCGGTGATAAGGAGTTTATAGCCGGTATTTATCCACGTATGAAAAGTCTGATGCAGTTTTGTTTGGATAGAAGAAATAGCGATGGTTTGATGAAAGGTTTAGCTGGCGATTGGGTATTTATTGACTGGGCCGAAGGTCTCAGCAAGCAAGGGGAAGTGAGCTTTGAACAATTATTGCTGTGCCGCAGTCTCGAAACCATGGCAATGTGTGCCGATTTGGTTGACGAGCCGAAAGACAACCAACACTATCAACAAGAAGCTCAACAACTCAAAGATAAGCTATTTGCCTATTATTGGAACGATCAGAAAAAAGCCTTTGCACATAGCCGTATTGATGGTAAGCAAACCGATAACGTGACACGCTACAGCAATATGTTTGCGATTTTCTTTAATTATCTGAACGAACAGCAACAGGCAGGCGTGAAGGCTAATGTCTTGTTAAATGATCAGGTACAACAGATTACCACGCCTTATATGCGTTACTACGAACTTGAAGCTTTGTGTGCACTTGGTGAAAAGGACTATGTGATGAAAGAAATGAAAGACTATTGGGGCGGTATGCTAAAACTTGGTGCGACGACCTTCTGGGAAGAATTTAATCCAGCAAAAAAAGGAGCCGAGCACTATGCGATGTATGGAAGAGATTTTGGTAAGAGCCTTTGTCATTCGTGGGGAGCAAGCCCGATCTATTTGCTGGGCAAGTATTATCTTGGTGTACAACCAACGGCTGCGGGTTATTCGCAGTACGAAATCAAGCCCTATTTGGCATCCTTAGCGTGGATGGAGGGAAAAATACCAACACCAAAGGGTGAGATTGAACTTTACGTGTCGAAAAACAAGATCAAGGTAAAATCACCTGTTGGAACAGGGACATTAAAACTGCGGAGCAAGGTTGTTCCACGCGTGAAACACGGTCAAGTAAAACATATCTCAGGAAACGACTATGAGCTCGTTTTGGAAAAAGGAATAGCATATGAAGTCGATTACAAATACTAGGTTATATAAAAAAATAGTCGTGTCCAAGCTGAGTGTTGCCTTGTTGCTGTCGATGTTTGCGGTTTCAGTACAGGCGCAAACGGTAGACGGTAAGCCAGCGGTCATCCCACCGGTACCAAATGGTCAGATTGCCGCGCCTTGGGAAAATCCGATGATTACTTCCATCAATAGAGACCCCTCACGTGCGACAGGATATTCCTATGCCACACTTGAAGAAGCCTTGAAGAATGAAAGAGAAACAAACAAACGGATGCTCTTTTTGAATGGCGAATGGGATTTTAAATTTGCCTTCAAACCGGCCGATGCACCTCAAGATTTTCATTTATCCGAGGTCAAGGGATGGGACAAAATCCAGGTGCCTTCCAATTGGGAGATGAAAGGTTATGATATTCCCATTTACCGTTCGGCAGTCTATCCATTTAGCCCAATTGATCCGCCGCGCATTCCCAAAGATTACAATGGTGTAGGGTCTTATCAAAAAACATTCGAATTGCCCGAATCATGGGATGGAATGAATATTACCTTACATTTTGGTGGTGTTATCTCTGCCTATCAGTTGTGGATTAATGACAAATACGTAGGTTATGCGGAAGACTCCTGCTTGCCATCTGAATTTAATGCCACACCTTATCTTAAAAAAGGTAAAAATCGCATCTCTATCCAAGTCTTGCGTTGGAGCGATGCTTCCTATCTAGAAGATCAGGATCATTGGCGCATGAGCGGTATTCACCGGGAGGTGTTTTTGATGGCCGAGCCAAAAGTGCGTATTGCTGATTTTCATTGGCAGGCAACTTTAGGTGCTGATTATCAAGATGCCAAATTCTCGCTTCGTCCAAAAGTTGATAATTTTTCAGGCGACAGTATCAACGGTTTTACGCTAAAAGCACAGTTGTATGATAGCAATAATAAGCCTATTCTCGACAAACCATTGGAAAAAGATGCTTCGGTTATCTTTGATGAAATCTATCCGAGATTGGATAATGTGAAGTTTGGACTATTGGAAACGACGATCAAAAATCCAAAGAAATGGTCGCCGGAAGAACCTAATCTCTACCGTTTGGTACTGACGCTTTACGACAAAGAAAATCGTTTGCTCGAAGCGAAGACCTGTCAAGTAGGGTTTCGGAGCATCGCTTTCTCTCCAAACGATAGCAAACTCCTGATCAATGGTAAAACGACGTACCTCTATGGTGTCAACCGTCATGATCACCATCCTGAACGCGGGAAGGCACTGACACGGGAAGATATGGAAGCGGATATTCGCCAAATCAAACAATTTAATTTTAATGCTATCCGGACTTCTCATTATCCGAATGATCCCTACATCTATGAGCTCTGTGACCGTTATGGTATTATGGTGATGGATGAAGCTAATATGGAGACCCATGGACTTGGTGGAAAACTCATGAACGATCCCTCCTGGCTGGCGGCACTTCAGGAACGTGTCACACGCATGGTGGAACGGGACAAGAATCATCCTTCCATTATCATCTGGTCGTTGGGAAATGAATCTGGAAGAGGTCCGAATACAGCCGCGATGGCTGCCTGGATCCATGATTTCGACATCACACGTCCTGTACATTACGAACCGGCAATGGGAAGCCACCAACTACCGGGTTATATCGATCCTTCGGACCCACGTTATCCAAAATCCAACGATCACTCGCACCGGATTCAAAATGTGAAGGATCAGTATTATGTTGATATGGTATCGCGGTTCTATCCCGGTATTTTTACTCCTTCATTACTCTTAAATCAGGACAATGGCGACCATCGCCCGATTCTCTTTGTTGAATATACCCATTCCATGGGCAATTCGACTGGTAACATTCGCGATTTCTGGGATATTTTTCGTGCACATCCCCGTTTGATCGGTGGTTTTATCTGGGACTATAAGGATCAGGCCTTGATTCGCAAAGATTCCGTTTATGGTAAAGTATTGGCCTATGGTGGTGATTTTGGCGAAAAAGTACACAATGGCGCTTTTAGTTTGAATGGTATCACCGATGCCTGGGGGCGACCAAAAGCGGCGATGTACGAGAATAAACGAATCTATCAGCCTGCAGAGGTCACTTTGGTTGATCCAGAAAAGGCCACGGTACAAGTCAAAAATAGATCAGCGGAGCTCAACCTAAATCATTATGATGCTGTCTTATTATTCCGCAGAAATGGGCTGCTGGTGAAAGAAGTGCCGATATCGGCCATGAATCTGGCCGCAGGCGATTCTGCCCAGGTAAGCTTTGCCAAATATTTACCTTTCAAGCGTGCCGCAGATCAGGAATATCAGCTCGATATTCAGTTTCGTTTACGGGAAGCGACAGCATGGGGACCAGCAGGATTTGTTGTCTCTTCATCGCAGGTTCGATTGCAGGAACAATCCAATGTCCTACGACCTTTATCATACAAAGGAGGTCAATTGATCAAAACAGAAACTGCCGATAAGTATCAGATCGCAGGCAAAAACTTTCAGGTTAGCTTTGACAAATCGACTGGAAGTTTGACTGCGTTTAATTACAAGGGACAGGAAATAATCAAAGATGCCATTCGCCCAAACTTTACGCGGCCGGCTACGGACAATGACCGCCGGGGCTGGAAACCGGAGAAAAAACTAAAATACTGGTATGGCACACCAAAAGTAGTGTCGGTAAACGCGCAGGAAAAAGATCAAGGGTATGAAATACAGACACTGTATGCCCTTGCGGCTGATTCTGCACAGGTAAAAGTGATCTATACGGTGAAAAATCCAGGTATTGTATCGGTAAACTACCAGCTTCAGGTGAAGGCTGAGTTACCTAATATCCCGAAAGTAGGACTTCAAATGGGGATCAATCCTACATTTGAAGATATCCAATATTATGGCCTAGGGCCAATGGAAAACTACCCTGATCGTGCTTATGGATTTGATCTCGGTGTTTATCACATGAATATTGATCAATTCATGGAGCACTATCTTTATCCGCAGGAGAATGGAAATCGGATGGATGTTCGTTGGATGCACCTTCGAAATAAAAATGCAGGTCTTTTGGTTGTCGGCGAGCAGCCGCTGTTTATGAGTGCATGGCCTTATTCACAAAAAGCAATCGTCGAAGCAAAACACTGGTTTAAATTGAAAAAGGAAGATAAGATTACCTTAAATGTCGACTTAAAACAGATGGGTGTTGGCGGAAATGATACTTGGACAGATGTATCGCAACCATTGGGAAAATATCAAATTCTGGCAAAAGACTACAATTATTCCTTTTATTTGATTCCGACAGATTTGAAACAACCGATCGAGGATTTTGTAAAATCTAATTAAATAAATGAAGATTAGCAGGAAGATATCCAGTAAGTAAAGTTAACCCCTGTAGGCGTCGACTAGTTGAAATGACGCGATAAGGGAGATACATTCAAAATTGAAAGAAATAAGCTGTCCAACCTTTTGGATAGCTTTAAAGAACAAGATAAGATATGATGAGGATTAAGTTGCTATTAGGGACAAGTCTTCTTTTGGGCTGTTTGAGCAGCAATGCGCAGATTAAAGGTATTCCAACGGAATTAGTTCCTTTGGATCAACATTCGTTTGAACGAGCAAAACCTTGGGTATTTTGGTACTTTATGCATGCCAGCTATTCCAAGGAAGGGATTACTGCGGATCTGAAAGCGATGGCAGAAAATAAGATCGCAGGAGCCTATCTAGCACCAATCAAGGGCAAAACTAATCCGCCTCTTTTCGATCCGCCGACAGAGACGTTGACACCAGCATGGTGGGATATGTTCAAATATATCGTCCGTGAAGCAAAAAAATACGGAGTAAAAATAGCTTTATTGCCCAATGATGGATTTGCAACCGCGGGGGGACCGTGGATCAGTCCCGAGAAGTCGATGCAGAAAGTCGTGTATGCCGATACTATAATCGATAGCAAGGGGAAGCGGTTGCGGAATATTCAGTTGCCACAACCACAAGCCCAACAAGGCTATTACGAGGATATTGCGTTATTTGCAATGCCATTGACACATTCGCCGCGAAAGAGCCTTACGGAGAAGGTCCACGTATCCAATAGCTATGGCGAAGATCTAAAACGATTGGCAGACAAAAATAACAAACAAAATTTTGCGACGACTGCGCCTGGGTGGATACAATATGCGTTTGATCAGCCCTTCCCCTGCAATTCATTGAAAATTGAATGGACAACATCCAATTACCAAGCAAACCGTTTGCAAGTTTGGGCGAGCGATGATGGCGTAAATTTTCGGAAGGTTACACAATTAGAATCCCCAAGAATGGGCTGGTTGGATTGGGATAATGGCGTAACACATCTGATCCCCTACACCAAAGCGAAGTATTTTCGCTTTGTATACGATCCTACAGGAAGTGAACCGGGAGCCGAAGATCTTGATTCCGGTAAATGGAAACCTTCCCTAAAATTAAATGGAATCAGTCTGTTTGAAGAAGCGCAGGTTAATCAGATCGAAGGCAAGACAGGAGAGATCTGGCGTGTTGGGAAAAAATCCGACCCAAGCGCTGTTGCCAAGGAAGCTGTTTTCGGACAACAGCAGCTTATCCGTTTGCCTAGGCCAGACCAAGCAGGTCGTGTAGACTTAACATTACCAGCAGGAAAGTGGAAAATATTGCGTCTTGGACATACCTCCACAGGTCATAAAAATGAAACTGCTGGGGCTGGAAAGGGGCTGGAATGTGATAAATTGGACGCTACTACAGTTGCTTTTCAATTTGATCAGTGGTTTGGAGCAGCCAAAAAGCATGTGGATCCACAGTTATCTAAAGAAGTCCTCACGGTATTTCATATTGATTCTTGGGAATGCGGTAGTCAAAACTGGACCCGTAGTTTTCCGGATGAGTTTTTAAAACGCCGGGGTTATGACCTGACTGACTATTTACCAGTTTTAGCGGGTTGTTTCGTCAATAGTGTAGAAGATTCCGAAGCCTTTTTGCAAGATTACAGACAGACCATCAGTGAGCTGTTGCAGGAGAAAGGCTATGCTACACTACGTCAGAAAGCGGATGAATACGGTGTCGAATTTACGGCCGAAGCCACGGCTCCTGTGATGGTCGGTGACGGGCTAGCCCATTTTGCTTCAACCGATCGTCCAATGGGTGAGTTTTGGCTCAGAAGCCCTTCGCACGATAAACCTGCGGATATCTTGGATGCCATCTCAGGAAGCCATATTTATGGCAAACAGGTGACTATGTCCGAAGCCTTTACCCAGATTCGGGCCCAATGGGATGAACATCCGCGGCTTCTGAAAAGTCTTCAGGACCGAAATTACGCCTTGGGCATCAACAATCTGGTCTACCATGTGTACGTGCATAATCCCTGGATGGACCGTAAACCTGGTATGACCATGGACGGTATCGGAACCTATTTTCAGCGCGATCAAACGTGGTGGAAACCTGGTAAAGAGTGGGTTAATTATGCGATCCGCTCACAGCAGCTACTGCAATATGGAGTACCGGTACGAGATGTAGCTGTGTTTATTGGGGAGGAGATTCCAAGAAGGTCTGTACTCCCAAGTGCTTTGATCGATGTCTTACCCGGTATTATTGGTGAAGCCCGTGTTCATCGTACAGATTCTTTGTTGGCCAATGTCGGCCTACCCTTACAAAAAGTTGCAGGTGTGACTACAGGAGCCAATATGTATAGACCCGAAGATTGGGTCGATCCACTACGCGGCTATGCCTACGATTCCTTCAATCCCGATGCGCTTTGGAATCAGACTAGCGTACAGGACGGTAAGGTGATTTTTGCGAATCATATTGCTTATGCTTTACTTGTGATGCCTGGAGAAACAGCATTAAATCCGAATGGTAGCCAATATTCCCTTCGTACGCTAGAACGCATCAGGAGTCTTGTCAATCAAGGGGCTACGGTGCTCTTCCAAGATATTCCACAGACATGGCGGGGCAAACTGACCGATGACAAAGTACAACAGTATCGCATTTTGCTTGATGAGTTATTCACTGGGCTAGAGCCATTCACAAATACAACATTACAAACGAAGCAGATCGGCAAAGGCCGTGTGCTTGTTGGCCACTATGAAGCGAAAGATTTTAAGCCGCTAAATATTGCTCCCGATGTGCTGATTAACGAAGGGCACAATCCACATATTTCTTGGAACCATCGCCGTTTCGATGGTGGTGATTTGTTTTTTGTAGCCAATCAAGATAGTTTAGCGCAAAAGGCAACTTTATCTTTACGGACAAAAGAAAAATATGCCTACCGTTACGATCCTGTAAGCGACAAACTAGCGGTTTTACCGTTTAAAGTGATCAACGATAGGACCGTTATCGAACTTTCGTTTGATGCGTATCAATCTGGCTTTGTATTGACCAGCGATAAAAAAATAGATATACCGACCTATCAATACTCCGGAAAAACAGCTTTGACAGGACCCTGGTCATTTACGGCTGATGGGTTATCCGGCAAGCAAGCAATTAAACAGCAAGAGCCTCAGTTTTGGACAGCCAGTGCAGACGATGACATTAAATATCATGCTGGATCAGGAAGTTATCAAACGACCATTCATATCCAAAAAATAGCTGAAAAGCAACGCGCTCATTTACAATTTTCGGCCATTGAATCTATGGCAGAAATTTTTGTCAATGGACAATATGCTGGGGTCGTCTGGACCAAACCTTATCAGATCGATGTAACTGATTTTATCCGGCAAGGTGATAATAAAGTACAGGTCAAGGTCTATAATACATGGGGGAACCGTTTCCTTTATGAAAAAGAGAATACAACAGTAGAAAAGAAAATGCAGGCAACAGCGTCAGACAAGTTCCTCAAAGGCTTATTACCTTCCGGATTACAAGGGAAAGTTGACTTACTGTGGTTAGATGCAAAATAAAGAAATCATGAATACGAAGCACAAACTAATGATCCTGGGGCTCTTCTTCGCGACGGCCTGTCAAGTCCAGGCCCAGGAAAGGTCTATTACCAATACGGGGTCGAGTCCCCATGCTGTTCAAAACGCAGTTGATATGGGCGACGTGAAATGGACGAAAGGCTTTTGGGCGGATCGTACCAAATCGTGTTATGAGCAGATGGTACCGCAACTCTGGCACGTTTATACCGATGCCTCCATTAGCCATGCTTATCGTAATTTTGAAATCGCCGCGGGATTGGAAAAGGGTGAGCATAGCGGACCATCTTTTCATGACGGCGACTTCTACAAAACATTGGAAGCAGTCTGTGCACTATATGCCCAGACAAAAGATAAAAAACTGCTTCGCATGCTGGACGAAGTGATTCCCGTGATCCGCAAAGCGCAACGTGCCGATGGCTATATTTATACCAAGGCGACAATTGACCAGCAGCGATCGGGACAAAATATTGAATTTCAAGATCGTTTGAGCTTTGAGTCTTATAATATTGGACATTTAATGACGGCCGGATGCATACATTACCGGACAACGGGACAACTGGAACTATTGGATATTGCAATAAAGGCAGCGGATTATCTGTATGGGTTTTATAAAAAGTCCAATCCAACTTTAGCCCGAAATGCAATCTGTCCCTCCCATTATATGGGAACCGTCGAGCTTTATCGGACGACCAAAGACCCAAAATATTTAGAATTAGCCAAGCATTTAATTGATATTAAAGGTGAAATCGAAGATGGAACGGATGATAACCAAGATCGCATTCCGTTCCGTCAGCAACATAAAGCTACGGGACATGCCGTACGGGCGAGCTATCTTTATGCAGGTGTAGCAGATTTATGCGCCGAAATTGCAGATACAACGTTGAGCAACCGCCTTTTTGAAATTTGGGACGATGTCACGAAGCACAAGATGTACATTACAGGCGGTCTGGGATCGCTGTATGATGGTACCTCACCTGACGGAACTTCCTATAATCCCAGTGAGGTACAGAAAATCCATCAGGCATTTGGGCGGGATTATCAATTGCCCAACTTAACTGCGCACAATGAGAGCTGTGCAAATATTGGTAATATGTTGTGGAATTGGCGCATGGCGAATTTCACGGGCGATGCAAAATACATCGATGTATTGGAGCTGGCACTCTATAATAGTGTACTGTCAGGGATTAGTTTAGATGGCGACAAATTTTTGTATACTAATCCATTGAGTTACTCCTCCGATCTTCCATTCCAGCAGCGCTGGTCTAAAAAGCGTGTTCCTTATATTGCACTGTCTAACTGCTGTCCACCTAATATTGTTCGTACGATAGCAGAAGTAGCCAACTATGCTTACGGATTAGCAACAGATGCCGTAGCAGTCAACTTGTATGGTGGAAATGAATTAAATACAACATATCAAGGCAAAAAAATCAATATCATACAAGAATCCGGCTATCCATGGGAAGGATCCGCCACCTTTATCCTAAAAGAATTTCCTTCCAGTTATACCCTGAAACTCCGGGTGCCGGGTTGGGCTGGGAAGGTTGAAATATGGAAAAACGAAACGAAAATCGAAGCACCGATGGAGAAAGGCTATGCCATATTAGCTGGATTGTGGAAGAAAGGTGATCGCGTTACCGTCAAACTGCCGATGGAGGTTGCTCTGATGGAGTCAAATCCACTGGTTGAGGAAACGCGTAACCAGGTTGCAGTCATGCGTGGACCGATCGTGTATTGCCTAGAGAAGCAGGATGTGGCTGCGGATGTCAATATCTTTGATCTGAAAATGAAACAGGGTGAACAGTTTGTGCCGAAAAATGAAAATATCTTAGGGCAGGATATTGTCTTGTTGAAAGGAAAAGCCTATCGTACAAATAGCACGAAATGGAATTCACTATACCGTAAAACTTCCGATGGAAAGCCTGAAACTATCCCTGTGCGTCTAGTACCCTATTTTGCTTGGGGAAACCGTGCATTTGGTGATATGAGCGTTTGGATGCCAGTATTTTAATGGGATAAATCGTATGAAGATGAAAACTTATTTTTTTATGATCGTATTCCTATTGGCACAATTGGAGAGCCAGGCAGAAGTCCGTTTATCGGCGCTCTTTACCGATGGAATGGTGCTGCAGCAACAAAGCAAAGTCCCTTTTTGGGGCTGGGCAGAACCGCAGGCAACAATAACCGTACAGACCTTCTGGAATGGGCAGAAATATCAAGCGAAAGCAGATAAACTTGGCCAATGGAAAATTGTAGTACAAACACCTGTAGCAGGCGGTTCTTATCAGATCAAGGTCTCAGAAAAGAATAGCATTGAACTCCATGATATTTTAATTGGTGAAGTTTGGTTATGTTCGGGCCAGTCGAACATGGAAATGCCTTTAAAAGGCTATCCAGGGCAACCGATCCTCGGTAGCACCGAAACGATGATGGATTCCAAAGACGATCAACTGCGTATCTATACCGTGCCTCGCAATCCACAGATTCAGCCCGCAGCTGACAGTAAACCAAGTGTTTGGAAGAAAGCTGAACCGCAATCCGTGGTCGGTTTTAGTGCAACGGCCTACTATTTCGGACGGCAATTGCGCAAAACTTTAGGGGTGCCTGTTGGTTTGATTCATAGCAGCTATGGTGGTTCAACTATTGAAGCCTGGATGGAGGCATCCTGGTTGGCAGATCAGAAAGGTCTGCAGCTCCCCAAAGAAGAAGAGGGCCTGAAAGATAAAAACCGTATTCCGACCATGTTGTACAATGGTATGATCCATCCTATTGCAGGATACGGTATCCGTGGCATGATTTGGTACCAAGGAGAATCTAACTACGATCGTCCAGAGCAATATGAAATACTATTCCCCCGTATGGTTGAAAAATTCCGTGCGTTATGGGGAAATAATAAACTTCCGTTTTATTTTATGCAAATTGCACCATTTGATTATGCTTCATTGCCGCCTTATCATGTTGGGGGAAAATACAATTCGGCCTATCTACGCGATGCACAACGTAAATCTTTGGATAAAATTCCGTATTCTGCAATGGCCGTCACCTTGGATTTGGGCGAACAGAATTGCATCCACCCATCACATAAACAGCAAAGTGGCGAACGATTGGCCTACCTAGCACTGCACGATAGCTATGGTTTTGAGGCGTTAAATCTCAAAAGCCCCCTATATGAAAGGTTGGAAATTAAAGGCAGTACAGCGATACTTTCTTTTAAGGATGCACCATTGGGGCTAACAGCATATGGTAAAGAAATAAAGACTTTTGAAATTGCGGGTAAAGATCAGGTTTTTTATCCTGCAGAGGCTGTTTTGAAAGGAAAGACCATTATTGTCGCGTCGCTCAAAGTTGAGGAGCCGGTGGCTGTTCGTTATGCATTTAAAGATTTCGTCGTCGGAGAGGTGTTTGGAGCCAATGGTTTGCCCTTAAGCTCTTTCCGTACAGACGATTGGTAAACAGAAATGATGATTGAAAAACGTATTATAGGCATTCTAGTTTTAATAGTTGTTTTCTTGAGCCCAATTGAGGCTCAAGAGTTCAATTGGAAGGATTACGATGTATCTTGGACCACAAAGAGCAAAAATTCATCGGAATCCATGCCTGTAGGTGGTGGAGATATTGGATTGAACGTTTGGGTGGAAAACGGTGAATTATTTTTGTATCTGGGAAAAACAGGCGCATTTGACGAGAACAATACCTTGTTGAAGCTCGGCCGCATCCGCCTCCATCTATATCCCAACCCCTTTGCAGACGGAAAATTCCAGCAGGAATTGCAGTTGGATAAAGGCCATATTGTCCTGAGGGGCGAAAGCAAAGGCATCAAGGCCGAAGTACTGGTTTGGGTAGATGTGTTTAATCCCAATGTACATCTCGAAGTAAGTGCCAATCGGAAGATCAAGGTGGAAGCAGCTTACGAGAGCTGGCGTTTTCAGGATCTGTTTCCTAAGAAGAAGGAAAATAATGCGAATTCTTGGAAGTGGGCACCGCCAAAACCAGTGGTGACGCATAAAGATCAGATTGTGGCAGAAGCAAACAATATTATTTTCTATCATCAAAATCAAGCGACTACAGCGTTTGACCTTGTCGTCGATCAACAAGGCCTGACAACCATTAAAGATTCGTTATATAATCCCTTGAAAAATAGGATTTCAGGCGGTCTTTTAAAAGGAGAAGATTTTGTATACGCCGGTGAGCGTGCCGGAACCTATATGAATACACCATACCAAGCTTGGGTACTCAAAAGTAAAGCCGCAAAAACCAATCATGCACTTCAAGTTACGCTTCACGTAGGACAGCAAGCAGACCTAAAGCACTGGAAAGCAGAACTGGAAGATCTGGCTACGCCCAAACCTAGCTTTGTGTCGCTCAAACGGGCGACGGAATCCTGGTGGAAATCTTTTTGGGATAGAAGTCATATCGTTATCCAGCCTGGCTTAAAAGATCCCCATAATGAAGCTTGGCAAGTCGGCCGAAACTATCAGTTGTTTCGATTTATGCTAGCTTGTAATGCTTACGGAGATTATCCAACAAAATTTAATGGCGGTTTATTTACCTACGATCCTGTCACGATCGATAGTACGTTTACGTTCACACCGGATTTTCGGAATTGGGGTGGAGGTACCCATACTGCACAAAATCAGCGCTTAGTGTATTGGCCATTATTGAAGAGCGGTGATTTTGATCTAATGCCGGCGCAGTTTAAGTTTTATCAACGCCTTTTGAAGAATGCCGAATGGCGATCCAAATTTTATTGGGGGCACGCTGGTGCCAGTTTTACAGAACAGATCGAAAATTTTGGTTTACCCAATCCCGCTGAATACAATTGGAAACGGCCCAAAGATTTTGATAAGGGCCTCGAATATAATGCCTGGCTGGAATACGAGTGGGATACGGTGCTGGAGTTCTGCATGATGATACTGGAAACAGAACGTTATAATAAGTCCGATATTCAGACTTATATTCCGTTGATAGAAAGTTGTCTGCGTTTTTTTGATGAGCATTATCAATACCGGGCTCGGCAACGGGGTAGCAAGGTATTGGATGATGCAGGTCATCTTGTACTATATCCTGGCTCTTCTGCGGAAACCTATAAAATGGCCTATAATTCGGCAAGTACAATTGCTGCTTTACAGCAGGTAACCAAAGGATTGCTGGCATTGCCTGAGGGGTATATCAACGCTGAGTCGCGTGGTTATTTTCAGGGGTTTTTAACCAGAATCCCACCTTTGCCACAGCGTGAACTCGGGGGCAAAAAAATGCTGGCTCCAGCGCAGCTATGGGCCCGGATCAACAATACCGAATCCCCGCAGCTCTATCCTGTATATCCTTGGGGAATTTATGGTATCGGTAAAGCAGATATCGATATTGCCCTCAATACGTACACCTATGATCCCGATGTGCTTAAATTCAAAAGCTATGTTGGCTGGAAGCAGCATAATATCTTTGCTGCACGCCTTGGGTTGACCGACGAAGCGAAGCAATTGACCCTCTCGAAACTAAAAAATGCAGAACGGCGATTCCCCACCTTTTGGGGGCCAGGGTTTGATTGGGTTCCGGATCATAACTGGGGTGGTTCGGGCATGATCGGCTTGCAGGAAATGCTTTTGCAGGTAACAGATGATAAAATTTATCTTTTTCCAGCTTGGCCCAAAGATTGGAATGTGGATTTTAAACTACATGCGCCGGGGCAGACTACCGTTGAAGGAAGATTAAAGGACGGTAAATTATTGGAGCTGAAAGTTTTTCCAAAAGAAAGAGAAGCGGCAATTATCAACCTATTGCAATAGCCGCTTCGAAATTGTTAGCGAAACAACATCGCGTATTAACCCATTGTAACCATTAAATCGAGCGCTGAAAAATAAGAAAATAGCCGTTTGATGCCTTTACTCCTAGGTCAATACACACGATGTCTAAAATATTAATAAAGTGGCTATCCAATCTTCTTGGATAGCCACTTTTGTTTTTTTTTATACAAAATCGGGTCGTTCATAACAGTGCATAACAGTTCTGAAAAACCAAAGAATTATCTTAGTTGCTAAGAACCTAAATAACGTTTATATGAATGCAGTTTTCGGAGTTATATTTCATTTCATAGGCGGATTCGCTTCTGGAAGTTTTTATGTGCCGTACAAGAAAGTAAAAGGATGGTCCTGGGAATCCATGTGGATTCTAGGCGGACTTTTTTCGTGGATTATTGTTCCGCCCATAGCGGCGATGTTGACGATACCCAATTTTATTGAGATTATTAAAAGTGCGAATAACACGATATTAGGTTACACATTTTTGTTTGGTTTGCTTTGGGGCATCGGCGGTTTAACGTATGGTCTTGGTGTACGCTATCTTGGAGTATCTCTGGGTAGCAGTATTATTTTGGGCCTGAGTATGGTGTTTGGTTCTTTAATGCCCAGCATTTATTATTTTTTTAATAAAGCAGAAGGCAAGCATGGCATAGATTATTTTTTTACAACCCAATCCGGTATTTGTATTCTCCTTGGTCTTTTAGTCTGTGTGCTTGGTGTATATCTATGTGGTAAGGCAGGTGTTTCTAAAGAGAAACATATAACCTCCCTATCCACAGCGAGCAAATCCGATTATAATTTTGGTTTAGGAATTGTAGTAGCTATTGTTTCAGGGATATTAAGTGCTTGTTTCAATTTCGGGATTGAAGCCGGAAAACCCATGGCCGATGTGGCAAATACATTATGGAAGTCTGTTAATCCAAACCAAGGCGAATTTCTTTACCAGAATAATGTCACCTACATTGTGATACTTTGGGGTGGGTTTACAACAAACTTCCTATGGTGCCTTTATTTGTTGATTAAAAACAAAACGTTTTCGGATTATACGAAATCAAAAGCACCGAGAGGCAAGAATTTCCTTTTATGTGCTTTAGCAGGAACCACCTGGTATTTACAGTTTTTCTTTTACGGTATGGGAGAAAGCCGTCTTGGAAACGGCGCTAGCTCTTGGATCCTACACATGGCCTTTATCATTCTTATTTCCAATGCATGGGGCGTAGTGCTCAAGGAATGGAAAGGTGTCGATCGTTCGACGTATCGTTCAATCATAGGAGGAATTCTAACCATTATCATCTCTATTTGCATTGTAGGGTTTGCGAAGACATTAGAAAATTAATATTTAAATATAGAAGCAGTGAAAACGTACAAACATGTCAATTATTTATGGGACGATGAGAAAGCTCAGGCACTAAGGGGTGATGAAGTAGCTTTGTTATTATATCGTTCAAATATTCTAGGTGCAGATTTAAGAATTACAAATTATGGTGGAGGGAATACATCTTGTAAAGTAGTGGAAAAAGATCCCTTGACGGGAGAAGAAGTAGAGGTAATGTGGATTAAAGGGTCTGGTGGAGATATCGGAACGTTGAAAAAGTCAGGTCTTGCAGCGCTTTATTTACAACGTCTTCGCAATTTGGAAAATGTCTATCGTGGTCTTGAACATGAAGATGAAATGGTTGAGTTATTTAACCATTGTATCTATGATTTAGCATCAAAAGCCCCTTCTATCGATACACCTTTACATGGGTTTCTGCCGTTCAAACATATAGATCACCTCCATCCAGACGCTGCAATTGCGATTGCTGCGGCAAAAGATGGAAAGAAAATAACCCAAGAATTGTTTAATGGAACTATAGGATGGGTGGAGTGGCAACGCCCTGGGTTTGACCTAGGTTTGCAGTTGCGTGCTTGTTTAGAAGAAAACCCAGGTATCCGTGGTATTATGTTGGGCTCACATGGCTTATTTACTTGGGGAGATACGGCTTATGACTGTTATATCAATTCCCTGGACGTCATCGAAGCTTGTGCGGAATATCTTGAGCAAAACTATGGTAAAAAAGCGCCTGTATTCGGGGGGCAGCAAGTAACTAGTCTCAGCAAGGAAGAAAGAAATGCACAAGCAGCCAAACTCGCTCCTGTTTTAAGAGGTTTTTGTTCCAGTGAGCGCCACATGATCGGGCATTTTACAGATGATGAGCGCGTATTGGAATTTATCAATTCAAATGATTTAGAACGTTTGGCTCCGCTTGGTACCAGCTGTCCGGATCACTTCTTAAGGACGAAAATTCAGCCATTGGTATTGAATTTGGATAAATCACAAGATTTAGACAACGTGGAGGAGTTAAAAGCAAAGTTAACACCCTTATTTGACGAATACCGTGAGATGTACGCGCAATATTATGAAAGCTGCAGACATGAAAATAGCCCAGCAGTGCGGGATAAAAATCCGGTAATTGTTCTATACCCTGGAGTAGGAATGTTCGCATTTGCGAAAGACAAACAGACAGCACGCGTAGCAGCAGAGTTCTATACCAATGCAATCAATGTTATGAAAGGAGCAGAAGCAGTGAGTGAGTACACCGCTTTGCCC
Organism: Sphingobacterium sp. UBA5996; assembly: GCF_002429765.1. Classification (NCBI taxonomy): domain Bacteria; kingdom Pseudomonadati; phylum Bacteroidota; class Sphingobacteriia; order Sphingobacteriales; family Sphingobacteriaceae; genus Sphingobacterium; species Sphingobacterium sp. UBA5996. The sequence continues at coordinate 209,357 of NZ_DJAS01000003.1, forward strand.
CGTCAGGAAGCATTCGATATTGAATATTGGTTATTGGAAGAAGCCAAGCTTCAGCGTATGCCAAAGCCAAAAGCTCTGTCAGGGAAAATTGCTTTGGTCACTGGAAGTGGGGGTGGTATCGGTAAAGCGATTGCAAAAAAGATGGCACAAGAGGGGGCTGTTATCGTGTTAAATGATATCAACACAGAACGTTTGGAGTCAAGCAAAGCCGAGTTTGTAGCCGAGTTTGGAAAAGATGCAGTCATCGCTACGAGCCTCGACGTAACCAATGCGAATTCGATCAAAGATGCTTTGAAAGATGCTACGCTAGCATTTGGTGGTATTGATATTGTGGTCAACAACGCCGGATTGTCGATTTCGAAAACAATCGAAGATCATACGGAGAACGATTGGGACTTATTATATAACGTACTGGTAAAAGGTCAATTCCTTGTTACTCAAGGAGTGACTTCATTATTAAAAGGCCAAGCAATCGGCGGTGATATCATCAATATTGTCAGTAAAAATGCCTTGGTCAGTGGTCCAAATAATACAGGATATGGAAGTGCAAAAGGCGCACAATTGCATTTAAGCCGTTTATGTGCTGCCGAATTAGGTCCGGCAGGCGTACGCGTGAACGTGGTTAACCCGGACGCCGTTATTTCAGACAGTAATATTTGGGCCGGCGGATGGGCCGAAGGTCGTGCTAAGGCTTATGGTATCACGGTAGCCGAATTGCCGGCCTATTATGCAAAGCGAACTTTATTGAATCAGATCATTCTTCCGGAGGATATTGCGAACGCTTGTTTCGCCTTTGTGGGCGGACTGTTGAGCAAATCTACAGGGAATGTTTTAAACGTTGACGGAGGTGTTGCAATGGCGTTTGTACGCTAATTTTTATATCTTAGGTGTCGCGTTCAGAAAGGGAAATATGGACGCGACACCTCACATTTTTACACAATAACCATTAAATTATGATTCTGGATAAGAAAATTATAGATCAGCACAATAACCAATTAATAGATAAGCATAGAAGGGCATTTGACTACGTGTCGGCAGATATTCCACAGTTAGATAAAATGCTGAATAAACTTCAAAAGTTTCAAATTGCCATACCAAGCTGGGCATTAGGTACAGGTGGAACGCGTTTTGGTCGCTTTTCTGGCGCAGGTGAACCCGGTACTTTAGAGCAAAAGCTAGAGGATGTTGGCTTGCTGCATGCGCTCAACAAATCGAGTGGAGCAATTTCGATGCATATTCCTTGGGATATTCCATCAGATGCAGAAAAGATTAAAGCATTGGCATCTTCCCTAGAAATTGGATTTGACGCAGTAAACTCCAATACGTTTCAAGATCAATCAGGTCAGGAGCATAGTTATAAATTTGGTTCATTACATCATGTCGATCCAGGCGTTCGTCAGCAAGCAGTAGATCATAACATCGAAGTTATCAATTATGGTAAAGCGGTCGGTTCTAAAGCCTTAACAGTTTGGTTGGCTGACGGATCATCTTTCCCAGGACAATTGAATTTTAGAGAGGCTTTTCAAAATACCTTATCAAGCCTACAAGAAATATATAAACATCTACCCGAAGACTGGAAACTTTTTGTTGAGTACAAAGCATTTGAACCCCATTTCTACTCCATGACGATTGGCGATTGGGGGCAATCTCTGCTGTTGGCCAATAAGTTAGGTCCCAAAGCATATACCCTGGTTGATTTGGGACACCATCTGCCAAATGCAAACATTGAACAAATTGTCTCTTTATTGTTGATGGAAGGCAAATTAGGTGGATTCCATTTTAATGATAGTAAGTATGCAGATGATGACCTGACAGCAGGTAGTATCAAGCCATATCAACTGTTCTTGATCTTTAATGAACTGATCGATGGTATGGATGTGAAAGGTATTGATCATGCCAGCGGATTGGGCTGGATGATTGATGCCTCGCATAATCTGAAAGATCCACTGGTAGATCTTTTACAGTCAGTGGAGGCCATTAAGATTGCTTATGCTCAAGCATTGTTGGTCGATCGAAAGGCATTGAAACAGGCGCAGCAAGCAAACGATATCGTGAAGGCACAGGAAATCCTGCAGGATGCATTCCGTACCGATGTCAGACCGCTTGTTGCAGAAGCAAGACGTAGAAGTGGAGCGGCGCTGAATCCCGTTCAATTATTTAATGAAGAAAATTTACGGGCCAAACTTATCGAAGAACGCGGAAAGAATTCCGTCGCTACCGGTTTGTAACGAGGGAAAAGGAATGAGGGGAAAACCAATACCAGTAGTCGCCATATTCGACGTTGGAAAGACCAACAAAAAGTTATTTCTCTTTAATGAGCAGTATCAGATTGTTTTCGAAAGGTCTGCCCGTTTTTTAGAAACTACTGATGAAGATGGTGATAGTTGCGAAAACCTGGAGAGTTTACGTTTGTCCGTTTTCGATTCCTTGCACGAGGTATTTCGAAAAGGCGAGTTTGAAATTAAAGCGATTAATTTTACGTCCTATGGCGCAAGTTTCGTCTATATTGATAAAGATGGTCGGCCTTTAACGCCATTATATAACTATTTGAAAGAATATCCAAAGAAATTGTTGGATTCTTTTTATGCACAGTATGGCGGAAAAGATACCTTAGCGTTGGAAACCTCTTCTCCGAGTTTGGGAAGTCTAAATTCTGGATTGCAGATCTATCGTATATTTAAATTAAAACCGGCAATATATAAGGAGGTGAAATGGGCATTGCATCTTCCGCAATACCTGAGTTATTTGATTTCAGGCCAAGCATATTCTGATATGACAAGTATAGGTTGTCATACCGCACTTTGGGATTTTAACCAAAATAATTACCATCAGTGGGTGCTTGATACAGGCATTATCCAAAAAATGGCACCTATTGTGCAGGGTGACCAATTGTTCAGGGCAACATTTCCTGGCAGTGGTTATCTTGTTGGCAGTGGGCTGCATGATAGTTCTTCGGCTCTCATCCCATACTTGTTGAATTTTCATGAACCTTTTGTGTTGATTTCAACGGGTACCTGGTGCATTTCATTCAACCCATTTAACGAACAACCGTTGACTAAAGAAGAGCTGAATGAAGACTGCTTACAATATATGACTTACACCGGTAAACCAGTTAAAGCATCACGCCTATTTGCGGGTTATGAACATGAAGAACAAGTCAAACGTATTGCAAATTTCTTTCAGGTTTCAACGGGCAGGTTCAAGCAAATTGGGCTGCAATGGAATATTATAGAAAAATATCAAGCGTTAGATATATCGGATGAGCTGTCGGCTTTTTCATCCATTGATTTGAGCCATTTTAATGATTATACCGAAGCTTATCATGTTTTTATGATGCATTTGGTAAAAGCACAGATCAAAGCAACCTCTTTGGTGTTACAGAACAACGGTGTTCAACGCATATTCGTTGATGGCGGATTTAGTAAAAATATAATATACATGACGCTATTGGCCCAAGCTTTTCCAAATAGTGAGGTTTTTGGAGCGTCAATGGCACAGGCTACGGCACTAGGAGCTGCCTTGGTCATTCATGAGCATTGGAATACGCAGGCTATGCCAAATGACATGATCGAGTTGCGCTATTTTAGGGCCAAACAGCAAACGCATATATAAAAGGTAGTTTGTGCAAATAAGAATCTAGTTTTTTTTTATTGGTTATCGTGAAAGGTCAGGCACTTTGTTGTCTGGCCTACTTTTTATTTTCTAGCGTATGAACAAATAACCAGTAAGAGTTTCTCGCCACTTTAACAATATTAAAAAGGGATTCCAAACGGGGAGTAAAGTCCTGAACAGTTGGCGAGCAGGAAGAACTGGGGAAATTAAATTTGAGATTCCAAATTATAAAATTTAAAGATGAAGAAAGTTGCAACGGTTGTTTTTTTTGTACTGTTCTGTCAGGTATTGTTCGCCGAACAGATTGTGAAGGAATTTAGCTTTGGTGATACTAAAAAACAGCGGGCTGTAATTGCGCTAAAGGAAGCCCTCCCGTATACGGAGGCCAAAGGGTATGGCTTTGAGTTTTTTACAGAGAAAAATGTAAGAATCGATCGAAAGAGTAAACATCTTTTTAGCGATAAACCATTCTACTTTTCTGTGAAAGTTCCTGAAGGGAATTACAAAATTACGATTAGTTACGATGGCTTAAGCGATAAACCCTACCAGAGCACGGTGCGGTCAGAATCGCGTCGGTTACAAATAGAAAATCAGGAAGTAGTGCCAAATAAATGCGTACAGAAAACGTTCATTGTACATCTCAAAGATCCCAAGATCTCATCAGGCGGAAGGGTGGAATTGAAGAAGCCCCGGGAGCAGCAAAAGTTAGACTGGGATGATAAGTTGACTTTGGAGTTTCAGCAAACGAATTGTATTTCGGCTATTCGCATTGAAGCGATGAGCAATGTCACAACGGTCTTTTTAGCAGGAAATTCTACGGTCGTGAATCAAGAAGATGAGCCATGGGCTTCTTGGGGACAGATGATTCCCCGCTTTTTCGATGCAGGCGTTGCTATTGCTAATCATGCCGAATCTGGGTTAGCATTAAGTTCGTTTTTATCCTCAAGAAGATTGGAGAAAATTTTATCTGTAGCCAAAAAGGGAGATTATCTATTTATCGAATTTGGGCACAATGATCAAAAGCAAAAGGGAGAAGCTGCTGGAGCATATAAAGGTTACAGTGAAAGATTGCGTTATTTTGTCAATGAATTTAGAGCAAAGGGTGGTATTCCCGTTATTCTCACTTCGACAGCACGACGTTTATTTGATCAACAGGGAAATTTAGTTCATACTTTAGGAGACTTTCCAGATGCTGCACGTAAAGTTGCGGCAGAACTTCAAGTCCCTTTGATCGACCTTAATAACAAGACCAGTATATTTTATGAAGCATTGGGCGTTGAAGGTTCCAAGAAAGCATTTGTTCACTATCCCGCTTCTACTTTCCCAAATCAGGAAAATGCATTGGCTGATAATACCCATTTTAACCCGTATGGTGCTTATGAGATTGCAAAAATGGTATTAATGGGAATTAAAGAAAATAAGCTTGTTATTTCCGGTAATATGGTAGATTTTAACGGGTTTGATCCATACCACCCCGATGATTTTAAGACTTGGTATTGGCCTCCAAGTTTGATCAATAGTGTTATAAAGCCAGATGGCAATTAGGTTTCTATAATATCGTATTAAAGCCGAACAACATATTTGTTCGGCTTTTTTAATGGCAGAATGACGTATCCAAGCAGGATAGAGCAGGTTGGCAAAAATTTGTTTTAGATATATATTTGTTACACCAATTATGAACCGCAAAAAGACAAACTTTCGCGTCATAAAACTTATTGTTTGAGCTCTCTGATCTAGAATTTGCCGTAATTCGTTATTAACCCAATTGCTGACCTAATACATTTGCTATGTTATCATCCAAATTTAACCTGTTTTGGATTGCACTATTGACGACGATAGTTTCGTGTCGGAAAGAAGCCTTTGACGCCTATTATGGAAGACCAGATTGGCTTGCAAGCCCAATTTACCAACAGCTCGATTCGATGGGCGATTTTAAAACGTATTTGAGCTGTATTGAATTGTCAGGTTATAAGAATACACTTGGAACTGCAGGATCATGGACGGTTTTTGCTCCCACAGATCAAGCTTTTGATCAGTTTATGCAGGAAAATGGTATTAGTAATGTATCAAAGATTGATGCACAACTGGCCGAGAAGATTGTGCGTTCTTCGATGATTTATGATGGTGAGCGGCTGGAGAAGTTGAACGATTATTTTTCAGCAAAAGGCTGGCAACAGGGTTTTGCTTTCCGACGCCGGTCTGTGTACTATGACTTTGTCGAGAAAGAAGATGTAGGGAACGGAAAAATTAGACGGTTTATCTCAACAAATCGTGGCCCTAATATAGCTTATGCCATTTCCGACAACAATAATAAACATATTAGTTATTTTTTTAAGGATTACATGAGCCAACGTGGTTTAGGAGCTATGGATTACCAATCATTTTATCCAACGAGTGTTTACACGGGATTGAATATCGGAGCTGCTCAAATTGATCCTAAACGAAGTAATATCGCTGCAGAGAACGGCTATATCCATGTCGTCGATAAAGTTTTGGTCGCCGACAAAAGTATCGATCAGTACCTTCGTGACAATAAGAGTTATTCAGCCTTTAAATCAATTCTAGATTTCTTCAGCACCTATACGTACAATGCAGAGATTACGCGAAAAAATGAGGTCCTAACAGGCGAAAAAGATTCTGTATTTGTTAAGAGTTATACTGGAATTGGCTTGGCAGTCAACAATGAAAATTATGCGAAGGAAGATCCCAACGACGCACAAACCAATAATATTTCGATCACAGTGCCGAACAATGAGGCGGTTAGTAATTATGCTAAACGTGTATTATTAAAATATTACCCTCAAGGAACAACATTAAAAGATCTTTTTTATACCAATCCTACTGTCTTGACGGAATTTGTAAATTCTCATTTGTACAATACACAGGTTTGGCCATCCCAATTTGCTCAAGCACAAAACTTTGTCGGTGAATTTTCTAAAGTGACAACCGCAAATATCAAAGAAATGAAAATGTTGAGTAATGGGACATTTTACGGTACAGATGCCTGTCAGGCCGCCAATGTTTTCCATTCCGTATATGGCAATGTGTTATTGGATCCTAAGTATAGTTTTATGCGTCGCGCATTGGAGCGTATGAGCATGAATCTAACGCTGAAAATCCCAACGATCCGTTATATGCTGATCTTAGTATCAGATAAGAAGTTATATGAAATGGGGTTTGACTATGATTCTTATAATACCTCAGATCCAATTCGGTTTAATGGTGGAAATGGTACTCCAGAAATGCGGGAGGTGCTGATGTCTCATATTATTCCCTTAGGAAATGATCCTATCCCTGATTTGTCTGGAAACGGAATCCTGGAAAGTTATGCAGGCGAATATGTGAAATTTTCACAGATGAAGATGTCCTCCAGCGGAACAATGGATATCGAATCCGGACCACAGCAAATTCCTGTGGACTCCATTAATATAGGAAATCAACTCTCAGGACCATTAAATGGAGTTGCAGTCTATCTCAATGGAGGATTGACTTCTTCTAATACCAATATCGGCTTCTTTCTCAAAAAGTTGGGAGCTGATCAAGCCGCCTCTCCATTTAATTCATTCTATAAATATCTAACTGCAAATGCTCTGTATTCTGCCACGGATGGCGTTATAAAAGGAGTGGAACTAGGGTTAAACTATACCATGTTAATCCCGAATAATGCAGCAATAGCCAGTGCCGTTGCAAATGGTGATTTACCAAGTTCAATAGCCCCAACGGCGCAAGCAGACATTGACAAAGTAACGCGATTTATTCAATACCATATTACACGCAATTCATTTGCTATCGACGGTAAAAAAACAGGGTACTTCCAGTCGCTTTGTAAAAATGTTGAAGGTGACGCGCAGTCCATGCAGGTGTCTGTCAATCAAATAAATAAGTTGCAGGTGGTCGATAATCTAAACCGTACCATCGATGCTGATGTCGACCAAAGCAATCAGCTGGGGCAGCGCGTATTGATTCATTCTCTCAAAGGGTATTTAAAGCATGGCCTGTAATCTAAACGAATTGATGATGAAACAGATAACGAATTTAATATTAATAGGCTGTATGGCGTTGTTGCTTTTCTGTAGCCGAAAGACATATGCGCAGACAAATGGGGTTCTGCTGACCGGTAAGGTGACGGAAAAAGGAACTAAACAGCCGATCGTGGGTGCAACAGTTGTGTTAAAAGATAATGATAACCGCACAATTGTAGGAACGACTACAGATGTTGAGGGTAACTATAGTCTTAGAGCTAGGACGCAAGGCTTGAAACTAGCGGTTTCATACACGGGGTATAAATCTTCAGGCACTATCACCGTAGGGGATAGAAAAACGATCAATGTGCAGATGGAATCGACAAATAATGTGATTGATGAGGTTGTTATCTCGAAGTCCAAACCTGTCAATGACGGAACTGGCATGGGGATTTCGAAAGAACGAAATACAGCTGCAATTTCAACCATCAGTATGGATGAGCTGTCCGAAATGCAATCTGTATCTGTCGATCAAGCCTTGCAGGGAAGGCTGCCGGGTGTGGATATCACAACGGTATCAGGAGATCCCGGAGCTGGGATGCAGATCCGCATCCGAGGTACATCTTCTTTAAACGGAGCAACAGATCCATTAATTGTGGTTGATGGAATGCCTTATGACATAACTATTCCAGACGATTTTAACTTCGCAACCTCTGATGATAATGCGTATGGGCAACTTTTAAATATAGCCCCATCTGATATTCAGGATATCTCGGTATTGAAAGATGCTGCCGCAACTGCTGTTTGGGGATCGCGTGGAGCAAATGGAGTATTGGTTATTACAACTAAACGCGGTACTGTAAGCGCTCCAACATTGGGATATACCTTCAAAGGATCTGTTTCAAAGCAACCCGAATCGATTCCGTTATTGAATGGTGATCAGTACTCGACCTTATTATCCGAAGAATTCTACAACGCAGGTAAGGTTTTTTCTACGACAGACAATGCCCAGCAGTTCCAGTATGATCCAAACAATACCTATATCTATCACAACTACAGTAATAATTCCAACTGGGTAGATGTCATTACTCAATTGGGCTATTTTCAAGATCATAATCTCCAGGTGCGTGGGGGGGGCGAAAAGGCACGTTATTTGGCCTCAATAGGTTACTTTAATCAAGAAGGAACAACGATTGCTACAGGTTTAAACCGTCTATCTGCCCGGATCAATCTAGATTATGTCGTTTCTGAGCGAATCGGCTTTCAGGCGGACGTCTCTTATAGTCACGTTGACAACGATAATCTATATCATTCCAATGTGCGGGATATTGCCTATCGCAAAATGCCCAATCAAGCCATTTGGGAATATGATGAGTACGGTAATCCAACAGGTAATCTTTTTAATCCCTCTACCTCGGCCCAAGGTTATTATCCTGGCACCTATAATCCCCTATCCATGGTTAACAATTCGATCGCCAAACAATTGGGAGATATCTTACAAACGCGGTTTAATGTGGATTATAAGTTAATACCGAATACTTTACGCTTTGTGAGTACGCTAGCTTTGAATATTAAAAACAACAAGACCAAACTCTTTCTACCTCAGTTGGCAACAGGTCGGCCGTTTACAGAAAATACGGTGAATAGGGCATCGGACTCGGATTTGGACGAATTTTCACTCAGCACAAATACCCGACTTCTATTTACGCCCGTACTAGGTGAAAACCACCAGCTCACGGCCAATCTATCTTTCCTGACTTCAGATTATCGCTATACAATACAAGGACTTAGCTCGACAAATACGGCATCGTCTTATCTGCAGGATCCAAGTGTACCGTCGCGGACTCTGACAGGATATGCCCAATCAGTTTCGTCGCAATCGCGTTCAGTCGGAGCTTTGATGCAGGCGAACTATATGCTCAACAAGAAATATGTTTTCGCCGCAAGTCTGCGTGGTGATGGCAACTCAAAATTTGGCCCTGATAATCGGTATGGACTATTTCCTGCATTCTCGGCCGCTTGGCAGATCGGAAGGGAAAATTTCTTGAAAGATGTTAAAGCCATCAAAGATATCAAGCTAAGGGCGAGCTGGGGACGCAGCGGCAATGCTCCTCGCCGTGATTATACTTATATCAATGTATACAGCACCAATGACTATGCCTATTTGAATGAGAACGGGGTCTATTCGAAAAATATAGAATTGTCGGATTTGAAATGGGAAACCGTGACACAGCAGAATTTGGGTATGGATGTAGAGCTGTTCGACTACCGTTTGATGTTTGGCGGGGAGATTTATAAAAATAGAACCACAGATCTGATGATGGACAATATCCAGATTCCGACCTACACTGGGTACAGTGGGTTGTCAATGAATGTAGGGACGATGGACAATGACGGTTGGGAGGCAAATCTCACCGTGGTGCCCATTCGTAGTAAAAAGTGGGATGTGAGTTTTACTTTTAATATAGCACATAATCAGAATGTGATCCGGGAGATATCACCGCTTTATCCCCGCGAAAATGCCAAATCATCATTAAGGAATAAAGCGTTTTTCACCTATTTCCAGGAGAATAATCCGTATGGATCTTTCTATGGCTTCCGCTATTTGGGCGTTTACAAGGATCAAGACGCAACCATTGCAAAAGATGCACAAGGGAATGCCATTTCGAGTCCCGATGGAGAGACAATTTATATGCGTTTTAATTACCCTACGGTCGATTATGTATTCCAGGCAGGAGATGCTATGTATGAAGACATCAACCATGATGGTGTAATTGACCAAAAGGATATTGTCTATTTGGGCAATAGCAATCCGAAGCTTACGGGCGGATTTGGATTTAATGTGGGATATAATAAACGATTGAAATTAAGCGCTTTTTTTAACTATCGACAAGGGTCTCAAATTATTAATGGAACTAAAATGAATACGACAGATATGCTTGGGTATAACAACCAAAGTACAGCTGTATTGCGCAGATGGCGTAAAGATGGTGACGTAACCGATATTCCGCGAGCTTTGTTTGGCACTGGATATAATTCTTTAGGATCAAGCCGATATGTCGAAGACGCCTCATTTTTACGGCTTCGCACAGTCACTCTGAAATATGATTTTGCGAAAGAATTCTTACAACGGTTTCATATCGAGGGGCTGGGAGCTTATGTGACAGTAGAAAATATTTTTACGTTAACGAAGTATACCGGTCAAGATCCTGATGTGGCCGTAAAGTTAAAGGATGCATTCACTGTCTTAATGGATAATTCAATGACACCACCATTAAAAACAATTACACTAGGCATTACAGCACGTTTTTAAAACAAGGTTATGAAAGCAACAATCTTATGGAGTTTAATTGCTGCAGGTAGCATTTTACTCAATTCTTGTAATAAATGGCTGGATTTACAGCCGCAGGATGGAATCACCAGGGCAGAATTTTGGAAAACAAAGGAAGATGTCCATGCCGCCTTAATTGGGATTTATTCTTCCCTTAATTCGGGTGCTGTGGAACAGCAGTTGTTTACTTGGGGCGAACTGCGTGCCGATCTGGTAGCCTTGACGACTTATGCAAGCGATGACAACCGTTTAGTAAAAAATTATAATATTTTAAGCACCAATGTGATTGCAGATTGGAGTGCTGTCTATACGGCGATAAACAATTGTAATCTTTTGATCGATTACGCAGGTCAGGCAAAACAGGCAGATCCTACTTTTTCAGATGCCGAATACAATACCGACTTGGGAGAAGCATTGGCTGTTCGCAGTTTTTTGTATTTCTATTTAGTACGTACTTTCCGGGATATCCCATTAAAACTAAAAGGCACGGCAAAAGATACAGATGTTGTTTCTGTAGGACAATCCAGTGCAGATGAGGTACTCAAACAAATCGAGAAAGATCTCTTGCAGGCATTAGACTGGGTCCCCGAATACCATGTAAGCAGTACCGTTTATAATGCAACAAATGCGGGCCGGGTGACCAGGCCGGCTGTACGGGCAATGTTGGCTGATCTCTATCTATGGATGGAGAAATACGATAAAGTTGAAGAACAAACGTCAAAAATTTTGGAAACCGGTCGATACAATTTAATTGGAGCTGCTCTTCCCGAGCTCTTTGATGGAGGTACGATGGAAACCATCTTGGAGCTGAGTCATAAAAACTCGAAAGAAAATCTTCTGTATAATCTTGGTGCGATTGCGCGCCGCCCCTATACCGCCAATGTCGATATCCTGAATAACGAAATTTTTCCGGCAAATGAGACCGTTGATATCGATTTGTCTGACAGCCGTGGTGAAGGGATTCTATATGGAGTATCAGGAGATATGCGAAAATACGGTACAGAATCACCTAGTTACTATAATTTTCAACTCTATCGGATATCCGATGTCATGTTGATGCGCGCTGAAGCATTGGCTGAATTGGGTCGCGGTGTAGAAGCATTGACACTTATTGAGGATTTGCGAACTAAACGTAAAGCCCTACAAGCTACGAATCCGAATATCGAAGCGACCGATTTGGACGGAATTATTTTGTTTGTCTTTGCTGAACGTGCTCGGGAACTGACATTCGAAGGTAAACGTTGGTTTGACCTTTTACGCCTGGCCAAAAAGGATAATTACGCCAATATCAATGTGCTCGTGGATCTGGTGACTAAAGTTGTTGATGCTAACGTTCGTCAATCTGCTATTAATAAAGTACGCGATGTAGATAGCCATTATCTTCCCATCCTAGAGACCGAACTCTTCAAAGATCCACGGTTGAAGCAAAACCCATTTTACCTAAAATAGATCATGATGAAAAGAAATTTTAGAAAACAGTATTGGCTGATCGGGACATGGTTTGTCTTGGTTATAGCGGTTACATTTGCCTGTCAAAAAGAAAAATATCGAATTTCTACCTCAGATGAAGTTAATATTACTGGCTATTTGGAGGCAAATGAAACTGATTTTTCCTTATTGACCGAAATATTATACCGTTCGAAAACAGCTGGTTATCTTGGCGCCTACGGTACTTACACACTTTTTGCGCCCAATAATGAAAGTATCAACACTTGGATCAAGGCGAATGGAAAAGCAGCATTGAGTGATTTTACCGATGAGCAGCTATTGGATTTTGTCAAATACCATGTGGTTCGAGATACGGTAGGCAGTACGCGGTTTACCGATGGTAAAATAAAAACAGCAAGTTTACTGGGTGAATTTTTATACACAGATGTGCAAAATGGAGTCTATCGAATTAATAAATCGGCCAGAATTATCAGATCCAATATTAGCTGTGGTAACGGTATCATCCACTCCATTGATAAGGTATTAGTTCCACCAGCACAGAGCCTTGCTGAATTGATAGGAACAAATCCCCGTTATTCCATTTTCGCCGAGGCTTTAAAAGAGACGGGTTTTTATGATACGTTATCTTATCAACGAGGAGAATCTGTGGCGGATGGAAAGCGTTTTCAGACCGCAATTGTGGAGTCGGACTCTGTTCTGCGGTTACAAGGGATCACAAGCTATGCGGAAATGAAATCGGCTTATTCGCAAACTGGTGATGTGAAAAACCATAAAGATAGTTTGTGGCTATATGTAGCCTATCATTTAAGCAACGACATCAAGTTTTTGGAAGATATCGTTGCTGCAAATACAATTTATACTTTGGCTCCAAAAGAAATTATCTCGACAAAATTAGTAGGTGCGCAAATTTTATTGAATGACGATGTATTTAATGGCGTTCATGAAGCCGGCGCCGAAATCAACAGGGTACAGAGTGATGTGCTGGCGTCCAATGGCGTCCTGCATGAAGCAAAACAAACCTTTAAGATCAAAGTTCGTCAACAGGTGCCTGTTTATTTTGATATTGCCACTTCTCCAGAGTTAACAAATGCATTGGGAAGTACCTATTTGAATAGCAATAAGGCATTGGTAGCCAATGGTGCAACGATAGCCAATTCTTTTGCCTTTAATAGTTTAACGGTTTCAACCATTGGTACGAACGGATATTACTATTACAAAGCTTTAGAAACGAAGCGTCCCTATGCAAATGGTGACCTTTTGAGTCTTTCGCTATGTGCAAACAATAGTGCGCGGGCAAAATGGATAGAATTTAAGACGCCATATCTCGTAAAAGGCCGCTATAAAGTGTGGATTTGTTATGCCCAGCATGGGGATGCACCTGAGATTCAGGCGACATTCAATCCTGGAAAGGGGGATGAACAGATCCTTCCCAATACGATCATATTGAATCAAAGTCTCACCGCATCAGGTGTAAGCGACCTCGCGAATGCAAACGCGGATAATCTGATGCTGGCACAAGGGTATAAGCGTTACATGGCAACTGTAGGCGATTTTAATCCAAATAATATTACCGGCGGACTCAAAGCAAAATCTGGCGGCGAAGCTCCTTTGAACGTGGGGCGTTTGGCTGGTATTATCAATGTGGAGACTACTGATCGACATATCATCCGTTTTGAAGCGATCAAAGATAAAAAATGTGCTAATAATACGGTCTATCTGGACATGATCCAATTTATCCCTGCTGATGATCTCGAGCAAAATTATCCGAGATTCCATCAGCTTACAGGCGAGCTTTTTTATAGACCAAAATAATAAGATACACCATGATTAAAGCTATAATTTACAAAATTTATCTAGCCTTATTGGCTTTATTTTTACTGACTTCTTGTTCCAAAAATTGGGAGAATCATTTTGGTGGAAAAGATGCCGATGCGCAAAGAAACTTGTATGAAATTGTTGCACACCATCCTGAGTTTTCAACTTTTATGAACCTACTCAACAAATCAGGTTACGGTGAATCGTTGAAAGCATCGAAAAATTACACCTTGATTGTGCCGACGAATGAAGCAATTGCAGCAATACAGGATCAATACAATTTTTCTGATACAGCGGTGATCAAGAGTTTTGTTGGCTACCATATTATCAATTCGGTTTATAATGTGCATTCAGGAGCCGATACTGTAAAGGCATTAAACTTCCGAAATAAATATGTGGAGTTTACACATGGTACATTTGACGGTGTCGAACCGCTCCAGAGCAATCTAGTGGCGAGCAATGGACTATACCATGTGGTAGGTCGTCCCTTAAAACCTCTTCAGAATATTTTTAATCTTGTACACACTTTTTTTGCAGACACCAAACAAATTGAGGCCTTGAATTCCTTTGATACAGTGTCTACCGAAGGTGATATCCTATATTATAGGTACAGTCCGGTCTGGTACACGGAGGTACGTCGCAATATGACGACTGAAAATAGAAAACATACCTATTTCGTAGTGGACGATGAAAATTTTGAGACCGAGTATGCCAAGCTAAGACCATTCTATGCGACAGCTTATGAGGAGGGGAATACACACCGCCCCGACAGTACCACGGCTTTCTTTGCCAAAAAGGCACTATTACGCGATTTTATTGTAGAGGGAGAGTTGGGGATGGATCAATTGACAAATAATCTTATTTCGATAGCTGGAACAAAATTTAGCCTTGATCCTGCCCATATCATCTCGAGGACAAAGGCCAGTAATGGGGTCGTTTATCGTGTGAAGCGACTCGAGTTTGCACTAGCGGATCAGATCAAAGAGATCAAAGTATTGGGGACTAGGCCGATCGGTTACAAGCAAGCTGATAAGCGCTCAAATACATTTTTCAGGGACAAACGTGATAATGAGGGAAACCTTTACAATGATATTGAGGTGTATGATCATAAAGTAACTTCCTTTTATGTAAAGTATCGCGCTACAGGTATGAATGTAGCTAAATATAAAGTATACGGACGAGCAATTATGGGATTGGCTGGTGATCCGCAAACAGCAGCGTTTATCCAATATGTCTACTTTTTTGATCCAAAACTTATCTCGGTTAATGAGGCCGATGTATACAAACGCTCAGTCGTCAATAACTTGGGAGCAAACGATACGCGAATGACATTTGATGTACAGCCGCTTAATCACGGAGAAGTTTATTTAGGTGTGGTGACGCAAGACCAATATGGGAATCTGCCTTTGCTTGTGATGAGCAATGGTACTGGCCCTATTATTTTAGAATATCTCCGATTCGTCCCGATTATTCAATAACAAAGCAAAACGAAATGAGTTCGATCAAAATATATTATAAATTGGGTATTATCTTGTTTATTTCCACGTTGGGAGCGCACAGCACTTGGGCGCAACAAGATACTGCCGCCCGCAATATACAACCACAAGGTCAGGGTACCGCTGCTTATTCTGTTAAAGGTACGGTTTATGACAGCCAAACCAATAAACCTATTGCAGGTGCCCGTATCACTTATGGTATTAGCGTAGCGAAATTGACAGATAGTAAAGGGAATTTCCGTTTGGAACTACCGGTTTCCAATGCAATCGTTGAAGTCTCGTTGGATGGATATATCGCCAAACAGGTACCAGTGCTGCTAGATGGAACCATGAAGGTGGTATTATACCCTGAGGGGTACCGTTCTTTCTATAAAAAAACAGAGACAGTATTTGGTGATAATGGAGTTTTAAACAATACTGGCGCAGTCGATAAATTAGAATTTAATGCCTGGGAACAGAATTCTGAGACGGTCAATAGCTACCTGCAGGGTAAGCTGGCCGGAGTGCAAGTAACGCGACATTCAGGAACACCATCAATTGGTGGAAATCTCCATATTAGAGGGCTGCAATCATTATATTCCAATAATCAGCCCTTGTATATTGTTGATGGTATTGTATATCATGCGGAACATTTGAGTCCTTCTATAACCACAGGACATCTCAATAATGCCTTGCAGCATATTGACGTGCGTGATATTCAAGATGTCACGGTGTTGAAGGACGCAGTCTCCGCTAATATTTATGGCGCCAGATCCTCCAATGGAGTCGTGGTCATTAACACCAACCATTCAAAAGAGTTGGCCACACAGATTGATTTGCAGGCAACAACAAGCTATAATTTCCGTCCGAAAACTATTCCTGTCATGAAATCTTATGCCTATCGAAGTTATTTGAATGACTTGTTGGCAACGAGTACGTACAGTGGTGAGGAAATTGCCAATATGCCTTTCAATAATGATAACCCAAAATTCGATGAATATGCAAAGTATCATAACGAAACGGATTGGCAAAAAGAAGTGCTTAATAATACGGTCGACCAAAATTATTTTCTTCGCGTGACAGGCGGAGATAACATTGCACGCTATGCCTTGTCAGTAGGTTACAATAATGAACAAGGTGTTTTAGACAATACAAAGCAAAGTCGCTACACGGCACGTTTTAATGGCGACATGAACTTGACCAGGAAATTTACTGCTCAGACGAATATCTCCATAGGTTATGGGCAGCAAAACTTGAAGGATCAGGGGTTATCACCGAAGACCAACCCGCTGTTTCTTTCATTGATTAAGTCTCCATTTCTAAATAAGCATGATATTGCTCCAGATGGTAGCATCTCACCGAATTATGCCGAAGCTGATTATTTCGGCTATTCTAATCCGATGCAACTTACACAAAATGGGATTAACAATAAAAAGGCATATCGATTTTTGGGCTCTTTGGTGTTCAACTATGCGTTCAATTCAAATTTTAAGTTAAGTAATTTGTCTACTGTAACCTATGACAAAGCGCAAGAGGATTTCTTTATTCCTAAAAAAGGAGTCGCGAAGGATACGATAAATAATATGGAAGTTTACAGTCGCCTGGGCGCGCAGGTGGCTCGTTACTATTCAATTTCAAATGATTTGCGTCTACAATACAATCAGGATTGGGGAACTCAAGGCCGTTTGGAAGCTAGTGGTGGATTCCGGTACCATAAGCATGATTCGGAACAAGATTATGCATTAGGCTATAATTCGGCCACCGATCAGCTGGTCAGTATTGGTAATTCGACACCGGCATCCCGGGTCTATGGCGGACATATTGGTAAATGGGCAAATATGACGGCCTATGCTTTAGGTAATTTTAGCTGGAAAAATACCTATATCTTAAATGCATCCATATCAATGGATGGATCTTCCCGCTTTGGAGATAAAGCAAAAGGAGGCTTGAAGCTTGCAGATAAGGTGTATGCAGTGTTTCCGGCCGTTGGAGCTGCCTGGTTATTGTCCAATGAGGATTTTTTGAAAGAAAATAGTACGGTGTCATTATGGAAACTTCGGGCGAGTTATGGAATTACAGGCAACGATGATATTGGCAATTATGACGCGCGGCAGAATTACATTTCCCAGAACTTCTTAGGTGTCCAGGGGCTTGTGCGCGATGGTGTAGCCAATCCTTATCTAAAATGGGAGAAAGTTGAAAAAATAAATGTTGGGACAGATCTTTCGTTGTTGAATGAACGCATCAATTTAGGCGTAGATATCTACCAAAACAAGACAAGTGATATGCTAGCCTATAATTCGGGGAATACTGTGTCTGGAATTAGTTACTACCTCTATAATAATGGCGCAATGCGTACACGCGGTATTGATTTTACGTTATTTGGACGTATGCTGACGGGTCCGGTCAAATGGGATGCATCATTGACACTAAGTCACTATAAAAGCACGATCACAGATCTTCCCGAAACATCTTATACACAATATGCCGGTGGAACTTTTGTGAGCGAGAAAGGCGGCGCACCAAATGCCTTTTATGGGTACCAGTTCAACGGTGTTTACCGTACCAGTGCTGAAGCTGCCGCTTCCGGACTGGCGATTTTAGATGCAACAGGCAATAAAATACCTTTCCAGGCAGGAGATGCTCGATTTACCGACCGTAACGGTGATAAGATCATTGATGATCGTGATAGAATGATCTTAGGTGATCCTAATCCAGATCTGGTGGGCGGATTGAATAACAGCCTGACCTATAAAAACTGGAAATTCGGTGCATTGGTGACGTTCAGCTTAGGCAATGATATTTATAACTATACACGGGCGCAACTAGAGTCGGGAAGTACATTTTACAATCAGACAGGACTATTACAAAATAGATGGCGGGCGGAGGGCCAGGAAACCGATGTACCTCGCGTTGCGCTCAACGATCCAATGGGAAATAGTCGATTTTCAAACCGATGGATAGAAGACGGCTCATATGTTCGGCTTCGTCAGCTTTCCGTTGAGTACGGTATTCCAGTCAATAAACGTATCATCAAATACGTCCGTCTATATGGTACTGCCAATAACTTGTTGACTTTAAGTAAATATTTGGGTTATGATCCTGAATTCGCGCAGTCTGCTGATGTTTTTCATCAAGGGGTTGATGTGACGCTGGAACCCATCGTTCGCTCTGTGCAGCTGGGATTGCGGATCGGTCTATAAAAATTTAATATACTATGTTTATCACATACAGAAAATATTCGAAATATTCGCTTTGGGCCATATTGGCCTGTAGCCTTTCTTTTACATCTTGTAAGAAAGCATTGGATTTCTCTCCCGAAGATAAATTGGACAGTTCAAAAATGTACAATACGCTTGCCGATGCTGATGCGGTGGTGCTCGGGATTTATGGACAAGTAGCTGGGCTAGGTGAACGTTATATTGTCCTGAACGAATTAAGGGCCGATCTCATAGATGTAACACAAAATGCAAATCCCTATTTGCAGCAAGTTTCCAATCATGAAGTAGCGGAAGATAATCCTTATGCCGATCCATCTGCTTTTTATAAAATTATCTTCAATTGCAATGATGCCTTGAAGAACTTCAAGGTGATGGAGCGGCAGGGTAAGCTGAGCAATACCGAATTTAATCAGCGTTATTCTGACCTCGCGATGCTGCGTGCATGGTTGTATTTACAATTAGGGATCCACTTTGGAGATGTTCCCTATATCAAAAATACAATAGAAAGTGTTGACGAGATTAAAAGTTTGGAGAACTATCCGAAAACAACTTTTGATCATTTGGTCGATTCTCTGATCAATGATACAAAAGATTTGCCATATCAAGACCCTTATGCCTATCCGACAGGCAGCACATTGGTTTTTACGACAGATGGCGCGAGCACACAGAAGGTGTTCATCAGTAAGGCTCATGTCCTCGGCGAACTCTATCTTTGGAAAGGAAACTATTATGAAGCCGCAAGGAGTTACAAGAGATTACTCTCTGCTGAAGACAATAACAGCAATATTGATTACCTATTCAACTTCAACCGTATTGGCTGGAGCTACTTTAATGTGAGTTTTGCAAGAGCCCAGGAGGGTTCATCTTTGGTCAATTCCCTAACAGCCGGGTGGCGAAGTATGTTTGCGCTATCGAACACGGTACGGGAATGGAATTCCGAATGGAACTGGTCTATTCCATACCATAACTCTTTTGCTCCTGGAAATCCTTTTATAGAGCTATTTGCTAAGTCAGGAAAATATGCGCTTAAGCCCTCCCAAAAGGTGATTGATTTATGGAATTCACAGACCAATAATGCGGGTATTCCCTGGGATCCCCGGAGTAAGCTATCTTATGAAGTTGCTGCAAATGGTGATCCTGTGATTACAAAATTTACGGACAATTCAGGAGATGTATTGGGCTTGCTGAATAAGGGCGGTCGTTGGAATATCAATCGAGCCGCAGGGGCGCATCTTCGCTTTGCAGAAGCTGCTAATCGTGATGGTCAGGGCCGTTTGGCCTATGCATTGGCAAACTGGGGGCTAATCAGTACCTTCTATTATGGCGCTTTTACGAAAGACGGTTTTATTATACCTGGCAATTTTTTTGAATTGGAGTCGGAGATAACCCATGAAGGATTTGGGACGAATAGGACCACTTTTGCCGAATCCTCGCCCTATTATTTTGATGCACGCGACAATGCGAGTATCGTACGTGGGGTGTGGTATCGGAATTCGGGAATCCGTGGACGGGCTACCATGCCGCGTTGGCAATTCGCAGGCATTGAATATGGGCCAGGTACAGTAAGTGGTTACGGAAGCGTGATGACCGCTTTTAATGTGCCGCAAGCTGATCTGGAAGATAAGATTATCGAAGAATCTGCTCTTGAGTTAGCCTTCGAAGGCGAACGTTGGTCCGATCTGATGCGTATAGCAAAACGCCGTCATGATCCAGCTTTCCTAGCCGATAAAGTCTATGAGAAATTGCTGAAAGCAAATAACCCGAAAGCTGGAGCAGTACGCAGCAAGCTGATGGATATGAACAATTGGTATTTGCCATTTAAATTGCGGTAAGGCCGGCATAGATTTGGATTATTGATTTAAACGTTAAGGGTCTGCTTTGTGCAGGCCTTTTTCTTTATTTTTTGCGGATTGCGAGAAGCCGATATCATCGTAACATGTCAATGACAGATCGATCATTTGACCATTCGATTTGTGTTTTATAAATGTAATATTTACATTTATAATTATTTCTGATTAATTATAACCAATGGAACGAGCTATTTTCACATTAAGAGCCTGCTCTTTTTTTCTTGCAAAAGCAATTTGCTTTTTTTGTCTGTTTTGGATTTTCAGTACGCCCGCATACGCCTATAGCAGCACGATTTCTGAACCGGATTCAGCCTATCTCTTTGCTTATGCAAAAGATAAGAATGCTGGTAGAGAAGGGTTATTATATGCCTGGAGTTTGGACGGTAAACAATGGGACGCTATTGGAACAGAACTCGCATTTGTGAAATCAGATTATGGGCGTTGGGGATCAGAAAAGCGGATGATAAATCCGGTGTTGTTTCCTCGAAATGGCGGGGGGTGGTCCTGTGCGTGGCAATTAAGTCCTGAAAATAATGGGCCATATGCCTATACTTTTACAACTGATTTTTTTAATTGGGGCAGGCAAGACTATTATGTCGAATTAAATGATTTGGATAAATCAATGGTTTCGCTTGTAAAAAACAGTTTGTTGGACCGTGAGATTATTTCCATTAATGGCGAAAGTTTACGTGGAACGAAGCTGAAAGTTACATGGTCTGTAATTAAAGAATTGATTAAACATTATGATCTTGCTCTGCTTAAGCAAAAGCAATGGTCCGAACGAAGTGTTGACGATGATGTACGCTTTGCAGGCTTAAAACCCTTGGATGTTAAGTTAACCCCAAAGATCGGACAAAGCAAGTCCATCAGCGATATGTTGGTAGGTGTATTTTTTGAAGATATTAATTATGCAGCAGACGGAGGTCTCTATGCGGAATTGATTCAAAATAGAGATTTTGAATATAAATTGAGCGATAAACAAGGGCATGACAAAAATTGGAACGAGAAAACAGCTTGGAGTATGGATGGATCGGGACAATTTCATATCGACAGTATCAATCCCATTCATCCCAATAATAAGCATTATGCGAGGTTACAAGGCGCGGGTATACTAAAAAATATAGGCTACGATGGGATTGCTCTGCATAAAAACGAACGCTATGATCTTTCATTTTTTGGACGGGGCACTGCGGGTAAAGGGCGTCAACTAAAAATCCGGATAAGTACACAAGATGGAAAGATCCTTGATGAAAAATCCCTTGTTGTTGACAGCAAAAACTGGAAAAAATATCAATTGGTATTGACAGCCAATGCGACCTGTAAGGATGCCATATTGGAATTTGTATTTACAGATCGACAACAATTGGATTTGGACCTGATTTCCTTATTCCCTCAAAACACCTTCAAAGGACGTAAAAATGGATTACGTAAAGATTTAGCCGAGGCTATTGCAGCTTTGAATCCACGTTTTGTTCGTTTTCCGGGAGGCTGTTTAGCACATGGCGATGGTATCGAAAATATCTACCATTGGTCCAATACTGTAGGACCTTTAGAAAGCCGTGTGCCACAACGCAATATGTGGGGATATCACCAAACTGTTGGTTTAGGATATTATGAGTATTTTCAATTTTGTGAAGATATAGGTGCCTATGCTGTACCGGTAGTGGCGGCTGGGGTACCCTGTCAAAATTCGGGCGCTCACGGTCATCCATTGGGCGGGCAACAATGTGGTATTCCAATGGAAGATATGGATGACTATATCCAGGAAGTGCTCAATCTGATCGAATGGGCCAATGGGGATAAAAATAGCACCTGGGGAAAGGTACGTGCAGCAGCTGGACATCCAGAACCATTTCATCTCAAATATATTGGCGTGGGTAACGAAGATTTAATATCGAATGTTTTTGAGGAGCGTTTTACGATGATTTACAATGCTATCCGTGAAAAATATCCCGATATACAGGTTATTGGAACGGCGGGGCCATTTTTTGAGGGAACCGACTATGTTGAGGGTTGGAAAATCGCCGATAAATTAAGCGTACCTATTATGGACGAACACTATTACCAGACACCCGGATGGTTTATTCATAATCAAGATTTCTACGATAAATACGATCGGAATAAAGCGCAGGTTTATTTGGGCGAATATGCCGCTCATATCGAAGGACGTGCAAGTACCTTGGAAGTGGCATTAGCCGAAGCCGCATATCTCACTGCATTGGAAAGAAATGGTGATATCGTTAAGATGGCTTCCTATGCACCGCTGTTAGCCAAAGATGGCTATACCCAATGGCGCCCCGATCTTATTTATTTCAACAATACCGATGTGAATTTAACGCCATCCTATTATGTACAGCAATTATTCGGTCGTAATAATGGAACGGAATATGTTCCTGTGGAAGCCAGCTATTCTAATGCTGCCGTTGAGGTACAGAAGCGCGTGGCATTTTCTATTGTTAACGATCCTAAAGATCAATCAATCATTATAAAAATGGTCAATGTTTTGCCTGTTGCCGTCAACATGGAATTGGAACTAGCTAAATTCAACCTAAAAACTGAGCCTGCTGTTGTTGCGCAGCTCACAGGAGAGTTGAAGAGTACAACAGCGAAGCCCGAACAAAAGACCGTGCCAGTGGAAAAGCTTAAAAACCAGCAATTGCCACCTTATTCGTTAACCATCATTCGAATTCCATCGCGTGCAAAATAGCCCAATTCAACTCCTATGAAACCTCTAGTTGTGCAGAAAAGTATATGTTAGTTTTTATTCATCTCTATTTGACAAAAATGAAAAAACAATTTCTAGTTACCCTATTCGTTCTTTTAACTTACCTGGTTAAGGCGCAATCTCCCGTATACCTTTTTTCGTATTTTGTAGATAATGGCGCTGATGGATTACATCTAGCTTATAGTTTGGATGGTTTGAAATGGGAACCATTGAATCAGGGAAAACCCTTCTTAACACCAACAGTAGGAAAAGATAGACTGATGCGCGACCCCAGTATTTGTCAGGGTCCCGATGGGACCTTTCATCTGGTATGGACAACAGGTTGGTGGGACAAAATTATCGGATATTCCTCTTCCATAGACTTGATGCATTGGACCCAACAAAAAGCAATACCAGTCATGGTAGATGAACCAGATGCAAAAAATGCATGGGCTCCCGAACTTTTTTACGACAATGCGACGAAAGAATATTATATCATTTGGGCCACGACAATTCCTGGTCGCCACAAAGAGGTACCGACTAGTGCTAGTGAAAAAGGATTAAACCACCGGATGTATAGCGTGACGACGAAAGATTTTAAAACTTTTTCAAAAACTAAGTTATTTTTTGATCCCGAATTTAGTGTGATCGACGCGGCCATTATACAACAAGCCAATAAGGAATATATGATGGTGCTGAAAAACGAAAACTCTAATCCACCGGAAAAAAATATTCGAATCACGGCAACAAAGAATTTAGCCAAAGGATTTCCCACTACTGTCTCTAAACCAATCACAGGCGATTATTGGGCGGAGGGCCCTGCGCCGCTGCAAGTAGGGGAGTATATATATGTATATTTCGATAAATACCGCGATCATAAATATGGTGCTGTTCGTAGTAAAGATGGTATCAACTGGGAAGATGTCTCTGATCTGGTGAGCTTCCCTAAAGGCGTTCGTCATGGAACAGCTTTTACGGTAAATCCAACCGTTTTATCCAATCTATTATCATTGAAAAGATAGTTGAGAATAACAGTTGTCATCTTAATTATAGCGATTGTAATAAAAAAGGTTTTCAAACGGGGAGAATGAAAACCTTTAAAATAACCAATTAATCCTAAATTTATGATAAAAAATATGATGCTTTGCTATAGGCTTTCCTTTGATTTAAACCATCTCATCTAAATCATAACATACGTACAGGCCAATTAAATTGAAAAGCTACCGATTCAATACAGCAAGTTTACGTAAACCAAATGAACTTGTCATCCTGTGCTGTACTGTTCCAAAAGTATGGGGTTAGATCTGAAACCATTCAGGTAAGTTCAGGACACTGGTGCGTCCTGAATTTTTTATTTTAGGAGTTTGCTAACCCAAATGAATAGACCGATGCTTAAAATTCGAATTACGCTCTTTGCTTTAATATACGTTATGATGGCACATATCGCCTCAGCGCAGATTGGGAAAGAAATACAGTATCTTTCGGGAACTGACAACGTTCATACCGTTAATTGGGATTTTTGGGTGACGGGGGGGCGTAAAGCCGGGAAATGGGATAAGATCGCTGTGCCTAGCCATTGGGAACAACAAGGTTTCGGGGCATACAACTATGGACGGGATTATGTGACTTATGGCAAGAATTTTACCTTCCATGATGAGAAAGGTCTTTATCGGCATCAATTTACTGTCCCAAAGAATTGGAAAGGGAAAAAAATAAACCTTGTTTTTGAAGGTTCAATGACCGATACTGAAGTCAAGATCAACGGGAAGCTAGCCGGAGATATCCATCAGGGTGCTTTTTATCAGTTTAAATACGATGTTACCGACAAGATCACCTTTGGCAAGGCCAATATATTGGAGGCTACTGTGTCAAAAATGTCTTCCGATAAATCTGTTAACAATGCGGAGCGCCTTGCGGATTATTGGATTTTAGGCGGTATTTATAGGCCCGTATACCTTGAAGCGACAGCACAGGAACACATCAGCTGGACGGCTATCGATGCAAAGGCAGACGGAGCTTTTCGAAGCAATGTGCACTTAGAGGGGCTCTCTAAGGCTAATAAACTATCGGTAGAGATCAAAGATCTGAAGGGTAATGTGATCGCGATTCAACAGTTTCCAATTACTGCGAAAGACTCAGTGAAATTGGTCGAAATGAAAGTTGAAAACCCTTTATTATGGACCGCCGAGACACCAAACCTATATCAGGTCACGTACACCCTATGGAACGGGAAGAATAAAGAATATCAATATCAAGATCGCTTTGGTTTCAGAACAATTGAAGTTCGTGAGGGAGACGGCATTTATGTCAATGGTGTAAAAGTAAAGATGAAAGGTGTTAATCGTCATGTATGGTGGCCCGAAACCGGACGGTCGGTAAACGCGCAATTGGATCTGAACGATGTTAAATTGATCAAAGAAATGAATATGAATGCGGTCCGCTGTTCGCATTATCCGCCAGATAGATCTTTTTTGGCATATTGCGATTCATTGGGCTTATATGTTTTGGATGAATTGGCTGGCTGGCAAAAAGCATACAGTACCGTTGTGGGTAAAAAGTTGGTGCGAGAAATGGTTATTCGAGATGCTAACCATCCTTCCATTATACTTTGGAGCAACGGCAATGAAGGTGGACATAATAAAGAACTTGTAGACGAGTACAAGAAATATGATCTTTCGGCGAGAACAGTCATTCATGCACATCATAGACCGGGAAATGCAATCAATGGAATCGACTGTAACCATTATGAAGATTTTTATTCGACAAAAAAAATTCTGGAAGGACCAAATATTTATATGCCAACCGAATTTCTCCACGCACAGGATGATGGAGGTGCTGCGGCAGGATTGGCGGATATATGGGAGCTGCACTGGAATGCCAAATTAGGTGCCGGCGGATTTATCTGGGATTTTGCAGATGAAGGTATTGTGCGTACAGATTTCAATAATGCGATTGATGTCAACCGCGTAAATGCCCCTGATGGAATTCTTGGGCCACATCGCGAAAAGGAGGGCAGTTTCTATGCCATTCGGGAGATCTATGCACCTGTACATATTACGATGAAGAAATTACCTGTTGACTTCAACGGAACGATTTCGGTGGAAAATCGTTATCATTTTACTGATCTGAAAAACTGTCGATTTGAGGGTAAACTGATTACCTATCAACAACCCTATGCGGATGAATCAGGTGTGGATTCAGTACTACATCTACACGTCGACAGTCCTATATTGCCTCCAACACAAAAGGGAAACTTGCAATTGAATTTACCGAGCGACTGGAAACAATATGATGCGCTGATATTGACTGCGATTGATCCACACGGGGAGGAAATTTATACTTGGACCTGGCGTGTAAAATCCAATCAAATGCTTACTGCGGAAATTTTGCCGTTGAAATCTTCTACCGATGTTGAAGTGAAAGAAGACAGTGCGAATTATATGCTTAAGGCAAACGGAATAACAGCTATGATTTCCAAAAAAACAGGATTATTGGTTGATCTGGCCAATGATTATAGCATGAAATTGGCTTTCAATAATGGTCCGGTGCTTATCGATGGACAGTCGGAGCTGAAAAGTGCTAAACGTTGGAAAGACGGAAAAAATGAAGCTGTTGAGTTTATGTTTGATGGTAACCTAAGTTTTATCCGTTGGACGATGCGCCCAGACGGGTGGTTAAAACTTGATTATGCTTATCATATGGGCAAAGCAGTACCCTATGCTGGAGTGAGCTTTAATTTTCCTGAAAACTATATTATTGGGGCCAAATGGCTTGGTAATGGCCCTTATCGCGTATGGAAGAATAGGATGCAAGGTGTCACACTAAATACATGGGAAAAAATGTATAATGACGGAAAAGCAGGTATTGGGCCATGGACATTTCCTGAGTTTAAAGGCTACTTCTCGGATGTTAGTTGGATACAATTCAATACAGTGCAAGGGAAGTTTTTGGTTGCAACAGATCAGGAAGATTTATTTGTGCGATTATTCGAGTTCTACGGAATTTCCGGTCCCAAAGGTTATCCGCAGTTGCCGACGGGGGATATTTCCTTTTTGGATGCTATTCCTCCTATTGGAACAAAACTGGCGTTGGGAATCAATGGAAATGCTGGGGTGAATGGACCCGCAGGTGAGCTTAATCAAATGGATAAAAAGATTAATCGGACACTCTATTTTTACTTTGGTACCCCGAAGGGCGAAAAAGAAAATACACAATTTGTTATGCCTAAGGTTAATGTGTTGACAGATTAAAAGAATAATGCATAAAAAAGGGCTTTTCTATTTTTTAGAAAAGCCCTTTTTTATGGTGTACCCCTAATAGTATGTATTCTTTTCAATAATGCTTATTTAGATTTCTTGAACCCCAAAAGGTTGTACTTTATTCACTTTTATCGCTATTCGTGTAGGGAAAATCATTGAAGTATTTATTTTGAATAGCAGTTGATGTTGTTTTTTTAGATGTACATCTTCAATTGTACGGTCTGAATTGGAAGTTCGGGATTGCCATTGATCTTCTAATTTTACCAAGCAGGACAGTGCAAGGTGGTTTTGGATATGCTGTCTTAAGGATAAGTTATGACCAAATCCATACCAACTCCTAACTGCAAGCGGATTGTTAAAAAGGTAAAAGCATAGTGAATGCACCATAAAAGGTGGACTCAACGTGGACTCACTGTGGACTCACAGTGGTTACAGTTAGGAGTTGGTGTTAAGTTGGTATGGAGTTGGTGTTGGGAATTCTATAACAAATATATTACGAATAGCTTTGAATCCTTGTTATTGGGTTTATTATCAATGAAAATGAAGATGTGTTGACTGTGTAATTGAGCTTGTTCAGGATACTACAGGACGGCTCTTGTTAAAAATGTTGATACTTTTAAAACTAGCTACTTATTTAGGCATCCTTAAATACGCTGATCAATTTGACGGTATTGTCTGCACGTTTTAATTAAGCTGTAGACAAGCGGGAAAAGAAGACTTAATAAAACTTAATATTATGAAAAAATTCTTTCGATTTTTACATCTGCTTACATCAATTGCGATTTTGTCCAATGTACATGCGCAAGGAAAGTTTCCGGACGGAACGGTAATTTCAACATGGTTCGAGACTGTAAAATCGACTGAGATCGAAACGCTCGGAAAGAAATTTCTCATCACAGATTTTGGTGTTGCGTCAGATAGCACCATCGTGCAAACGGCCAAAATTCAACAGGCTATTGATAAGGCCTATACCAGCGGTGGAGGTGTAGTCATAGTGCCTAAAGGTGTCTACCTGAGTGGATCCTTATTTTTTAAACCGAATACACATTTACACCTCGAAGAAGGCGCTGTACTGAAAGGAAGTGATGATATTGCGGATTTTGTGCTAGCGGAAACTCGGATGGAAGGGCAAACAGTGAAGTATTTTTTGGCGCTTGTCAATGCAGACCAGGTGGATGGATTTACAATTTCGGGTAAAGGTACACTCGATGGAAACGGGTTACGCTACTGGCGATCCTTCTGGCTTAGGAGACAGTTTAATCCACAATGCACAAATATGGACGAGATGCGTCCACGTTTACTTTATGTGTCCAACAGCAAGGATGTACAGGTTTCAGGCATTCGCTTGATCAATTCACCTTTTTGGACCTCGCATTATTATAAATGTGAAAATCTCAAATTGATCGGTTTACATATTTCAGCACCAAAGGAACCTGTGAAAGCACCTAGTTCCGATGCGATCGATTTGGATGTCTGCCGTAATGTATTGATTAAAGATTGTTACTTATCCGTTAACGATGATGCCATTGCACTAAAAGGCGGTAAAGGGCCTAAGTCCGACAAAGATCCTAACAACGGCCCCAATTCAAATATTATTATTGAAAATTGTTTTTTTGGATTTTGTCATAGCGCACTCACTTGCGGCAGTGAATCTATTCATAGCTACAATGTGATTTTTAGGAACAATACCTTAGATAAAGCACGTAAGCTACTGCAATTAAAAATGCGTCCCGATACACCCCAGGAATATGAAAACATTCTGATCGAAAACATCAAGGGAAATGTCAATAGCATGTTGTTTATTAAACCTTGGACCCAATTTTTTGATTTGAAGGGCGAGAAAGATATTAAAATGTCGTATGCAAGAAATATTGTTTTGCGCAATATTGACCTAGATTGCGACATCGTATTTGATGTACTCAACTCGGAGCAATATGTACTGTCGGATTTTACATTTCAAAATCTGCATGTCCGCGCCGCCAAAGATCCCGTGATTCATAAGGAATATGTTAAAAACTTTGTCCTGAATCAGGTGACTGTTAACAATAAAAAGCAATAATATGCTTTACCAGCATGTTTTTGTGAATTAGGCCTACGATGATGAAGACAAAACTTATTCTTTTAATAGGAGCGCTGATCGGTTCTCTTGCTGTTTCAGGTCAACGCAAAATGGAGTTTTTGGATCGAGGAATGATCGGCCTAAAAACGACCGATAATTCTGTTTTCTTAAGCTGGCGTTTGCTTGGTACTGACGATTTTGATACAGCCTTCGCAATTTATAGAAAGGAAAGGAATGGTCAGCTGAAAAAACTGAACCCTTCACCTTTAGTGAAGGGAACTAACTTCGTGGACGATCATATCGATTTGAATCAAGATGTAACGTATATTCTCAATATAGTCGCTGGAGGAAAAGAGAAAGAAGTGGCTAAACTGACCTTACCAAAAGATCAAAAAGTACAGCAATACTTGGATATTCCTTTACGCACTCCTAAAGGCTATATGCCTGGGGATGTTTCCGTCGGCGATTTGGATGGTGATGGGACGTATGAACTTATTGTTCATCAGACTGGTGTTGGACACGACAATGCGCACAATGGCATAACTTCCGAACCTATATTGCAAGCATACAAACTGGACGGTACTTTTTTATGGGAAATTAATTTAGGTAAAAATATCCGTGAAGGGGCACATTACACCCAATTTATGGTTTATGACCTCGATAGTGATGGCCGTGCGGAGTTAGTCTGTAAAACGGCCGACGGTACTAAAGATGGACTGGGAAATGTTATTGGTGATGCACAGGCCGATTGGCGTGATACCGTATTAAATTCGCAGACAGTTGGTCGTATATTGAAAGGTCCTGAATACTTAACGGTATTTGATGGATTGACGGGAAAAGCCCTGAGTACGGTTGATTATCTGCCACAACGTGGAGAGCTAAGTTCATGGGGGGATACCAATGCCAATCGCAGTGATCGATTTTTAGCTTGTGTAGCCTATTTGGATGGCGTAAACCCGAGTGTTGTCATGACAAGAGGATATTACGAACGTACGGCCTTGGCAGCATGGGATTTTAAAGATAAAAAACTGATAAGCCGTTGGGTATTCGACAGCAAAGTTCGTAAAGATCCTTATTCTGGTCAGGGATATCACAATCTCACGGTTGCGGATGTAGACCAAGATGGCAAAGATGAAATTGTCTTTGGTTCGATGGTTATTGATGATCATGGAAAAGGTCTATATAGTACAGGGCTTGGGCATGGTGATGCTTTGCATGTCAGTGATTTGGATCCGGATAGACCCGGCCTAGAGATTTTTGGAATCCATGAACTGAAAGGTGGGCGGAAAGGGACTGGTGTGGCTTTATTGGATGCCAAAACCGGGGCAATTTTGTTTAAAAGTGCAATAGACCAAGATATTCCTCGCGGTGTTGCTGCAAATATAGATCCCGATCATAAAGGGGCGTATCTGTGGTGGCTGGGATCTAGAGATATGTACGATACCAAAGGTAATCGTGTAGGACCGGCTCCGAGATCGACCAATTTTCTGATTTGGTGGGATGCTGATTTGAGCCGTGAACTTTTAAACAGCAACTATATTGAAAAATATAAAAATGGAAAAACAGAACGAATCTTTACGGCGGTGGGAGCATCATCGATTAATGGAACTAAAAGTACGCCCAACCTGAGCGCGGATATCTTCGGTGATTGGCGGGAAGAATTGATCCTACGTTCAGATGATAATCAATATCTGCGTATCTATACAACAACGATCCCGACGGAAAAGCGTGTTTATACACTCATGCATGATCCACAATATCGCTTGAGTATAGCATGGCAGAATGTAGCCTATAATCAACCGCCACATACGGGGTATTACCTTGGTGTAAGTATGGATCGTCCGGTCAAACCGAATATTCAGTTGGTGAAGCCTGCCCGCACAAAATAGAAATTTAGACGCGTACGATTGGAATTGTTTGATTAAAAAAAATAGATAAGTTAGCAAATGAAGCATACAATAAAATGGATAGGGATGGCATTGGTAGCGGTTGTTTTAATATCCTTTGCAAAGCAGCAAAATAGACCCACGATTTATCTTATCGGTGATTCGACAGTTAAGAACAGCAATAAGGAATATTGGGGCTGGGGTACCTTGCTTCCTGAATTACTGGATACGACACGAGTCCGTGTGGACAATCATGCGATGGCGGGTCGGAGTACACGTACATTTGTTAAAGAGGGAAGATGGAGAAAAGTTGATTCTTTGTTCAAGCCTGGAGATTTTTTATTGATTCAGTTTGGTCATAACGAGGGAAGTAAACCTGATACCAGCAAACAAGGCTATCGAGGTGTGCTAAGGGGTATCGGTAAAGATTCTGTTGTTTTAGATTGGGGAAATGGGAAGAGGGAAACCGTGCACACTTATGGTGAAAACCTGCGTCTCTTTGTAATTGGAGCAAAGAAAAAGGGGGTAACACCGATTTTGTTATCCATGATTCCGCGCAACCAATGGGATGATCAAGGTAAAGTGAAGCGGGCCGACAAAGACTTTGGCTTGTGGGGTAAGCAGATTGCCGAAGAACAAGGCGTTCCTTTTCTGGATCTGAATAGTATTACCGCAGATAAATATGATCGCCTTGGACCAGAACTGGTAAAAACCAGTTTTTTTCCCGGTGACCATACACATACGAATAAAGACGGAGCGCGAGAAAATGCATGGTCTGTTATCGAAGGATTCCGTAGGATTAAAAGTCAGTTAGTACAATATATTAAATAGTAACGAAGATGAAATTGAAATTGTTGCCTTGGGCTGCGGTCCTTTTCGCTGTAATTAGCATGTCTTTTTTGGAAAAGCAGCACAAACCGAACTTGTTTATTATTGGTGACTCTACAGTAAAAAACGGACAGGGAAATGGCTCGAACGGACAGTGGGGCTGGGGAAGTTTTATAGGGGAGTATTTTAAATCCGATAAAATTAATGTCAAGAATCGTGCACTCGGGGGAACAAGCACAAGAACATTTTATAATAATCCAAAACTCTGGCAAAAAGTACTGGATAGCATTCAGCCTGGTGACTTTGTACTTATCCAGTTTGGGCATAATGATTCAAGTCCCATTGTGGACACGTTACGCGCTCGAGGAACGATAAAGGGAAATGGTGATGATTACCAAGAAGTGTATAATCCATTGCTGAAACAGCATGAAGTAGTCTATAGCTATGGTTTTTACTTGCGTAGGTTTGTAAAGAATATTCAGGATAAGGGAGCGATAGCAATTATCTGTTCACCCATTCCACGCAATGCTTGGGATGGAAATCAGGTTCGTAAATCGGATTATGCAATATGGGCTGAGGAAGCTGCCCAGCAGAGTGGTGCTTTCTTTATACCATTGCAGGATCTCGTGATTGCCCAGTATGAAACATTGGGAAAAAAGAAAGTAGAAACGGAATTTTTTGATCCTAAAGATGCGACCCATACAATAAAAGCCGGTGCTTTGCTGAATGCTAAACTCGTTGCTGAGCAATTGAAAAAACAAACCAAAATCGGATTAAAGAAATTTATGTAGTATGAAGAAATCTACCTTTCCTGTGGCGATCTTTTTTCTGTTGACACTACTTAAAGTGCATGCACAGCAACGGCCCAATATTGTGTTGATTCTGGCCGATGATATGGGCTATTCCGATTTGGGTTGCTTTGGTTCTGAAATTCAGACTCCAAATCTGGATAAAATGGCAAAGGAAGGGATTAAGATGACTAATTTTTATAATGCTTCGCGTTGTTGTCCATCGCGTGCTTCCCTATTGACCGGATTATATCCGCATCAGGCGGGAGTCGGCGATATGATGAACAAGCGTCCTTTTCCAGCCTATCAGGGTTATTTGAACAGAAATTCGGTCACATTGGCCGAACTATTGAAAAGCGCAGGTTATGGAACCTATATGGCTGGGAAGTGGCATGTTGGACAGGAAAAGGAAAATTGGCCCCGGCAGCGTGGATTTCAGCGCTACTATGGGCTAATTGATGGAGCAAACAGCTACTTTGAAAACCGGCCTTATCGCCCCAATCAAACATTAACGATAGCCTTGGACAATGAGGCGATCGTTCCGCCAAAAGATTACTATAGCTCGGATGCCTATACAGATTATGCAATGACTTTCATTGGTGAGCATTTAGAAACTAAAAAAGAGAATCCTTTTTTTCTATACCTCGCTTTTCAGGCTCCCCACTGGCCTATACATGCCAAACCTCAGGATATTGCAAAGTATCGGGGTAAATATATGGAAGGATGGGAGGCTATTCGTGAAAAGCGTTTTCAAAAACAGCAGCAGTTAGGGATATTGCCGCCTACGACCAAATTGTCACCAATTGATACAACATTGCGAAATTGGAATGATTGCAGTTGGGAAGAAAAAGTCAAATGGGACGAAAAGATGGCTGTCTACGCGGCGATGGTAGACGAATTGGATCAGAATGTTGGCAGACTGGTTGATTTCCTCCGATCGAAGGGGCAATTGGACAACACTGTTTTTATCTTTCTCTCTGATAACGGCGCGAGTAATGAAACGATAAGCAATGCTGGATTTACGGCAGAAATTAGAGCGGCTAACGAATTTCCTGCCAGTCACCCACGCTCTTTTACAGCTTATGGAGTTGAAGGTGCTGCAGTGAGCAATACGCCTTTCAAAAAGTTCAAGCATTGGGAGTTTGAGGGTGGGAATGCCACCGGATTTATCGCTTATGGACCGAAATTCCTACCAAGAGGGAAACAGTTTGATAGGCCAGCTCATTTGATCGATATCATGCCAACCTTAGCACAATGGTCAGGAGCAAGCTATCCTAAAACCTATGCAGGTAATACGATTCAACCGATGGAAGGATTGTCCTTGCTTCCACTATGGACAGCACAAAATGGGGATGTTAATAGGGAAATTTGTTTTGAGCATGAGGGCAACAAAGCTGTGCGCAAAGGAAAATGGAAACTTGTGTCTTCCTATCCTGAACACAGCTGGTATCTGTATGATTTAGAAAACGATCGGAGCGAAACGGTAGACTTGTCCACCACTTTTCCGAAAATATATCATGAAATGATTCAGGTCTATGATAATTGGGCGAAAAGAGTCGGAGTGATACCATACGAACAACTTGTACAAAAAAAGGGAAATTCTCCTGATAAATAAATTATAAAGCAAACAAAGCATGAAACTATTTAATATTTATACGGCCACTTTGATGATTGCGTTTTTCCTTTCAGCATGTTCATCGACGAAGAAAGTTGTCGAACAGAAGCAGGAATTAACCGCTGTAGATGTACTTCAGTCGTTGCAGCTGACCAATCGTTATTTCATGAACAAATGGACAGACACCGGTAAACCGATCTATACCAACCGTTGGCGGCCGAGCAATATCTGGACCCGAGCCGTTTATTACGAAGGGCTCATGGCACTTTATCAGATTGATAAAAATAACGAATACTACAATTATGCTGTGGATTGGGGAAATAAACATGACTGGGGTATGCGCAACGGTTTGGAAACTCGAAATGCCGATGACCAAGCTTGTGGGCAGATCTACCTGGATCTCTATGAAATTGAAGCTAAGCCTGAGCGTATCCAAAAGATTAAAGCTAATATAGATTACATTATCAAATCTGGAAAAGTAGACGATTGGACCTGGATTGATGCCATACAAATGGCCATGCCAATTTATGCTAAACTGGGGGTAATGACGAAGGATCAAACTTACTTTGATTACATGTATAAAATGTATCATCATTCAAAAACGCAAGAAGGTGGAGGCCTGTATAATAAGGCGGATAAACTTTGGTGGCGCGATAAGGATTTTGTTCCTCCTTACAAGGAGCCGAATGGTGAGGATTGCTATTGGTCACGCGGCAATGGATGGGTTGTGGCAGCTTTGGTTAGGGTACTCTCTTTGATTCCGGAGAACGAAGCACATCGTGCCGAGTACATGTCGGATTATAAAGCTATGATGGAAGCACTTGTTCCTATTCAAAGACCGGATGGATTCTGGAATGTCAGTCTACACGATCCGACTAATTTTGGTGGGCGTGAAACTTCAGGCACTGCACTGTTTGTCTATGGTATGGCCTGGGGCATCAATAATGGTTTCCTAGATGCTAAAATATATCGACCTGTTGTAGAAAAGGCGTGGAAAGCAATGACAGCAGAAGCGGTACACCCTTCTGGTTTTTTGGGCTATTTACAAGGAACGGGAAAGGAACCTAAGGATGGTCAGCCGGTCAGTTTTTCAAGTCAGCCGGATTTTGAAGATTACGGTTTGGGTTGTTTCTTATTAGGTGGAACAGAAGTCTATAAAATGTTGGCAAGATAAGTACCCGCATACATCAGGTATTGGCTAATTAAGAATATTTGGCGATCATACAAAATAGTTCAGTACATAAACGAAATGGAGAAAATAGCATTTAAAATGAAATTGAAACCGGGCATGTCTGCGGAATACAAGCAGAGACATGATGCGATCTGGCCAGAATTAATAACCTTATTGCGCGAAAACGGGGTGTCTGATTATAGTATTTTTTTGGATGAGGAGACGGATACTTTATTTGCGGTTCAGTATTTAGCAGGACATTCGTCACAAGAGCTGGGTAAGGAAGTTATTGTTCAGCAATGGTGGGATTATATGCATGATATCATGGACGTAAATCCCGACCACTCCCCAGTGTCGATAAATTTGAAAAAGGTGTTTCACATGGATTAGGTTAATTTTAACATGAAGAAAATCTATATATCATTAGTGCTTGCCTGTAATCTTTTGGCTGTCGGTCGAACGATAGCGCAGGATCTATGGCCAGCAGTTACCAAAGAAATGAGACCTTGGACACGTTGGTGGTGGCTGGGTTCAGCTGTGGACCGGCCTAATCTCGAACGTGAATTAACCTTATTTAACAAAAGCGGATTTGGTGGCGTCGAGGTAACACCGATTTATGGTGCTAAAGGATTTGAATCCAACTACCTGAACTTTCTTTCACCACAATGGATGAATATGTTAGGTGTAACAACGGATAAGGCCAATGCCTTGGGAATGGGGGTAGACATTAATTTGGGTACGGGGTGGCCATTCGGGGGACCTCAAATCAAAGAAAAGGATGCCGCTGCCAAATTAATCCTGGATGAATTTGAACTGAAAAAAGGTGAAAGGATCACGTTTCCCCTAAAACCTAAGGATCCTAAACAGCATTATTTCTTTCTGCAGGCTTTACGGGCATTTAGAGCCGACAATAGTGAGATTAAACTGGATGATTATATTTCAAAGACCACTGGAACATGGGAAGCGCCTGCCGATATTCGTCTATTAGCGGTATTTTCTGGTAGAACGGGGCAGAAAGTCAAACGTGCCGCACCGGGGGGAGCGGGGTATACGCTCGATCACCTTGGACAGCAATCTGTCCTATCTTATTTCAATAGATTTACCGAAGCTTTTCAGGATAAACCACTGCATGTGCGTGCTTTTTTTAACGATAGCTACGAAGTATATGGGGCAAATTGGACGGATGAGTTTTTGCAATCATTCGAACGGATAAAAGGATACAAACTTCAAGATAACCTGCTAGATTTTGCGGGTAAAGGTAAGGATGAAGCTAAAACAGCAGGCCTTAAATCGGATTATCGTGAAGTTGTGAATGCACTACTTGCCCAGAATTTCTTGATCCCATTTACGGATTTTGCCCATCGCTATCGTGCGATTTCAAAAAATCAAGCCCATGGATCTCCAGGAAATCTGATTGACTTGTATGCGGATACCGATATTGCGGAGTGTGAAACCTTTGGATCCAGCAGTTTCGATATTCCCGGATTAAGACGGGATACTGCTGATATCCGTAATGTGGACCCGGATCCCATGATGGCAAAATTTGCGACATCGGCGACAAATGTATACGGTAAAAAATATACTTCTTCGGAAACATTCACATGGCTTACGGAACATTTTAAAACCTCCTTGTCACAAACGAAACCTGAAGTCGAACAACTATTCCTCGCTGGGGTGAATCATGTATTCTATCACGGGACAACCTATTCGCCGAAAAATGTACCTTTTCCGGGATGGTTGTTCTATGCTTCCGTTAATTTTGTTCCGCAAAACTCGTTCTGGGATCACCTTACTGGTTTGAATCAATATATTACGCGTGTGCAATCCATCCTTCAATCCAGCCGGGCCGACAATGAACTGCTGGTATATTGGCCCATTTATGATATTTGGAATAATGCCAAAGGAATGGATAAGGCACTAAAGGTTCATGATGTTGACGAATGGTTACATCCAACGCAATTTTATAAACAAAGTGTTCAGCTGCAGAAACGGGGGTATAGCTTTGATTTTGCAACTGATAAAATTTTGGCGGGAACTACAGTAAACGACGGAAAATTACAAACATCAAAGGATGCGATCCCGTATCGAGCAATTTATATACCTGCCTGTCATTATTTTTCAGAAGTGACCCTGCAGAAAATTCTGGAAATGGCCAACCAGGGAGCAACTATTATTTTCCAAAAATTACCACTGACCGTGCCTGGCTACGGCCAATTAGAACAACGCCGCACGCTGTTCAATAAATTAATTGCATCACTAGGGTTCGATAAACATAAGGCTAATCAGTATACAGCATTTGGAAAAGGAAAAATCTATTTGACTACAGATATTAATTCAGCCCTGGAAACCGAACAGATATTACCTGAACGGATTAATCAAACCGGGCTAAAGTTTTCAAGAAGAGTTGCCGGTAAGGATACCTATTATTATTTAGTCAATCACAGCGGACAGACCGTGGATCGCCATATCGCGCTGAATGTACAAGCGAAATATTATTCTTTATTGGATCCCCAGACTGGGCCGACCTATCAGTTGCCATCATCTGATGGAAAGATACGGGTGCAGATTCCATCGGGTTATTCCTGGATTGTCTTGGCCTCGGAGCAACAAGCCAGCGAACCTTTCCGCTATCAGGATGAGTTACACCAAGTGGCTCAATTGGACCGCGACTGGAAAGTGAATTTTATTGCCGGAGGACCTGTTTTACCAAAGGCTAAAAAGCTTGATCAGCTCTCTTCGTGGACCGAATGGGGCGATAAAGATGCTGTTAATTTTTCGGGTACAGCAAACTACGAGAAAACATTCTCTATCCATAAAGACTTGTCAAAATCATATCTACTCAAGCTTGGGCGTGTTGCGGAAAGTGCCAGAGTGTATATTAACGGAAAGGACGCCGGTGTGTTATGGTCAATTCCTTTTCAACAGGATATTACCCCATTATTGGTAAATGGCGAAAACAAGATTCGTATTGAAGTCGCCAACTTAATGGCCAACCGTATGAGCTATCTAGACCGCAAAAAAGTTACCTGGCGTAATTATCACGAAATCAATTTCGTCAATATCAATTATAAAGATTTTGATGCCAGTAACTGGGCGCCCATGGAAAGTGGGCTGATTGGGCCAGTGAC
Organism: Sphingobacterium sp. UBA5996; assembly: GCF_002429765.1. Lineage (NCBI taxonomy): Bacteria > Pseudomonadati > Bacteroidota > Sphingobacteriia > Sphingobacteriales > Sphingobacteriaceae > Sphingobacterium > Sphingobacterium sp. UBA5996. The sequence goes on from NZ_DJAS01000003.1 coordinate 248,510, forward strand.
CATTTGGAGTTATTAAATGAGAAACGATTGGATGTGTTCGTGCGAGCTTGTCTTTATCTGATTGATTTTTTGCGAGCATAAAAAGTGGTCAGTAGCTTTCGTGCGGATGGAAAGAGAAAAAGTTGTTACATTAATAGGCCTGTATAACTATAAAAAGCCCCTTAAATGGGGCTTTTTGCTTTCTAAAATAAACGGAGATACCTGCGAACCTGTAAGTTCAGGATAGTTAGTTTAAAGGGATGCTATAACTTCCTGTTACCAATATAAATCACAAGTAACAATTTAAACTTCAACCCATGAAAAATAGCTTACGATATGGTACCGTGGTAATGATCCAGTTGGCATTGACTCAGGTATTATATGCTCAAGAACTGCTGAAAGGAAAAGTTGTTGACGATAAAAGTCAGCCTATTAGCGGAGTGACTATCCGTGTGAACGGCAAAGGTAGTGGAACGACGAATAAAAATGGTGAATTTGGTATCGTGGCCAAGCCGGGGGATAAAGTTACCTTCACTTCGATAGAATACCTATCTAAAACCTTAATCGTATCCAACCGCTCTTTTTTGCAGGTAGACATGATATCCAAGCAGGAAGCTCTTGACGAAGTCGTTGTCATTGGCTATGGAACGCAAAAGCGGACTAATCTTATTGCACCCGTTTCAAAATTTAACGCTGAAAATCTCGATGAACGGCCTATTGCTCGCGTTGATCAAGCCTTGATCGGACAGATGTCTGGCGTACGGGTCAAGCAATCTACGGGTGTTCCCGGAAAGGGGTTAAGTGTACAGGTCAGGGGGTCGGGGTCTATTACTGCTGGTAGTGAGCCCTTGTATGTCATTGATGGTTTCCCATTGTCAACGGCCTCGCAAAATGGCTCCGGAAACTATGCCTCGGGAAATCCTTTGGACAATATGAACCCCAATGATATTGAATCTGTAGAGGTTTTAAAAGATGCATCTGCGGCTGCTATTTACGGATCCCGGGCAGCAAATGGCGTTGTCCTGATCACCACAAAGCGTGGAAAGAGCGGTCAGGCCAAACTGAGTCTCAATTCATACATTGGTATTTCCGAGGCTTATAAGAAATTGGATATGTTAAATGGTGAGGAGTGGATAGATAGAGCGGTGGAGATGATCAATGCGCAATGGGAAGCCTCGGGTACAGGAAGATTGGCAAGTCAAAGTAATGCGGAACGACGGAAGATACTGGGGCTCGCCGACGGGACATATAATACAGCTTACATGTATGATGACCGCTGGCTGGAGCCTGGACATCCCGGACTTTATCTCGTTAACTGGCAGGACGAAGCGTATCGAAAAGGAGTGATTCAAAATTACCAGGTTGCAGCGTCGGGAGCGACAGAATTTGTCAATTATTATGTCTCTGGGAATTATCTCAATCAGCAGGGTATTGTGAAAGGATTGGATTATAAAAACTATACTGCCAGGGCTAACGTTGAAGTGAAACCGAATAAGAAATTCGCATTCGGTTTAAACCTAGCACCTACTTATTCGATAGGAAATGACCCCGGGGTGGAAGGAAAGGATAATATCATGCATCAGATTTATTCGATGTCACCGGTTCAGGATCATCCTGCAGGAACAGTAAACGTTTTTGACAATGAAAAATATCCTTGGAGCACTTCAACAAATGATCCCATTGCTAAATTGAATTATTATATCGGGGAAAACAAAATTTCACGTTTACTGGGAACAGTTTATGGACAATACAATATTCTTGATAACTTCAATTTTAAGACTACGGTCAATTTGGATCAAACCGATAGCCGGAGCAATAGATTTCAGCCTTACACAGTTGGAGGAACTTTGGCTAACCGAACCAATAATCCGAATCAAGCGACCTACGGATCCAATAGTGTTTACCGAAAACAGACCTTTGTGAACGAAAACACCTTAAATTATCACCTCAATATTGACAAGCATGATGTTACTGCGCTGTTGGGACAAGCTTATAATTTTGATAAACTTGAAACTTCTTCCATCACCTCGCAGGGGGGGTATACCAATAGTTCTATAACAACGTTGAACGGCGCAGTTGCTACAGTGGCTTCAACAGGTGCAACACAAAGTGTCTTGCTCTCTTATTTTGGGCGTGTCCAATATGCCTATGATGGTAAGTATTTACTGTCTGGAAGTATTCGACGGGACGGCTCATCGCGTTTTGGATCCAATACCAAATGGGGTTGGTTCCCATCGTTATCCATGGGCTGGCGTCTTTCAGAGGAGAATTTTATGAAACCAATGGCCTTTATAAATGAGCTGAAATTACGCGGAAGTTATGGTGAATCTGGGAATAACAATATAGGTGATTACAGCAGTATTGCTTTATTGGGATTTTATAATTATTCGTTAAATGGTCTTTCGGCATCCGGGCAGGCGCCAAGCAATATTATTAATCCGGACCTAAAATGGGAAAAATCCCGGACTTATGATATTGGATTGGATTTTGGTCTCTTAGGCTCACGCATCACCGGTTCATTTGACTGGTATACACGCAAAAGCAGTGATTTATTATTAAATGTCCCTTCCATGCTGGCGACCGGTTTTTCTTCCTATTTGGATAATGCTGGTGAGGTGAAAAGTAAAGGCTGGGATTTTGAGATCACCTCCCATCAAATCAGAAAATCGGATTTTTCGTGGTCTACCTCTTTTAACATCAGTCATAATTCCAATAAGGTAACAAAACTTGATGGGGAGCAAAAAGAAATTTTAATTCCATCTTCGTTTGATATCCAACATAGCCTTTTGCGGATTGGTGAGCCAATGTATAGTATTTATGTCGTGAAACAAGATGGAATATTAAGTCAGGCGGATATTGATGCTGGGGCGGCATTGTATGGTAGCCAAAAGGCAGGTGATCCAAGGTATGTGGATGCCAACGGAGATGGTGTGATTGATGCGAATGACCGTATGATTGTGGGGCATCCAAACCCTAGCTATGTGTGGGGGATAACCAACAACTTTAAATATAAAAATTTTGACCTGAGTTTTATGTTCCAAGGCCAGAATGGAGGTCATATCTATTCCTTATTAGGAAGGGCATTGGGACGTACGGGCCAAGGATCGTCGGACAATGCACTTGGTTTTTATCGGGATAGATGGCGTTCAGAAGAGGAGCCTGGAGAAGGCCGTGTTGGAAAAGCTTATTCAACGTTTGGGCGGATTAAAAATACAGATTGGCTGTATTCCTCGGATTATTGGCGCCTACGCAATGTCACTCTTGGTTATAATATAAAAGACCTGAAATTGGGAAGTCAGTCCAAACTTAGTTTAGTCCGTTTATTCGTGACATTGGAAAATTTTTGGGGAAAGGACAAATATGACGGCGGTGTAAATCCCGAATCTTCAAATACAAATCTAAGCGGAAGCGCTGATTATCCCGAAGCGGGTGATTATGGTGGCCTGGCAATTCCAAAAACAGTAACATTTGGTTTAAACGTAAATTTCTAAAACAATGAAAAAATTGAGTATATTTTTGTTGATAGCGGGTCTATTGGGATCTTGCAAAATGGATCTGGACCAGCAGCCCATTTCGAACGCAACATCAGATACGTACTTTAAGACTACGAATGATTTTGTTCAAGGATTGAATGCTATATATAATAGTACACGAGGATATCCAGACCGCTTAATGAATCTTTCGGAGACACGATCTGACAATTTGTACGCCGTTTCTGATGGTGGGGTACGAGATTGGGAAGGGATCAATAGTTTTCATAAAACAATTGCCAGTAACCCCTATGTAATAGAAGCTTGGCAAACAAATTTTAACGGTATCTTTCGTGTAAACAATTATTTAGAACAACTTGAGGCGAATGGAGCTACAGCCATCTCGGATGTGAATCTTCGTAATAGAATGGAAGGCGAAGCTCGATTTATGCGTGCATTTTTTTATTTTGATTTGATTCGATACTTCGGGAAAGTACCGCTGATTGACAAGGTGGTCTCTGCCAGTCAAGCTAAGAATATTGGGCGGAGCAACGTGGAGGAGCTATATGCCTTAATTATTGAAGATTTAAATAAGGCTATTAATGCCCTTCCAGCCCCCAGCGCCTATGCGGCTGTTGATAAAGGTCGTGTCAATAAATATGCTGCAAAAATGTTGCTGGGATTGGTTTACATGACGCGGTCAGGGCCCACTTTGGGTATTGAAGGTGCCGGTTTAAACAGCAATGAATGGGCGAAAGCCGTGGAGCAGTTCAACGAGGTAATCAATAGCAATGAATTTAGTTTGCTGACCAGCTATAATAGCATTTTTGATTATGGTAATGAGCGCAACAAGGAAGTGGTTTTTAATATTGAATATTCTAGCGGTGCTAATCCCGTTGTTGGGGCTACATTTCCTTGGGTACTTGTGCCTGACAATTGGTTCAATTCACTCGGTCTGGCCACGCAAGGAGGCCTCACGATTAGGCCAGTATCGGATGACTTGCTTCAATCGTATGATGCAAGCGATAGTCGGAGAACATTCAGTATTCAGCAAGGATATACCTATGGCAATGTTGCTGAAACAAGATCTTTTATTAAGAAATTTGTGGATGTTACTAAAGTGCCTGCAAATCGAATGGATTGGCCGATTAATTATATTGTATTTCGCTATAGTGATTTGCTGTTGCTAAAGGCGGAGTGTATATTGAATGGCGCCCCTGGGGCTATTCAAACGGATGTAGATGCGGTAGTCAATCAAATCCGAAAGCGCGCTGGATTGACAGCTGAGCTGACCAATGTCACTAAATCGCAGCTGATGGACGAAAGGAGACGGGAATTTGTTGGTGAAGGGCTGCGTTGGTTTGATCTTATCCGCAGCGGTAATGTGGAATCTGTCATGAAGGCTTGGATCACGAAAGGGGATGTCGCAAAGCAGATGTCAGATTTTCAAGTCAATTATGTGCTCTATCCAGTGCCACAATCCGAACTAGACAATAGTCCGGGCTTATATACACAGAATCCAGGCTATTAATAATTTTTATAATCAAACTCAACCTAACCTACCCGTTCTGAACGGGTAGGTTTTTTTTGTAAAAATAGGTTCAAATTCTTTCAGGAGTGTAGCGGTAAAATGCTGCTGCGTAGAGGTGAGCATTGAATCGCATGTAAACGGGGCTATCTAAACTTCTTGGGCAGCCCCGTTTTCTTTGGAAGCTTCCTTCAATGACAGGATTGAACAGGATGGTTATTACAACTCATACTTTTATTTTTAACCAACATTATAAGCCTGAGAGGAACCCTGAATATATTTTTAAGTCAGTAATGCCTATTAAGCAATAAAAAATCATACAACTTTTTTATTATCTCGTTGTAATGAAAATCGATTTTTACGGTCGAAGATCAATAAGGGAGAAAAGAAAATAATACCTAAATAATACTTTAATGATAAACTATTTAACAATTAGGTTTGATCATCATGTAAAGAAGTACATTTTTTTGCTGTTTACGGCAATGCTGTGTACATTAAATTTATTTGCTCAAACCGCTCGGACTGGAAAGGTAAAAGATGAAAAAGGTTCACCTATTCAAGGTGTGACTGTACAGTTAAAAGGTAAAGCCATGACGGCAAAGACCAATGTCGACGGTTCATTTGCCATCAGTGCATTGCCCTCGGATGTTTTGACCTTCAGAAGTCTTGGTTTTGAACCCCAGGAAATTCCTGCTGGTAGCCAAAACAACTTCAATATAGTTCTGGTACAGAAGATCGATGTCATGGACGAAGTCGTGGTGGTTGGTTACGGCACGATGAAAAAGAAAGATGTGACGGGTTCGATAGCGAGTGTGGGCGAAAAAGAACTTAAGGCAATGCCCGTAAAAGATGCATTGCAGGCCATGCAAGGTAAGGTTGCAGGGGTTGATATTACATCAAATCAACGGCCGGGAACAACTGGTAGCATAAAAATCAGGGGTGTAAGGTCGTTAAACGCCGATCAAGACCCTTTATATGTCGTTGATGGGATGGTATTGCAGGCCGGCGGAATTGACAATATCAATCCGAGCGACATAGAAACCATCGATGTTCTAAAAGATGCTTCCGCAACGGCTGTGTATGGTTCGCGTGGTGCCAATGGTGTGGTTTTGGTGACGACTAAGCAAGGCAAAAAAGGTCGTTTACAATTAAATTATGCAGGTACAGCGACATTCGAGAAGATGTATGATGTCACAGAATACATGGATGCTGCACAATGGTTGGATTATGCGCGCTTGGCGAAATTTGGAACAACAACACCTAGTTATACAAGTGACTTTTCAAAGTGGGGCTCTGTAGCAGCCTCCTGGGCAAATATCGCGAAAGGTTGGACCAATAATAATACGGTTTGGGATCCAAGCTTAGTAGGTAATTACGATTGGGCTGATGCTGGCCGTAAAAATGCCTTATCTACTGAACATACCTTAAGCGTCTCTGGTGGTGGCGAGAATTCAAAAGGTTATGGTTCATTTGGCTATTTAAAGCAAGATGCCACACAGCCAGGGCAAAAATTTAATCGCTATACCTCGAAAGTAAGTTTTGAAGCGACTCCGACGAAGTGGTTTACTATGGGTGCTTCACTAAATGTATTTTTCTCCGATCAAGATTATGGCTATAACTTTTCTAAATCGGTCACTGGAGCAGGTGATTACTACAACGCTTTACGAGGAATGTTGCCCTGGACAGTACCCTATGACGAGAATGGAAACTACCTGAGAAACCCTGCGGCAGGTGATATCAATATCATTAATCCAATTAATGAATTGGAATACAATACCAATCAACGGCAGACTTTTGGTGCGAATGGTAGTTTCTTTAGCCAATTGGATTTTGGACAGATTTATGAGCCATTAAAAGGTTTAAAATATCGTGTGCAATTTGGGCCGGAGTTTAGATATTATCGTGCGGGCTTGGCCAATGCGGCTGAAGGAATTAATGGTGACGGAAATAACGCAGTAAGGTTTTCGACAACTCGAAATCTTGCTTGGACCTTGGATCATTTGATCTACTACGATCGCGACTTCGGCACAGATCATCACTTGGGGATTACCTTATTACAGAGTTCATCGAAAAAAAATGTCGAAACAAGCGATATGCGTGCGACCGATGTGTATAGTGCAAATGAACTATGGTATAATATTAGTTCCGGAGGTTTTATCGGTAGCTACGGGACAGGCTTATCAGAACGACAAATGGAATCCTATATGGCTCGTGCAAACTATAGCTACAAGGACCGTTATATGTTAACTGCTTTTGTGCGATGGGATGGATCGTCGGTATTGGCTCCAGGGCATCAATGGAGTTCATTCCCCTCTGTAGCTGCTTCTTGGCGTATTGATCAAGAGGATTTTATGAAAAATTCATCTTACATCAATACTTTAAAATTACGCATGGGATTTGGTATCGTAGGAAACGAGGCAATATCTCCTTATCGAACTAAAGGCTTATTAACACAGAACTTTTACAATTGGAGTGCAACGAATTCAACGCCAGGCTATATTGCATCAGACCCTTCTGCAGCGTCTCCCCAATCCATGGCAAACCCTGAGTTGGGTTGGGAACGTACGACGCAATATAATATGGGAATAGATTATGGCTTTTTCAATAACCGCGTTAATGGAGCGCTGGATCTCTATAAGACACGAACCAATGATTTAATTATGTTGATGGGATTAAACCCTGTAACAGGATTTCCAAATACTTGGGCAAATATTGGGAAAACCGGTGGCTGGGGGATTGATTTACAATTGAATACTGTCAATATCAAACAGGATAATTTCCAGTGGAATACAACTTTAACTTGGTCCAAAGACAGGAGTAAAATTATCCAATTGCAAAACGGTCGTACGAGTGATATCAGCAACAAATGGTTTGTAGGTCAGGAAATTTCTGTTCCTTACGATCTAGTTTACGATGGTATTTGGAAGACTTCCGAAGCAGAAGAAGCTAAAAAATATGGTGCTAATCCTGGACAAATTCGTGTAAAAGATATTAGTGGTCCGGATGGTGTGCCTGATGGAAAAGTGGACAGAAACTATGATTCACAGATATTAGGTTCTTATCGTCCGAAATGGTCAGCAGGTATTATGAATACATTCACCTATAAAAACTTTGATTTATCTTTCTTTATTTTCTCCCGTTGGGGGCAAATGATTAATGCTGGTGCGGAGACCTTAGGCGGTCGTTTTATGATGCGTAAATTGGATTATTTTATTCCTGGGGTTCATGAAGATGCAGAATATTACCAACCAGGATCAAATGGAGAGGCGGCAGATCCGTGGAGTTCTTCCATGAATTACCGTGATGGCTCATTTATTAAGTTGCGGAATGTAAGTTTGGGCTATAATTTTCCGAAAACAAAATTAGCGAAGCTGGGGGTAAGTAACTTTAAAATCTATGCACAAATTATGAACCCGGCAATGTTGTATTCAAAAGTGGATTTCTTGGATCCGGATTTAGCAAGTTATAATAATAACACGACACAAGCTGGCTCAGCAATAACAACACGAGGTGCAGTAATTGGTGTAAACATTGGGTTTTAGACCGTAAAAAGATTAAAAAAGATTCTCATGAAAAATTATAAAATATTAATTGCTTTAATGCTTGGATCAGCGGGATTGCTGGGATTAAATGCTTGTAGTAAAGATTTTTTAAAAGAAGAGCAGATCACCACACCGACGACTGACTATTTTAAAACACAGGCAGGGTTGGATGATCTGGCGACAGGAGTTTACTCGAAGCTGAAATTTAAATATAATTATACCTGGGGCATGGCTCTGTTTAATTTAGGTGTTGACGAGTTTACGGATGCAAATAACCCCTCTCCGAGCTTCAATAGTTATAGTATGGATCTTAACCCAGCTGAATCAACCTATGGAGGAGCAAATATTCAGCCGGTGTTTGACAATATGTATAGCGGTATTGAATCGGCTAATACGCTGATTCAGAATGTACCGCTGTATTACGATAAATCCAACGCCAACTATAATACACGCTTAGGCGAGGGGTACTTTATGCGCGGATATTTTTACCTGCAACTGATTGTACAGTTTGGTGGTGTACCCTTGAAATTGACCCCAACGACAAAAGTAGAATCCTATTTCACAAGAGCTTCAGAGGATGCTTGTTTTGCGCAGGCCATTTCGGATCTGGAGCAGGCTTATGCTTTGCTACCCGCTTCGGCCACAGAGTTTGGACGGGTGACCAAATCTGCCGCAGCACATTATGTTGCGAAGGCTAGATTGACTCGCGCGAGTGAGTTATATGCTTCCTGGAATTCAAAATATATCGCAGAAGATTTGGATGCGGTTATCAAATACGGAACGGAAGTCGTGGCGGCACATCCCCTGGTTGATGACTATGTAAAATTATGGGATTATCAAAAGGCGAATAGTGCCAATGAAAAAGTCTCTGAGGTTGTTCTTTCGGCACAGTTTTCGGACGATCAGGCAACCTGGGGACGTTATGGAAATCAGATCCATCTTTACTACCCTGCTGTTTATCAGGATTTAGGTGGAACAAGTCGAGACATATCGGGCGATCGTGAATTCTCCTATGCACGTACCACAAACTATACCTTAGATGTCTTTGACCGCGTTAATGATTCCCGTTTCTGGAAATCCTTTATTACGATGTATGGCGCCAATAATACCGCGAATGCACCTGTATGGACTGCCGCTAATGCATCTCTTGGACCAGAAGGAACTGTTGTTGGAGCGAAGCGATTCAAAGGTGGTGAGCTTGGGATTAAATACATTGTTAACAACGCTGGTGATACCCGCTACAAAGCAGTGGCCAGCGATGCAACAGGGGTGCTTAAAAATGGCTTGATGCAAAATACCCATACCTTTGTACGTTATTTTCAAGGAGAACCGCAAGCCTGGGTGGGAAAACATGGAAATAACGGTTACTATGGTGTACAGTCACGCTATGTAGCGCTTTCAAAGTTTAGAGACGGCTATCGGGTTAGTATCGCCTCAGCCAACGGTACCCGAGATGTGATTATGGCACGTTCGGCAGAAGACGTATTGATGGTGGCCGAAGCGTATATCCGCAAGGGTGAAGGCCAGTATGCCAATGCCATACAGTGGATCAATAAACTACGTAGCCGTGCCGGCTATAAAAATGGTGAAGACCGCGCGAAAAATGTCGATGGCGGACAAGCCTATAAGAATAATTCCTATGCGGTCGGTAAAGGAGGTGGTTTTTCCGCTGAAGGTGCAATCTACTGGGAAGGGAACTCTTATTACGAATCCAATAATGATATGACTAAAACAACGGTATCTTCGGAAACACAGATGCTGATCAATTCGGTCGCTGATATTTATAACTCAGCAGTAGATGCTCCAATCTACCAAAAATTGGGTGCGGCAAGCAATGCGCAGAAAATGATGGCTTTCCTGTTGAATGAGCGCACGCGTGAATTGTGTGGCGAACTCTACCGCTGGGAAGATCTGGCACGCACCAAAACCTTGGAATCGAGATGGAAGGCTTTCAATGATGGGTATGTACGGGGTAATACAGTGTTTAGTCCGAATACGCATTACTATCGGCCAATTCCGCAATCTTTCTTGGATGCAACCACCAATGAAAGTGGTGCTGCATTGACACCGGCCGAAAAACAGGCTATGCAGAATCCCGGATATTGATAATTTTTAAAATCAAACTCAACCTAACCTACCCGTTCTGAACGGGTAGGTTTTTTTTGTAAAAATGCATTCGGTTACAGGATAGCGCAGGATAGGTCCCTTCGCTAGTTTTCTTATCTTACAGCTTGATTCGCCTATCACTGCGAGTCTAATTAAACCAAATTGTAAATCAAGGGAAGGAAGTGTTAAATGGATAGAAGATTCTTCTTAAAATCAAATGCATTTTTGTGGATATCAACGTTGCTCCCTCTAGCTACATCGGGGCGAAAAGGCGGAATAGCGTCGTCCTATTTCACATTGAAACCGATTGGTCGCTCTTTACAATTACAGGATTATTTTATTTGGTGCTCATCTCCGATCTGGGGGGATGATGGTACGGTTCATCTTTTTTATTCACGTTGGCGAAAGGAAAAAGGGATGGGAGGCTGGATCAAAGGTTCAGAAATAGCGTACGCAGTCGCTGATTCTCCTTATGATACATTCCAACATAAGGATGTAGTTCTACAACCTCGGGAAGGATTTTGGGATAGTACAACCTGCCACAATCCACTGATAAAAAAGATAGCAGATACTTATTATCTTTTTTATATGGGAAACTCCAATGGCAAGACCGATACGAAGAGAATCGGCGTGGCAACCGCCAAAAGCCTTAATGGACCCTGGAAGCGGAGCGATAATCCTCTTTTGTTGCCTGGCCCGCAAGGAGCATGGGATGATCATTGTACGACAAATCCGGCTTTCTTACAAGGCGACGATGGTAAATATTGGCTCTACTATAAATCTTGGAATACCGCTGAATACGTACATGATAAAGGTTCTGTCCGGGGAAATCGAAAGTATGGATTGGCGAAAGCAGATCATCCCTTGGGGCCATACGTTAAAATCGCGGAGCATCCGGTGATTGATTTTTCTGACCGTCCCAACAATGCACAGCTTGAAGACGCTTTCGTTTGGAAGAAAAATGGAAAATATTTTTTAATCGCAAGAGATATGGGGTTCCATAATCACGAATGTGGATTGATCTTAACATCATCCAATGGCATTCATTGGTCCGAACCCCAAGTAGCATATTTAAATTTAGCTTCGTATATCGATGAAGCTTCTCCAGCAGCAAACTTGAAACGTTTTGGTCGACTTGAAAGACCGATGGTGCTGATGGATAAAATAACAGATGAACCGCGTTTCCTTTTTGGAGCCACACAGGGTGGTGCCGCCGGTACTTCAACAACATACGTTTTTGAGATCCTGTGAAGATATACCATCGTTTTGTAGACTTTGAGTAAGTAACAGCACAATGGTGCCCTTGTATCTTAAACATCGATGCCAGTGGGCTGGAGGTGCCCGCTCATATATTTAAGTATAACCAGAAACAATTATAAGTCAATGAAAAAGATTCTTAGTATGATTCTCGCAATTTTTGCCTGCGTAGCAGGTCAAGCGCAACAGACGACCTGGAGCAGTGCCCAGCAGCCCCTAAAAGAAATTGAACAGCTTAAAAAGATTATTGTGGCCCCCTCATTTAGAAATAAAGATTATTCCATCACCGATTTTGGGGCACTTGGAGATGGAAAGACAAAAAATACAGCAGCTTTTAAAGAAGCAATTGAAACGTGCAATAAGCAAGGTGGAGGACGGGTGGTGGTTCCTAAAGGGGTATACTTGACCGGTGCTATTTATTTGAAAAGCAATGTCAATCTTCATGTTAGTGAAGGCGCAACGATACTGTTCAGTAGAGATAGCGCAGATTACCCAATGGTATTCACACGTTGGGAAGGTATGGAATGTGTCAATTTTTCCCCATTCATCTATGCGTATAAAGAAGAAAACATTGCCATTACGGGAAAAGGATTGTTGGATGGAAATGCCGACAATGATCATTGGTGGTATTGGTGCGGTGCGAGAAAATATGGTTGGCATGAAGGCCGCCCTGGCGAACAAAAGCCTGCACGTGCAATTTTGCATCAGCAGATGGCCGACGAGATCGATCCGCAAAAAAGGGTATTTGGCGACGGAAATTTTCTCCGGCCCAATTTTGTACAACCTTATCTATGCAAAAATGTCTGGATTGCTGACGTGAAGTTAATTAATTCTCCGATGTGGAATCTCAATCCTGTCCTATGTGAGAATGTGTTGATTGAAGGAGTGAAAGTGGTGAGTCATGGACCTAATAATGATGGCTGTGATCCCGAAGCAAGTAAAAATGTATGGATCAGGAATTGCTATTTTGATACCGGCGATGATTGTATTGCCATTAAGTCTGGACGAGACGAAGATGGCCGCAATATTGGTCGACCTGCGGAGAATCATATCATCGAAAATTGTGAAATGAAAGATGGACATGGCGGTGTCGTTATCGGTAGCGAGATTGCCGGCGGAGCTAAAAATATCTACGCGCTGAACAATGTCATGGATAGTCCAAATCTAGATCGTGCCCTTCGGATAAAAACCAGTTCAAGTAGAGGCGGTACTATCGAAAATGTGTTTTTTTATAACACACAGGTGGGACAGTATAAAGAAGCTGCTGTGCGTTTTAATATGTTCTATGAAAAGCCCGGAAAACATATTCCGACGATTCGGAATATCTGGGTCGAAAACCTTCAGGTAAAAGGTGGTGGCAAGTATGCTGTGCTCTCCACGGCTTATGAATCTTCACCTGTCACTGATTTTACAATGGTGAATTGTAAAATTGAAGGTGTAAAAGAAGCCTATAAAGTAGATTACCTAAAGCATGTAACACTAAAGCATGTCATTGTTAATGGGAAGGAAATCAAGTCTTTCGATTAGCATAACCTATCCGTCACGAGAAAATTTAAAGTCCATTGGCCATGAAATAGCATGTTTGTCCTTAAAAAAGAAAGCTCAGCATCGCTAATGCATGAAATAATTATTGATATGATACGAAAGTGTTTGATTTTTTGTTGCTTTTCGATTGCCGTATTTTTACAGGAAACTCTTGCTCAATCCAAGCATTGGCAAGATAACGACCGCACGTTACATTATACCGAAGATCAGGGTGACTTTCTGCTGGTCAATGGGCGATATCGATTTAATCGCGCGCTTTATGGTAATAACCTCGCATCCCGCGTTGAAGCAGGAGATCTACCCGAATTCGCGTTATATATGCCAGGAATGGGCGGGAATCTGCAATTTGTGTTAGGCAACAAGCAACTGCGAAAAAAAATGATTGATGCCGATCATATAGAGACAAGATATCGACCTGGAGCGATGCACTATCGTATTCAAGATGCTTTATTAGGAAAGGGCTATATTGATATTACTGTCATGGCGCAGGCCAATGCTGAGGGGATGATCGTAAAACTACAGCCGAAAAACGTTAAATCTGATGTACAGCTGTATGCTATCTATGGGGGAGCGAGCGGACAAACATTCAGTAGAAATGGCGACATAGGCGCTGATCCTGAATCAGGGTTTTACCTTCTTCCAGCGTATTGTGAGCGTAACCACTATAGACTACACAAAAATAGTTTTGAGCTCAGGTATCAAAACAAGAAAAATGAGCCGCAGTTTATGCAAGGTAGTTTTTCCGATCTCTCAAAGCTGCGCGTGTCAGATGCTAAGGTTTTGGATGATCTTTCCAATCTGGCGAACCTGGAAAATAGGGGCAGCCCTATTCTTGTGGGAGAATATGATCTGACTGAAAAAACACATTATATTCAAATCGCTAAGGGTAAGCTTTCGGCCACGGAATTTTCTGAAAGCTCCATAGCGAAGATCTTTGAACAAGCAGAACAGAAAAGAGCTTCCTTAGCCGGTCGGGTCAAAATAAATACACCGGATCGCTTTATCAATAATTTGGGTGCAGCATTGTCGGTAGCAGCTGACGGTATTTGGGAATCGCCTACTTTTCTGCATGGTGCTGTGGCATGGCGTATGCGATTGAATGCCTGGCGGGGAGCTTATACAGCAGATGTGTTGGGCTGGCACGATAGGGCGAAAGAACACTTTTCGAGCTACGCCAATTCGCAGGTAATGGAACCAAGCTCCGGCCCCGTAGTGATGGATACCGCACTACACCTCGCACGACATTTGGAGAAAATGGGCACCTCCATGTTTTCCAGTGGCTATATTTCCCGCAATCCCAATAACAAGTCTGTCCCCCATCACTACGATATGAACTTGGTCTTTATCGATCAATTGTTATCGCATTTTAATTATACAGGAGATGTCGCTTATATCAAAGAGATGTGGCCTATCCTGACCCGGCATCTCAATTGGGAAAAGCGCAATTTTGATCGTGACAATGATGGCCTGTACGATGCCTATTGTGCGATCTGGGCCAGCGATGGATTGCAATATTCTGGTGGGGCTGTCACGCATACGACCGCTTATATGTATCGTGCGTATCAGATGATGGCCAAACTCGCAAAGGTTATCGGTGAAGATGCAAATCCCTATCAACAGGAAGCTAATAAGATTCAACAGGCATTAAAAAACCGACTTTGGCTAAAAGAAAAGGGATATTTCGCAGAATTTCAGGATGCGCTTGGCAATCAGCTTGTACACGAAAATCCGGGTTTGTGGACCATTTATCACGCCGCGGATGTGGCTATCCTAGATGATTTTGAAAGCTATCAAAACCTGCAATATGTAACTAATTATTTGCCAAAGATTCCTATTCGTGTCAAAGGACAAGAACAGCATGACCTATATACATTGCCTACGACGACATGGCAGCCCTATACCTGGTCCACCAATAATGTTGCTCTAGCCGAGAATTTACAAACGGCTCTTGCATACTGGCAGTCCGGACGGCCGGATGATGCGTATCAGCTTTGGAAGAGCAACCTTATAGAAAGCATGTATCATGGGATCAGTCCAGCCAACTTTCAGCAGCTTTCCCATTATGATGCATTTAGAGGCGAATTATACCGTGATTTTGCCGACCCTATTGGTGTGGCATCTCGTACCTTAGTCGAAGGATTATTTGGCGTGCATCCCCGTCTATTGGATAATGAATTATTTATTAAGCCTGGTTTTCCAGCGACATGGAATCATGCGCAGATCGAATTGCCGCAATGGAGTTACGCTTATAAAAAAGATAACACCACTATTACATTTCAAATTAACACGCGTTATGCAATGCCAGTAAAACTTACGTTGGAAGTTCCAGTAGATTTTACAGCGGTACGTGCCGTGAAGGTCAATGGAAAGGAAGCCAAGTGGTCGCTAAAATCTTCAGCTATTAATAGGCCATATGTCGTGATTGAATCTGACCCTGACAAAGATTTCGATATTTCAATCATTGGTGATGGTCAACTCGAAAGAATAGAAACCAAAAATGTAGAGCAAGCATTCACCGATCAATGGTCAGTCCCCTTAGCTGCTAATACCCAACTGTTGGAAAGCTTCGATCCTCAAGGTCTTATTGTAAACAGCATAGGGCAAAAATTTTCTTTCGTACAGCATGAGCGGTTAGGGACCTTTTTTGTGAAGCTTCAGCAGGGAGAGATGATTTGGTGGCAAGCCGTTGATATTCGGTTATTACCACCATTAAAAGCAACGATTGTAAAAAAGCATGTAGGTTATGGGTTAATCGTAGAAAATCGTTCCGTTCACCCGCAAGACCTCAAAATTGAGCATAACAGTTTCCAGGCTACCTTAAATTTAAAATCTAATGAAGCAAAAGAACTGCGGCTTCCAAGTAGTATCTTTTCGAAAGGAACAAACAACTTTTATCTGCGTGGGAAGACTTATCTTCAAAAAATAGATTATACCGATTGGACGATTAAGGATAAACCGAGTTTTTTGAAACAAAATTTATCAAATTATTACAATGCCCGTTTGACAGATATATTTCAACAGCAATATCTTTCGCCGCGACCAGAAGGTCCGACGTTGCAACTCCCTTGGCAAGGGATAGGCAATTGGTGCTATCCATTGACTATGGCAAATATAGATGACAGCGGAATCATGAAAAATGCGATGCAGGGGGATCTGTCCTACCTAGGTATTCCGTTTCAGCTAAATAACAATTCCAAAAATGTGATCTTTGTCAGTCAGTGGGATAATTATCCCACAAGCGTTAAGATACCTTTAACAGGTCAGGCCAGCAAAATGTATCTTCTGGTCTCCGGTTCAACAAATCCCATGCAATCACAGTTTGTCAACGCTACGATTAAGGTGAAATATAGCGACGGAACTGCAGATACCCTTGATCTGATCAACCCCGTAAACTGGTGGCCAATCGAACAGGACTATTTAGATGACAATCATGCTTTTGATCTCCCTGATGATCGTATTCCTTATCGAATCAGTTTAAAATCGGGCGAGCTGTATAAAGGAGGCACCTGGAAGCATTACACCGATATTAAAGGATATAGCAGCAGAGCCATTGAAGGCGGAGCGGCTACCTTATTGGATTTACCGCTAAACGTAAAAAAGACGCTCCAATCCGTAGAGCTTATTGCTGTAGCAAACGATGCGGTCATCGGTCTGATAAGTCTCACTTTAGTCCGATAGATAAATTAAGAAATATTAAAATTTACGCCGAAATTTCTAGTAGAAATCGTGCACTGGGGTAGCGTATATCTAAAAATACAATATAGATGAAAAAGAAGTTTAGTATTATTTTCACTTTCCTTATAAGTGCCTTAAATCCTATGTTGGTGTTAGCTCAGCAAGGGACTAAAATTAATCGAGAAAATGTCGTTAAGAGGCATAACGTCTCCAATCGTGCTATGGATACTTTAGCATCACTAACCGTGGGGAATGGTACCTTTGCCTATACGGTCGATGCTACAGGGATGCAATCTTTTCCGATCTATTACAAAAACGGAGTTTCTTTAGGAACACAGTCTGAGTGGGGTTGGGACGCATTTCCAAATACTAAGAACTATAAATTTGAGGAAACCTTACAATCTTACGACTTTAACAACGAAGGCCGGAGTGCAAAATATAGTGTGCAGCTGAAAGAGCCAGCGCGTAATGCCGGTGCAGTAAACTATTTCAGAGAAAACAAACATCGCCTGCAATTAGGGAACGTGGGGTTGGAGCTGTATCTAAAAAATGGCCAACGGGCTACGGTCAAGGATATTGAAGGCATTCGGCAGGAATTAAATCTCTGGACCGGTATTATTACCAGTGAATTTCGCATAGAGGGAGAGCCAATTGCCGTAAAAACGGCCGCATATCAAGGAAGTGACCGTATTGCTGTACATGTTGTTTCTCCATTAATCGCACAGCAAAGGCTTAAAATATTTATACAGTATCCGTATCCCAGCGGGAAATTTTTGGATGAAGGGACTAATTATGATCAGGCGGATAACCATCAAACCACCATCATCAATCAATCGTCAAATGGTGCAGTGATAAATCATCAGTTACAGGGCACAAGTTATGTTACAAAACTGAATTACTCCCAAGGAACCCTAAAAAATAAGGCTTCGCATTACTTTGTTTACCAACCCGCTAGTACACTGGGAGAGTTTGATTTTTCATTTGGGTTTGCAGAAACAAACAACGTTGACAAAGGTGAGTATGGGTTTACGGAAGCTGCTGCCGAAAGTACCGATACCTGGAAGCGTTTTTGGGAAAGCGGTGCTGCCGTTGATTTTGCAGGAAGTACAGATCCCAGAGCCAATGAATTAGAAAGAAGAGTGGTGCTTTCTCAATACCTGACAAAGGTACAGTGTGGTGGAAGCAATCCACCCCAAGAAACAGGTCTTACTTTTAATAGTTGGTATGGAAAGCCGCACACGGAAATGCATTGGTGGCATGCCGTACATTTTGCATTATGGGGGCGATCAGACATGATGGAAAAAACATTAGACTATTATTTTAGGACTTTTAAAAAGGCCAGGGCACTGGCCGAGCGGCAAGGCTATCAAGGCGTTCGATGGATTAAAATGTCTGACAACGATGGCCATGAAAGTCCCTCATCTGTAGCTGCTTTTTTAGTTTGGCAACAGCCACATATCATTTACATGACCGAATTGGCATACCGTGACAAAAAGAGCCTGGATGTCTTGAAAAAATACAAGAACTTGGTATTTGCAACGGCTGATTTTATGGCTGACTTTGCCCATTATGATCGGGTAACAGGTCGCTATAATATCGGAAAGGGAGTTATTCCGGCGCAAGAAGTATTTAAAGCTTCCGAAACACTGAACCCTACTTATGAGGTTGCTTATTGGGATTGGGCGCTTCGTATCGCCCAACAATGGAAGGAGCGTCTGGGAGAACCAAGGGTGGCAAAATGGGATGAAGTTATTGACAAATTAGCTCCCTTACCAATGAAAGACAACTGCTACCTGGCCACGGAAACTGCGCCCGATTCTTATACTTACGATCGATGGATGACAGACCATCCTGCGGTACTCGGTGCATTGGGCATGGTTCCTGAATCCGCGAAGCTAAATAAAGATGTGATGAAAAATACGCTGGATGTCATTTGGAAGAAATGGCATTGGGAAAAAACCTGGGGATGGGATTTCCCGATGACAGCCATGAATGCTGCTCGTCTAAATCTTCCCAATAAAGCACTTGATGCACTATTTATGAATGTCCAAACCAATACCTATCTCAAAAATGGTCATAATTACCAAGATGGACGGCTCAGAATCTATCTGCCCGGCAATGGCGGTGTGTTAACAACCGTTGCGATGATGCTTGAAGGTTGGGATGCGTCCACAGGTGATCTTCCTGGATTTCCAAAAGATGGTTCATGGGTTATAAAAAAAGAAGGATTTAAAAAAATGCCTTAATAGATGATATAGAAAATAAGAACGATGGCCAAAGGATAGTGTCCCCTTTGAAAAGCACCGATAGCCTCTGAGTATCAATGTGTCGTTTGGACATATAGCAGTACAGTGCAGGATGATGAAACCGGTTGCATTGTGTAATATTGAATCAACCAATATGATACAATTATAAACCCAAAAGCTAACGCGAGTTGGCTTGAAAATTCATTATTATGAAAAGAAGGTGTCTATTTTCTTTTGGCGCTTTGGCTATGATATTTATTTCTTGCGCTAAAGAAGGGCTTATTTCAAAGCTGGACTGGATTGAATGGATAGCGCACAATGCCACAGCAGACGGTTCTGAATTAGTAGCTTTCCCTGGAGCAGAGGGCTTCGGCCGTTTTGCGAAAGGCGCAAGAGCAGCAATCACGCCAAGCGTCTACTTTGTGACGAATCTGAATGACAGCGGACCAGGCTCTTTTCGGGATGCAGTCAGCAAACCAGGACGTTTCGTTTTATTCAAGGTTGCTGGGATTGTTTACCTCAAATCGAATGTATCCATTGCAGCACATACGACAATTGCAGGTCACACCGCTCCAGGACAGGGCATTGTACTCTATGGAAGAAAGGTCTCTTTTACAGGATCAAATGAAACGATAGCACGTTTTCTTCGCATTAGGCTTGGAGCCAATGCAGGGGCAGGAAAAAATGATGATGCTTCTGGTATTGCAAATGGAAAAAATATCATGCTCGATCATATGTCTTTCTCTTGGGGCTTAGATGAGGTATTTTCTATTAATTGGGATAATAAAGGAAATGAACCGGATAGTATCACCATTCAAAATTCGATTATTGGTCAAGGCCTGCAGCGCCATAATCATTCCGCTGGCGGATTGATACAGACTAGTGGAAAAATATCGATTATCAGATCCCTTTATCATAGTAACAAAACTAGAAATCCAAAAGTCAAAGGAGTCAACGAATTTGTGAACAATGTTGTCTATAACTTTGGGAATGCAAATACAACCTATCCGGATCATGCAATATCTGCCGATGCCTATATTCTAGGAGGAGAATCCTCCGGGGAGTCTAATGTGACCATATTGAACAATTATTTTGTTGGTGGGCCGTCAACACCCAAGACCAAAACAACTCCCTT
Organism: Sphingobacterium sp. UBA5996; assembly: GCF_002429765.1. Classification (NCBI taxonomy): domain Bacteria; kingdom Pseudomonadati; phylum Bacteroidota; class Sphingobacteriia; order Sphingobacteriales; family Sphingobacteriaceae; genus Sphingobacterium; species Sphingobacterium sp. UBA5996. The sequence goes on from NZ_DJAS01000003.1 coordinate 268,993, forward strand.
CTCGCGAGGAAACGGCAACTTTAACCTCTATCAGTCGGGTAATTACTTTGATAACAATCAAAATGGAATATTGGACGGGCAACGCATTGAAGCGAATGAAATCTGGTACCCGGGCATTGCCGCAGAGAATTTTAAATCCATCGACGTTTACACGGCCTATCCCTCTGTGAGACCAAAATTAAGTGCCAAAGATGCCTATACCTACCTGATCAATAACGTCGGTGCCATATTGCCCCAAAGAGACCAAGTAGATGCTTTTTTAGTCACTGAGCTACAAAGTAAAGGAACTTTGGGATTTTATACCTATCGGGAATCTGACCTTCCCCTGGAAAATGGCGGTTTAGGTTATTATGAGAGCGCAGATATCCCGTTGGATTCGGATGGAGATGGAATACCGGATGAATGGGAGGAAAAGTTAAAGCTGGACAAAAACAATCGTGCGGATGCACTGCAATTAAGTACTCAGCAGTTGTTCAAAGGTTATCTCAATCTCGAAGCCTATTTGATCCTGCTTGCTCAGAAATAAATATAGTTTAGTTCCCGATCATCAAACTCCAATTATAAACCAATGCCAGTATTAACAAATTGGCACATTTAATTTTTATGAAAAGACTATTCATCTATGTTATTAGTGTATTTTTAGCCTGTACATATTCCTGCTCCAAAAAGGAACTTGTATCGCACTATGAGAGACCAGATTGGCTGAAAGGCAATGTGTGGGAGGTTTTGGACAATCGCAAAGAATTTACCATTTTTTTAAAAGCGGTTGAACGTGCTGGTTTTAAAGAAATATTGAATGGCAAAACAATTGTATCTGTCTTTGCGCCCAGCGACCCTGTGTTTTTAAGCTATCTGAAGGATAGAAACCTGCCCTCGATAGATCAAATCCCAATCCACGAACTAAAAAAAATGATCGGTTACCATCTGATCTATTATTCGTACGATAAAAATAGACTGATGAATTATCAACCGCAGGGGAGTCAAAATCTGCAACCAGCTTTTGCAGGACTGTATTACAAACACCGCAGCAGAAGTCAAGATTCCATCAGTGAAGAAATGGATGTAACCGATGGAATTGTCAAAAAAGTATATCATAAAGACAGGTTTGTTCCAGTTCTTTCTGCGATCCATTTTCAAACTAAAGGAATTGATGCAAAGCAGAATTATGAATATTTTTTTGGAGCAGATAGCTGGTCAGGAACAACTGGTTTTAATGTCTCGAATGCAGGAATTACGGAATATGATATTCCTGCAGATAATGGTTATGTGTATGTGATCGATCAGGTAATTGCGCCCTTACCTACTGTTTATGAACGATTGGATCATAGTACAGCCTACAAGGATTTCTTGGCTGTTTACGACCGTTTTCGAACTTACACGTATGACGAACAGGCGAGTATGAATTATGCAGCTGCAGGAGAGTCCTTATTTTTAGTTCACCATGGTGCTTTACCTGCGATTGCTTCGGAATGGTCATATAATGGTGAGTCAGGTACTCCAGACTATGCCAATCTTGGCGATCTTTCCTATAAAGCGTTTAATGTATTTGCGCCCAATAACCAAGCATTGTCGACTTTCTTTAATCAATATTTTAAATCATATTATCCGTCGATGAAGGAGGTAGATATGTTGCCTTTGGCAATGATGCTACGTAACCACGTATACGCTGGAAATATAGTCTTTCCTGCTGAGATCGGTAAGAATCCCGATATCAAAACAGTCGATGGAATTCCTATTGTTTTCAATACTCAGTCGGACGTAGGAGATAAAGCGATTGCCTCTAATGGAACATTCTATGGGTTAAATAAAGTGTTAATTCCGGAAGCTTTTAATAGTGTGACTGGCCCCGTGTTGGTCAATCCAAAATACAAAATTTTCATGTACATGCTCCATAACTCGGGTATGTTCAAAACACTCACGAGCAAAGATATACGTTACACACTGTTGATTCCTTCCGATGAAGAAATACTCAGTACGCTTTATGGCGATAGTTATATCTTCTGGAATGAAGGTAACCCCTTTGTATTTGGAGACGAAGAAATCCAAATTCAAAATAACGACGGTGTTAAGGTGGCAATGTCGCAACGGCAACAGGAACTTTTTGTTTCGGACCATATTGTATATGATGATATCACAAGTTTATCTGCTGCCAAAGTTTACCGCACCCGGAATCCATACAACTATATCTTCACGAAAAATGGCAACTTATATTCAACAGCGACATACAATAGCAACGAGCCTGTATCTGTGTTGCCACTTGCAGGCAATTGGTATAATGGGAAAAGTTATGAAGTAGCGCAAACGGTACTGGGTGAAACGCGGACTATTAAGTTTACACTGATTGGCGCTGAAACAAGTAGCAATCCGCTAAATAAATATGCCGAATTTTCGAAGTTATTGGCTAAAGCAGGGATGATAGATGCAGGCAGCTCGCTGTCCTTTCTTTTTGGCAATCGTTTTATTCTGTTCGCCCCGGATAATGCCACAGTGTTGTCGGGCCTAGCTGCGGGCCTGATTCCAACAGAGAAGACAGCCTTGGCAGAATATCTTAAATCTTATTTTGTTTCCGTATCCGACAATTCTATTGGCGATTATCCTTTCCCCGGTTTCGGTGTTCAGGGAACCTGGAATACCACACGAAGAACAGGGTATAACCTTTATCGGCAAATTACCCTAATGGATTATGGGACGGGACTGAGTTTGGAAGATTCAGATGGGACGCACATTTCAATCGTAGACTATCTGCCACAAGTATTTAATGATGGAGCTGTCTATCATATCAACAAACTTTTAAAGCCATAAGCATGGTTTCATTCGCGTTGATTCATTACCATAAACTAAAATTCATGAAGCTAAATATATTTTTAATCATTATCTGGATTGCTTTTGTACTGCCTGCTTATGGGCAGCGTGCAAAAGTCTTGACCGGTACTGTCCAAAGCGGACCAAACGCGCCTTTGGCAGCGGCTTCCGTCTATATCGAAAACAAAGATAATCGGAGTTTGATGGGCGCTTCAACAGACAATTTAGGTCAATTCACCATTGGAGTTCCCGCCGGTGAAGGCCTAACTATTGTCGCTGCCTGTATAGGTTATAAGACCACAAAAATTCCATTTAACGGGCAGAGCACTGTAATCATCAAGCTCGTTAAAGACGATCGTATGATTGACGAGGTTGTCGTTACAGGAGAGAAGGCCAATACAAAGAATAGCATGGGAATTAACTACCGCAATCAGGTTTCGGCAACTGAACGCTTTGACATGAAAGAGTTGGAAGCACTGCCTTTTGCTTCTATTGAAAGTGGGCTACAAGGTCGGCTGGCGAATGTGGATATCGTGTCTAGCGCAGACCCCGGTGCAAGAAGCTCTATCCGGATTAGAGGGACATCCTCGTTGAATGGTAATTCAGAACCCTTAATCGTTGTTGATGGTGTTCCTTATCCTACCTCCATAGGTAGCGACTTTAATTTTTCCACCGCTAACGACGAAGATTTTGGTGGCCTAGTGAATATATCTCCTAACGATATCGAATCCATCGAAGTGTTAAAAGACGCCGCGGCTACAGCGATTTGGGGCTCTAAAGGCGCAAACGGCGTTTTACTCTTTACCACGAAAAAAGGACGTAAGGGTAAAACCCAATTTGCATTGTCCAGCAAATTGGATGTTAAGCGCGAAGCAGAAACAATCCCCATGTTAAATGGAGGACAATATGTCGCACTGGTACAGGATGCCATTTGGAATTCAGTGAATGATCTGGGCTATACTTCCGCGTTACCATACCTCAATTTACTCTATAATACGAACGAAATTAAATATGATCCATCATGGGTCTATTTTAATGAGTATAATCAAAATACCAACTGGCTTGAACAAGTGACCCAAGTGGGACATTTCGAAGATAATTCTCTTTCGATTAGTGGCGGAGGAGATAAAGCCACCTACAGGCTGTCGCTAGGTTTTTTAAATGATGTGGGAACGACAAAAGGAACCAAACTGAATCGCTATAATTCACTGTTGAGTCTCAATTATAAATTCTCTAACAAGTTTAATGTTAATGCTGATATGTCCTATTCCATTAGTGATCGGAAGAATTTTTGGACGGGTGAAGATGTGAGTACGCCAAGAGGTATGGCAATGACAAAAATGCCAAATATGAGTCCTTACGTCATCGGAGAGGATGGTCAGTATACAGATCAATATTTTACGCCAAGGATCAACTTTCAGGGTTCATTTGGCGACAATCAAATGTTCAATCCAGTAGCGATGGTGAATGAATCAATCAATAATACTGTCGGCGAGCAAGCAAGGGTCGTCTTTCGAGGGATCTATACTATTATTCCAGCGCTTCAATATATTGGTACAGTTGGATTTGATACCAGGTCAACAAAAAATCGAAAATATTTGCCGCAGGCTGTTACCGGAGTTATCTGGACCGACCCGTTCTTCAATAGGGGATCGGATATGCTGTCAGATGAGTTATACCTAAACACCGAGAATAAATTTATATTCAATAAAAAGATAAAAGAGCATAGCATTGTTGCTACGGGCTTATTGCAGACAAATGAAGCACGAAAGTTTAGCTATGCCAGTGAGACATCAGGCAACGCATCATCATCTTTAAGTGATCCAACCGCCGGCGGCGCCGTCGTGAATATGGGGTCGGGAAATTCTAAAACACGGAATATCGGTGCGATTTCCAGTTTGCATTACGCATATAAGGATCGTTATATCGTCAGTGGTACATACCGTTGGGAGGCCAACTCCAGTCTCTCGGCACAACATCGCTGGAAAGGGTTTCCTTCAATTGGCGCTGCCTGGCATCTCGGTGACGAAGAATTTATTAAAAAACTTGGTCTTATCAGTACGGCGAAACTTCGTTTTAGCTGGGGGAAAAGTGGAAATGCCCCTTCGGGCGCTTTCACCTATTTGGGCACGTTTCAGCCGCTCACGCCAGGTTATATTGATATGACTGCTGTGGGACCAGTATCCATTCAATTGGATAATCTTAAATGGGAGACGATAACCCAAACTGATTTTGGTGTCGATCTCTCTTTCTTTAAAAATAGACTTCAATTTACGGGTGAGTTATATAATCGGGTGACCACAGACCTCCTACAAAAGGACGTGACATTACCTTCATCCACTGGTTTTGGTAAAATGCGGTACTACAATTCTGGCAAATTAGCCAATAAAGGCTGGGAATTGATTTTCAATGCTGAGGCAATCCGCTCCAAGGATTTTGGTCTCTCTGTTAATCTGAATGTGTCACGTAATAGAAATGAAGTTATTGTACTTCCCGATAACATGCAATTTGAGAACTACAACTTCGGTAATGGCAAATATGCGCATAAAATTATCGAAGGCAATCCAGTAGGCTCATTTTACGGCTACCATTATCTCGGTGTATATCAGAACGAACAAGACACCTATGCCAAAGACCTGGACGGAAAAGTAATGTACGACCTACAGGGGCAACCTGTCTATATGGTAAATGGCAACAGGCGGGTATTTGCCGGCGATGCCAAATATCAGGATATCGACGGGAATGGTGTGATTAATCAATATGACATTGTCTATTTAGGAAATGCAATGCCCTTATTTACAATGGGGGGCGGGATAAACCTGCGTTACAAAGCTTTTGCGCTAAGTACTTTTTTGCACGGTAGATTTGGCCAAAAAGTAGTCAATCAGGTACGGATCAATACGGAGAATATGTATGGTACAGCTAACCAAAGTACCGCTGTACTTGGAAGGTGGCGCCAAGAGGGAGATGTTACAGATATACCACGGGCGCTATATGGTGAAGGTTACAATTACTTAGGGTCGGACCGCTTTGTGGAGGATGCATCTTTTGTTAGGTTAAAAATGATCTCTCTCAAATATGCACTTCCTAAAAAAGTAATCGAAAGATGGGGATTGACCCGCTGTGAAATATTTACGACGGTTCAGGATGTCTTTACGTGGACTGATTATTCTGGTCAAGATCCAGAAGTCTCCCTCTCAAGTAATATTTATATGCTGAGCCAGGATAATGCAAGTACGCCACGTCCAAGACGCTTTGCCTTGGGGGTAAATGTAAACTTTTAAAAAAAGGAAGTGATGAAAATATGCTATAAATTAATGATGCTGTGTCTATTGTTGCCAGCGGCATCTTGTCAGAAATGGCTTGATCTCAAACCACAGAATGAACAGGTCAGTGATGCTTACTGGACCAATAAAGCTGAAGTAGAAGCTGTATTAGGTGCGGCCTATGTAAAATTACAAGGTGCTGTTAAAACAATGCTAGTATGGGGCGAAGGCCGGGGAAATACACTGAGCTTAGGTGGATATGTTGATGTCGATCTTTTAAGGTTAAAAAGCTTCTCGCTTTTGCCGACAAACAATTATGCAAAATGGGGTGAATTTTATCAGATTATCAATTATGCCAATATGGTGATAAAGTATGCCCCTGCTGTTATTGAAAAAGATCCAGCGTTTAATCAAGCGACTATGGCATCTTTTTTATCGGAGGCTTATTTTTTGCGAGCACTCAGTTATTTCTACATCGTTAGGACTTTTGGCGAGGCACCATTGATCCTAGAACCCTATATGGACGATCAGCAAGCATACGAATTGTCAAAATCGTCCAAAGCTCAGCTCTTTGATCAGATTGTGCAGGATCTGACGGTTGCGTCAAACAACGGCAAGGAGATTTGGCCAACGGTTTGGGAAACCAAAGGGCGTTCCACAAAATGGGCGATACAAGCATTGCTTGCTGATGTTTATCTGTGGTTGGGAAAATATGATGAAGCGATTATTTCATGTAATGCAATACTCCAGTCAGGAAAATATGGTCTTTTACAAGGGACAATCAATAACAAGAATAATTGGTTCAGTATTTTTAATCCCGGAAATTCCAACGAGGGGATTTTTGAAATCCAATTTGATTATACCAAGAATCAAACAAATAAATTGATGGAAATATTTGGCTCCAATTATAATTGGATCATATCCAACTATTGTGTGTCGCTATTTACAGAAAATGCCGAAGATATCCGCGGCGCAGGGGCATCCTACGAAACGGTTGCCTACAAGCTTTGGAAATATTTAGGGGCAGAAGGAAATACAACGATTCCTAGACCCTATAGTGATCAAAATTGGATCATTTATCGGGTGGCGGATATTTACCTGATGAAGGCCGAAGCATTGATTATGAAAGGAGAAAGTTACTACCCACAAGCGGTAGAATTGATCACTACGATTCGGTCAAGGGCCGCAATTTCCCGCCCGCTCGAAGCAGGAAGTACCGAATTGGATATATTGAAAGCATTAATGGATGAGCGTGCACGGGAGTTTGTGGGAGAAGGAAAACGTTGGTTTGATCTATTACGTGTGGCGCAACGAGATCAATATAAATATAAAGAATATTTGATCGAACAAGTATTACTCGGCGTATCAGGAGCCTCAACACCTGTGATTAGATCCCTATTGCTCAATGAGAATGCGCACTATTTGCCAATACATGCCGATGAATTGAAGTATAATAAATTGCTTGTGCAGAACCCGTATTATGAAAACCTAAATTAATGCAAAAATGAAAAAGAATCTTATTCCTCTTTCTAACCTTGTGCTGCTTTTTATTGGATTATTTTCAATCCTACTCTCCTCCTGTAAAGATGATTTCGAAAATAATACCTATTCAGCGTATGAAGATTTACCCATGGCTTCATACCTTAAAAATCAGCCCGAAAAATATGATCTATGGGTCAAAATCCTCGAGAAAGCAGATTTGTACAATACATTGAATATTAATACCATATACACGCTCTTTGCTCCAGTCAACGATGGTGTCGAACGATATCTCAAAAAAGTGAATCTGACTTCGGTTGATCAGATGACAAAAGACGATGCTAACTATTTGGTGCGTTATCATCTTGTTCCAAATGTTTCAATTGACCTCGGTCAGTTTCAAAGTGGGGCAATCTCAGATTTAAATGCTACCGATGATAATCTTTTTGTGGAGTTCAAAGATGGTGGATTGGATCAGATCTATTTGAATGGGCTATCGCGATTTAATGCTTTCGATATTAAGGTAACTAATGGAATTATCCATAGCGTAGACGATGTTTTGGAACCTCTTACAGCGACTATATTGGATCGATTGAAGGATCAAAAATATAGCATATTTCATGATCTGGCCGTGGCAACCGGATACGACGAGCGATTAAATACCGTCTACACAGTAGGCACAGACCCGGATGGAAATCCAATCCAACAGCGATTCAAATATACGGCATTTGCGGTAAGTGATGCTGTTTACCTGAAAGAAGGCATTCATACGCTAGCAGAGCTATTGAATAAACTGGGCGCATCAGGATCAGACCTGAAATCGACAAGCAATCTTGCTAACCGTTACATGGCTTACCACCTATTGGCGCAGCAGCGCTCTTTTGCCGATTTAGGTAAATTCCCCGCTGGCGCGACAAAAATGAATTTGGAAACCATAGCCCAATACGAATTGATAAAAATTAGCGAAGGAGGAGAAGGTTTGGTTATTAATACCGATGAACGTGTCGGCAGTGCTATTCATTTTAATGAAATCAATATCCCCTGCAAAAATGGTGTATTGCACGATATTAGCCATTGGATGCCAATTTTCGTTCCAGAGCAGGTCAAGGTTATTTGGGAGTTTACAGACTACCCAGATATTGCCGCCAATGTTACCCAATACAGAAACCCGAGCCTTGGAGCGCAATACAATAAAATCTTTGTGGCCAACGAGCTGACGAGTATTACATGGCGGGCGCAACCAGAGACCAAGTCAAATGTATTGATTTATCGTAACAACAGGAGTGCGGACGGTATTTGGTATACGGGTCCGCTGAATTACGATCATTTACGTGTAGAATTGGGCGAATCGGGATGGATTCAGATGCGAAGCCCCACTATTGTAAAGGGAAAATACAAAGTCAAATTGACGTGGCCTAGTACTAAATATACTTCAAATACAGGAATTTGTGCCTTTGTATTGGATAATGAAATGCTGTATCCCCGGTTGGTGATGTCCAATACCAGCTCCGACAAAATGATGACGCAGGATTTAGGAACCGTGGAATTTAGGGAAACAACAGACCATACCCTCCGCATACTATCACTGGATGGTAAGTTGCTGACGTTAGATTACATCCAGTTCGACCCGATTAATTGACCCAAATAAATGAGATCTAATTATACACACATGAAAAACGTTGTAGGAATTCTCCTGTTCATGCTTGTTGCAGTAACAGGATGTAAAAAGAATTGGAATGAGCACTACGAGGAACAAGGATCCATATCGCAATTAGATTTGTTAGCTTATCTTAAAACTCAACCACAATACAGCCTATTTGTCTCAAAACTGGAAGAATATGGGATTGCTGAGGAGCTCACCCGCGATCAAGAATTAACCATATGGGCGGTACCTAATGATCAGATGGCAGCCTTTGAATCATCCACAGAAGATAAAATCTCGATCTTAAGGTATCATATTAATAACCTCAAATATGACAGTGGAAAACTTAAAGATGGTTTAAAATTAATTACTTTAAATGGGAAGTATCTGATGGTTTCACGTAAGGATAATCAGGCATATGTTGGTGACGCCAAACTGATTAAGGCCAATCAATTTTGTAAAAACGGGGTGGTGCATGAAATTGATCTGTTGCTGAAGCCGGACGTTAGCATTTATGATTATCTCCGTGGTCTGGGGAATGACTATTCGATCATTCGAGATAGCGTTCTCGCCATGAATGATACGATTTTTGATTTGTCAAATAGTGTTCCCATAGGGGTAGATCCAACTGGGAACACGTTATACGACTCCGTATTTACCATTACAAATCCAATATTTGAAAAGGCGAACATCCGCTCTGAGTTTGCAAATGTTACGATGTTCCTTCCTACTAATCAGGTTATTAAAAATTGTTTTGATGATTTACAGCGTCTCTATAATCAATTTGGAAAGAAGTTTTTGAGAGAAGACTCCTTAATCGCCTATACATGGATCAAAGAGGCTATTTTTTATAATGAAATTATAACTGACTATGGCACAAAGGATCTGACATCCGCCTTTAATCGCTTATGGAAGCCAGGTATACAACTGGTAGATCCGCAATATAAACGCATGAGTAACGGTAGAATCTTTAACGTGACCAAATTAAAAATTCCCAATAATGTCCATATTCAAATGATAAAGCAGTTGTTTCATTATTATGAATATGTACCGGAAAATGAAAAGGCAAACCTGTTTGGCCTCGCCAATGTGACCGCTATAGAACCAAAGGACAGGGATAAGGTAAGTTTTCCTACATTGGGGATCGAGCTTACCTACCGAACCCTTCTCATACGGGGAGATATAGCTGACAATAAGCCTGCATCAATCAATTTTACTCCGATTATGTTAGAGCGGAAGCCAGATGGTTCAACAGGTTATAAAGTCGTGGAAGTTCCACCAGGAGAATATAATCTGTATATGGGATTTTTGGCCAAAAACCATCCATTTGTGAATATCTACGTAGACGATAAGTTAGTGGCAAAGTCTTTAAATGTGGAACCGTCGACGCCGTGGAACTATGATCGCGCGACAAATACCGTAGCTGGAACCAAGTATAATGGTTGGGGAGGACTGGTCGGACCTGTAGTGATCGAGGGCGATAAAATCCGGTCCTTTAAAATTAAAGTTGAATTTGCCGGCTTAGGAAAGGGAACTGTAGAAAATATTGAGCCTTACCACTGGGCGTTGATTCCAACAGTAAATAATTATTAACCAAATGAATTTTACAGATCTCATGTATAAGAAAAATAAACATGTGTGGAAGTTGTCAATGGCTTTGTCATTCTCATTATTCTGCATGCATAGTTATGCCCAGCAAAATATTCAGGGAAAGGTCGTGAAATCGTACGATAAAACTCCCGTAGAGGGGGCTATTGTAAGTATTTTGAACTCAACACATACCACCAAGACGAAATCGGATGGAACATTTGTTTTCGATAATATACGAGATGAGTCGCCAGTTATTCGGATTTGGAGTCCCGGATTCTTTGAATCACGTATTGAAGTGTTGGGGCGTAACCAAATTGAAATAAAGTTGATTTCGGAGGGACGAGAGCATTATGAAAATGTAGTTTCGGGGTCTTTTTCTGCAGCTAATGCGACGTTGTTGACCACGGAACACTATCCTAAGGGCGCAGCCACCGTTGAAAAAGTACTAACTGGCCAGATTGTAGGGTTACGCACGGCCAACAAAGGTGGAATGCCTTCAGAAGGTGCTGCATTGAATTTTAGGGGAGTGCGCTCGTTTGAAGCAAATAGCAATCCGCTGATTGTCGTAGATAATGTACCGTATTTACCAGATATGGATAATTCTCCGATTATTGGTGGATACTCGAGAAGTATCTTTGCCCCATTTAACCTTCATGATATTAAAAGTATTCAATTCTTGAAGGGAGCCGAAACAGCACGTTACGGTTCGTTAGGCTCAAATGGAGTACTCAAATTAGAAACCTCTGCATCCGATGATATGGAAACGGTTATTGAGTATCGAGGTAATTTTGGAGTAGCGCATCAGTATAGAACGCTGCCTGTGCTGAATGATAGTCAATACAAGAGCTATCTCGGTGCCGTTGGGATGACCAATTACAACGATATGGGCGAGCTGCTGGCGCAATTTCCTTTCCTGAAAGATGATCCGAATTATTATTATAACTACCTGTACAATAATAAAACGGATTGGCAAGATCAGATTTATCGAAATGCTTTTGTAACCGATCATCATTTAAGAATCAAAGGTGGCGATGCGGTTGCAAAATATGATCTCTCGCTTGGCGTGTTGAACCAACAGGGCGTATTGGACAATACAAACAACACCCGATACAGCACGCGTTTGAATTCAACGATTGCTTTAGGACAGAAATTCGACTTGAATGCAATTATGGCATTGACCTATAACACGGGAAGAATGCAGGAACAAGGCATGTTAAAAGCCACCAATCCCATGTTGGCCGCAATGTATAGAGCGCCGATTCTTAGCCCCTATACAAAAGATAAAGACAACAACCTATTGACTGATTTGGATGGTGTTAGACAATTTGGTGTCTCTAATCCCTTAGCTCTTCTACAAACCGGCGATTTTACATCGGATGTCTACGATGTTTTTGCGCAAGCTAATTTGCGCTATAGAGCGACTAAAGATCTTCAATTTAATGCTTTGCTGGGTTACTATACAAATTATAGCCGGCAGACAACCTTTGTACCAGGATTGTCTAGCGGTACCATTCTGCCCTTAGAGAATGGAATTGCTTTAAATACGGCGCGATCGGGCGCTGGGCAGTCTGCTAATATTTCATGGAATTTTTATGGAAGTTATGCGAAGCAGTTGGGCAGCGATCAATTGGATGCTGGTATCGGTATACAGGGCCTGCTGAATAGTCAGGAGTATGATGCCGGTGCGGGCAGGAATACAAGTTCCGATTTTTACCGTACACTGAATTATGTCAGTAACGCAGGACGTAAATTTTGGGGATATGATGAAGACTGGAATTGGATGAACATGTATGGTTTCGTCCGTTACAACTGGCGCAGCTTATTGAAATTAGATGCCAGTCTTAGCGTTGACGGTACCTCCGTTACAGGCGAAAATGCCAAAAGGTTTGGACTGTTCCCGGCGGCGGACTTATCAATTCTGCTCTCTAATATGTCTTTTCTGAAGGAGAATGAATCGATAAACAACCTCGTGTTAAAATTTGGTTACGCAAAAACCGGTAACAGCCGCTTTTCATCAAAGATTGGACAATCGTACTACAGTAGCCAATTATATCGACAACTTGCTGGAATTGTAGTGGGTAACATTCCTAGCAATGAAATTAGATGGGAAGATAACCAAAATATGCAGGGTAATTTAATCTTTTCGGGGCTAAATCAACGTTTAAATATGAACGTGGGATATTATTACAACCGTGCCAGTCATCTTTTAAACAGTTTTTCTGTGTCGCCCATAGCGGGAATCGACAGGATATTTTTAAATGGGGGTCAAATCAACAATCGTGGTTTGGAAGTGGATGCTAATTTTGTTTTCGTTGACAAAACAGACTGGTCCTTCACACTGGGCGGTAATTTATCCACATTAAACAGTACCGTAAAAAAGCTGTTGAGTGTGAATCCAATACTGTTACAGCAGGAAGATGATGTTGTTCGCATCCATCAGGTGGATAAGGCACCCTTTTCTTTTTATGGATATCAATCCAATGGCGTTATTGCTAGCGCCAGAGAGGCCGAGCAATTGAATTTATACGATTATAAGAATAGAATGTTTGCTCCAGGCGATGTTTTCTTTGAGGACGTGAATAACGATGGTATTATAGATGCCGAAGATCAGGTCGATCTAGGAAGTAGTTTGCCGAAATTATTTGGGGGCGCATATTTCACTTTACGTTATAAGAAGGTTCAATTGCAGGGTCTCTTGAGTTTTACCAAGGGCAACAAGACTTATAATGCTGTACGTAGAAGTCTCGAGGATCTCGCAGGTTACAATAATCAGTCCATTGCGGCACTGCGCCGTTGGCAGACCGATGGCCAACAAACTGATATCCCACAGGTACAATATGGTGATCCCATGGAGAACGCACGCTTTTCTAGCCGATGGATTGAAGATGCTTCTTATATACGTTTAGAGAACTTGTCTTTGTCTTATCGTTTTGGGAATCATCGACTTAAAATTCTTGCGCATTCGGAATGGTATATCGCTGCTGAAAATTTATTTACATGGAGCAAATATTTGGGACTGGATTCTGTAACGGCATACAGCAATAGCATGGCTTATACCGGTGCAGACTATGGCAAAATCCCTTTACCACGGACCTTTAAATTAGGCGTCAATTTTAAACTCTAGAAAGTATGAAAAGTTATTATATACACTATAGCATAGTCGTCGTGTGCTTGGTTCTTACCAGTTGTTCCAAATATTTTGAAGTGAATACAAACGATGTTTTGACGGAAAAAGATTATGGTCAAGAAACCAATGAACTGTATTCAGGTTATATGGGAGTTGCTGCAAAAATGCAGGCTCTGGCCGATCAAACTGTATTTTTAAGTGACTTACGAACCGATCTACTTGAACCTACGGCCAATGCACCCCAAGATTTGTGGGATTTGTACAACTACAAGGAAAAAAAGGGCAATACTTTTGCCAACCCACGCACCTATTATGATCTTATTGTAAATGCCAATGCTTATTTGGAAAAAATTAGGTCTTATCGAAAAGCAAACCCAAAAGCATTGGAGGACGAGCACTATAATGCATTGATATCTGGAACAATTCGTTTTAAAGTATGGACGTATCTGACGCTAGGGAAATTATACGGTAAGGTAGCTTATTTCGATGATTCTAAGATCGATTTAGACAATTTGTCTTCCATTCCCGTAATTTCTTTAAATGAACTGTTGCCTAAACTGGTCTCATTGATGGAAATAGGTGTGGACGGTGTTGATGGAAAGTATGTCGCGAACTGGGGCAATATTTTATTTCCAGGGGTGGCTACTAATCAGCAAGATCTCACTTGGAATATGATTTGTCCATCGCCTGAACCATTATTAATGGAGCTGTATCTGTGGACGAGACAATATACAAAAGTGGTCGATATCGGTATTCGCTTTATCTATGACAATGGTAGTAATAAGTTTAAAGTCAGTAATGACGATTATAATGGGGAGTGGGTTCAGGTATTTACGAGGGATCCAATAACACGGACAAGAGTATTGATGAATATTGTACCCTATGATTTTGAACGAAACCAGACAAATCGCTTGATGCAGTTTTTCTCGAATCAAAGTCCTTCCTTATATTATTTAAAGCCGACGGCTGCCGCCATGCGTCGGTACCAGGAACAAATTCGATATGATGGGCATACCTTGGGTGATCAATATCGGGGAGAGAATTACACCTACTTTTTACAGAACGGAGCATGGGTGATCCGCAAATTTTCGAGAGATCGGGAGAGCGCTTCTGAAATCTATAAAAATAATGTCCATATTGTCATATACCGAGATGCTGATGTACACTTTTTTATGATAGAAGCCCTCAATAACTTGGGCATGTTTGATCAGGCGGAGGCATTGTTGAATGATGGTGTAGAGTTGTATCTTTCACGAAACGCAGGCAATTTAAAGTATCCTTTTGACAATGCGGCGATGAATGTTAGCCTTGCCAGAAATTGGGGAATTAGACGTCGGGTCAATCTCGCACCGGTGCACCCAGAAGGTGTTAGCAGAGATGATTTATCAACGACAGAAAAAGTTGATGCTTATAAGAAGGCATTAGATAAATTAGTTGTTGAAGAGACCCTGATGGAAAGTGCTGGCGAAGCAAAGGCTTATTTTGCGATGATGCGCATTGCCGATCGTTGGAACGACCCTACAATTTTAGCCGATATCGTCGCGCAGAAGTACCCCGTAGGCCAAACGAACCAGATTCGCCAATATTTGCTGGATAGAAATCATTGGTTTGTTCAATATCCGTTAAATTAAACTTCATTTACATTTTAAGCGGTTCAATATATAACGATTTCAATTGCTAAAAAATTCACTGTTAAAATAAGGGTATGTTTATACGATTCGAAGACAATAGATTTTTTTTCATAGGCTGCATCGCAAAAGAATTTTGAAAACCGTAGTTTTTAAGTTTTTTTAAAAAAGTTATGAACAAATCGTTAATTTTATATTTCTTAAAATCTAACAATGACCAATTCTGTAAATCAATTTTTAAAAACGTTAGAAATTAGTGATTTCTCTGCTACTCCAAAGTATTTGCAATTGGCGAATACGATTATTGATGCCGTAAAAAACGAAATATTGGTCCGGGATGATATGTTGCCTTCCATTAATGAGTTAAGTGCCTATTTAGAAATCTCACGTGATACGGTTGAAAAAGCATACCGATACCTTAAGAAAAATGAGATTATTGCTTCGAACCCCGGTAAGGGCTATTATGTGCATAAAACAGATGTACAATCGAAACTTAAGATTGCAATCTTTCTGAATAAACTCAGTGCGCATAAAAAAATTGTGTATGATTCCTTTGCAAAGGAATTAAGTGACTATGCGAATTTGGATTTGTTTGTTTATAATTCAGATCTATCGTATTTAAATACACTTTTAGGGAGTCTAACGAAAACTTATGACCATTATGTTCTTTTTCCACACTTTAAAGAAGGCAGGGATAAGGCCCCGGATATTATCCGGAAAATCCCTTCAGAAAAGCTAATGCTATTGGGTAAGTTTATCGAAGATGTACCTGGCGATTTTCCTGCGGTTTATGAGAACTATGAACAGGATATTTACTCCGCTCTGGAGGAAGCTAATGAAGTTTTGAGTAAATACAAAAGCTTAAAACTGGTCTTTCCGGACTACAGTGATTTTCCAAAGGCTATTATCAAAGGGTTTTATAAATTTTGTCAGCAATATGCTTTTGATCACGAATTAGTTTCTGATATCGATGAAGAGAAGGTAGAGAAGGGAACGTGTTACATTAACATTATCGAAGATGATCTTGTAAAACTGCTGAACAAAGTGATACAGAAAAAATTGGTCATCGGAACTGACGTTGGTGTGATCTCCTATAATGAAACACCATTGAAGAAATTTATTCTCAATGGTATCACAACCATATCGACTGATTTTGAAATGATGGGACGTCTAGCGGCTGAATTGATTATTAAAAAGTCCAAAGACCGTGTTGAGGTTCCATTTTATTTGAAAGTTAGATCATCGATTTAGAACCAGGATATAATAATGATTTCTTCGCATAGTGGGGGAATTATACATAAGGAATGCGCAGTCCAAAATGTGTGCCGATAGTAGCTGTCTTTTTGTAATAGAGGTAGTTGTATATAAAAGAAAAAGACTGGNNCCAGTCTTTTTCTTTTATATATAAACTTCGTTTATTTTTTTAAGGTCTTCACAGGAAACAGTTCAATAACACCTTTTGCAACCTTGCTGATGTTATTAATTGCTTTTTCTGGGTTATCGACATCTCCAGATCCGCGTGCCTGCCAAATCACAGCATTTGTTTTGCGGTCAATAGCTTCGATAATCAGATGACCATAACGATAGCGCTCTTTTGCAACTGGGTAATAGCCGCCACCGTAGTAATATGGTGAAAACCATGGTCGATACCAACCCCAGGGTCCACCCCAGCCGTAGTAACCGCCGCCACCATAGACCAAGCGACTCTTATTATTGACAATCGTGATGTATCGAAATAGCAAATCAGGGTTATCTTTGGAATATTGAAGGCCTTTTGCTTCCAAAGCTGCATTTGCTGCGTCCAGGATATTGGTTTTAGCGATATCATTGTCAAAATAAGACTTTGATAACGAGTCGACCGGAGGCAACCAAGCATACGTCTTAAATGGCGTAAAATCCATCTTTTCTACCCGTGTGGTATTGTATTGATAAGACGAACATGATGCGAGTGCAACGCAAAGCACCAAAAATAATAGAATCTTTTTCATCGTAGTAATTATTATAAGTGTGATCTCATCGGTGTAAATGAGCTCGTTTCACTCGGTTTGTTTATTAACTGTGATGAATCTATCATGAGTATTTTATCACCGTATTTAACGGCCAACTCATGATGGTTCATGGCCTATATTGAACTTATATTTATTTAACTAATTTGTTTTTATTCCTTATCGTATACCTTTCAAGTGTAAAAATATTACAGTTGACGGTCTTTATGGCAATTGTTTCTTTATCCTCCAGGATGCTATTATCCTTTTTGATTTTACAACCTATTACTTTAGACAAAAAACTATAAATATGGTTTAATCGTAATTGTAAAATTAATAAGGATATTTTGCCACTAGCGGAATCTGTCTTCCAGGACCAAATGCTTTTGGACTGATCCGCAGGATAGGAGGAGCTTGAAAACGTTTGAATTCAGCATTATTAACCAATTTACATATCCTTTCTACTAACGATTGTTCAAAGCCCATTGCTACAACCTCAGATCCTGCTTTCTCATTTTCGATGAGTTCAAAGAGGATTTGATCCAATAGTTCATATTCCGGTAAGGAGTCTGAATCTTTTTGATCTGGCCGAAGTTCTGCGGAAGGTGCTTTTTCAATGGTATTGATTGGAATGATTTCCCGTTCTCGATTGATATAGCGTGCTAAATCATAGGCTTTGGATTTGTAAACATCACCGATTACAGAGATGGAACCTGCCATATCACCATAGAGCGTACCGTATCCTACAGCAGCTTCACTTTTATTGGACGTATTGAGCAGGATATGACCAAACTTATTGGAAACGGCCATCAAAATTACAGCACGGGCGCGTGCCTGTATATTTTCTTCGGTCGTATCGGGTTGTAGATTCTCAAAAAGAGGGGCCAAGCTATGCTCGTATGCATTAGCAATATCTTTGATGGGAATGATATGGTGTTTGCAGCCAGTATTGTTGACCAGATCCATGGCATCTTTTATCGAATGGTCGGAAGAATAAACCGATGGCATCAGTATGGCCAATACATTATCGGCCCCGAGAGCCTCGCAGGCTAAAGCAGCAACCAAGGCCGAATCCAGTCCGCCCGACAGGCCTAAAACTGCCTTTCTAAAACCAGATTTTTGAAAATAATCCCGAAGGCCCAGGATTAATGCATCGTGCACAAGCTCCATCTCAGATTTAGGGCGCTTCGGAGCGGCTGTGGTGGAGATTATATTTTGTTGATGATAGGTTATAAATTGAAGATCCTCTTCAAAGCTTTTTAGTTCAGCGACCGTTGTACCTTCATTATTCAAGGCAATGGAGCGTCCATCAAATATAATATCCATGTGAGCCCCAATTTGATTAACATAAATCAGCGGTCTGCCCGACTTTGTGACCTGCTGGCTAAGAACGTTAACGCGTTCCTCAAAATGCGTATAGGAAAAAGGAGAGGCCGCTATGTTGATGAGTAGGTCTGGATTTTCTCTTCTCAGTTCTGCCATGGGATCGCCAACGTACGAATTGCCACCCTCGTCATCGTCCCACAGATCTTCGCAAATTGTTAGGGCAATCTTTACGCCGTTCAGTTCGATGCAGTTGAAAACTCTACTAGGTTCAAAATAGCGATATTCATCAAATACATCATAATCAGGCAAAAGACCTTTTTTAACAACATCCTTTACGATTCCATGTTCGATAAATACAGCAGAATTATAGAGTTCTTTACCTTCAGGATCACCGTTTTTGACGGGTGCTCCGATGATACAGGCAATATCATGGCACTGTGCAGCGATTTGATGAATAGCTTCATCACATTGATGTCTGAATGCCTTATTTCTTAACAGGTCCTTGGCGGGATATCCGCCAATTGCGAGTTCGGCGAAGATAATAAGATCGGCAGCGGCTTCTTTGGCCTGATGGATGGCGCTAATTATTTTTTTAGTATTTGCTTCAAAATTACCGATATGGTAATTTAACTGTGCTAAAGCTATTTTCATATGCTATTGATCGTCTAAAAATAAGATACCTACTTATGGAGGATCTTCTCACAAATTTATTTCTTTTTTTTGATACTAAGCTTGCTCTTATTGGAATAAAGGAAAGTTAATCAAGAGAAATCGATGTTTGTAACCTGTGTGTTACCGATGTGGCAATATACTGGGGTATTTCTAAGGTATATATAAAATAAGCTAGGGCAATTGCATCGAATAGGGCCGCTTCTTAAGGCAGTAATCGCCTGTAAGCAAATTGGGAGGGGAGGAATGAATAGCTTTAAGGGTATAGGTTATGCTAAATTGTTTTAACATAATTTTAACAACGTTAAATGCTGTTAAATTTCTTGACATGAATGCAGATGTATAGTACCTTTGATATATCAAAAGCAACGAAAGATATTAAAAATAATATATAAAGAACTTTTCATAATTTAGGTTAATAATTGGTTAGGTAAAGCTCGGAGTTCCCCACTTCGAGCTTTTATTATTATAGATATTTCGTATGCGGTTTTTGCTCCCAATTCATTTCCATCCCAACTAGATTTATGAGTGTTTAAAATAGATCTATTTGTTACATCCGCACAGTTACTTCCATTTTTTCTGATATAATTCTTAACGGTGGCAAATGGGGATTAAGTTGTAACCAACTTGTACCTTTTAACAATGGTGTTAGGATTTTTAAATTCTAACACCATTGTATACAAGAGAACTTATTTAGTTAAAATATTTTTATTTAATGTCTACCACTTCAATCACGAAGTCCAAGGGTGAGTTGGCAGGAATTGGCCCTACCGCTCGGTTTCCATAACAGAATTTAGAAGGCGCCATGATATGAATTTTAGAACCTTTTTGAAGCCCTTTCTCTGTCAGTCCTCCGAGATCTACATCACCTATTTTTTTAGGAGCAAAGGCGAATGTCCAAGCTGGTATAAGCGTGCTCTCGAAAGGATAATCATAACCGGTATTGGTAAGGAGCTCAAAGCTAGCCGTTTTATCGGTTTCAGTTTGGTCGAAAATACTGCCATTTATTAGGCGACCAGTATACTTTACCGTTGGCTTAACTTTAAAGACTTTAGCATTTAAGGTATCCACAATTTTATATTGATAATTTCCTGTGCCTTCAGCCAAAATTTCGTACCAAATGCCTGTTTCGCTACTGTATTGTGCATCGGGATACTTTTGGCTAACATAATTTTTAAGTGTGATGGAATCTGTTTTAAATTGTGCCGCTGCATCATAAATCGGCGCATCATCACTTTTGGCACAGCTAATAATAAGGAAAGCGGTTACTGCGATTCCTAAAAATAATGGTGATAACAATTTTTTCATGGTATTATTTGTTGGTTTTTCAATAAAGTGGCCAATTCATTATGAATATGGCCTAGCAAATGTATATGATTTTTTTCTCCTTGTAGGTTTACGCTTAAATAATTAACATTTTGATACAGTAATTTACATTTCTGTATTAGAGCTGCGTTGTTTGGAATGTAACTTTGTAACTAAATGTATCAAAATGTTGGATAGTGTAGGATCTAGTTTATCTTTTAGCAAACTGCTAAAAAAAGCCATTCTCATTAAGAAAATGGCTTTTTAATGCACGGCTTATTTGTTTAGTTGGAGGTAGCAGCTCCAATAGTTAACAATTCAATTGTATACACAACTGGTGTATTCTTAGGTACTGTCACCTTCTCACTGCCTTTAGTATATTCATTTTGATCAAACGAATAATATGAAGGCGCAATAAAAGTAATTTTATCTCCTTTTTGTAATCCTTTTGGAAGTAATCCGTGTGGATAATAATCTATTCCATTCTGTTTAATTACAGGAGGCGTAAAGGCTCTCATCCATCCTACATTATATATATTGATGGCTTTGTATATATCAGTATAAACAGCTGGTGAACCAACTGGATTTTTATCAAAAACTCTTCCATCCATTAACTCTCCTTGAAAATTGAAAGTTGCCGCGAAAGGTGTAATCGCAGGACCGTTATTTGTTAAAGTGATACCATATGTATAAGGTGTAGCGGTTTCTTTAGCATATTCGATTTTGTACCAAATACCTTTTGATAGCAAAGAGTCTGAACGCTTAGCGTCGTTACCCCACTTCTGTCTCGCGTAAGCTTCCAAAAGAGGTGCTTGATCTTTATATAAAGAATCTTGTCTTGCTTTTTCTTTTTTTATCGCCTCTTCTTGTTGTTTGTAATAGGCATCCCAATCAAAATTATCTTTATTACAAGCTGTAAAAAGAATACCAAGACACAAAAACGCCATTAAAAATTTTGTGATATTTTTCATAATTTCTTAAAGTGTGTATTAATTATAAAACTCAAAACGCAGGCTGGACAAACTTCGCTACATCAAATGTTAAATTATTCTAAAAAAGCATATAACTCTTTCGAATTCAGGTATTTTTGTCGTATGCTTTTTAAATGAAATTCAAGGTCCAGTCTTAAAATACTTGGAAAGACAAGCTGTTTGCCCCGCAGTAATTGTACTGCTAATGGATGGTATTTCCCTACTTTCTTTTTTCTGCTTAGGGGCTTCCATATGCTATTGTCGAAAACAATCTCTTCTGTAGATTCGGCATCGTACTTCACCGCATAGTAACGCTGGTTAATTAATTCAATAATTTCTCTGTTTGTAAAGATTTCTTGCTCCATTTTTCTGCAGTAGCTACACCAATCGGTATGGATGAAAAGCAGTGTTTCCCTTGGCTCAACAGCGAGTAAAGAATCAAGTTGTTCGAAGCTGATCCAATTTATCCGCTCTTGTCCAAAGTGACAGAGCGGATAAAATAGCATCATCGACATAATGTATATTTTCCTGAAATGCTTCATAGATCAGTTGTTTTTTTTAGTGAAAATGGCCAATGCGCAAACCAAAGGTAAATGTCCGTGGACGAGTCGGACCATAGATATAATCTGAATCCCTCAATGGTCCCTTGTCAAAGTCTTTCTGAAAAGCATTGAACATGTTTTGTATACCGCCGAAAATTTCAATACTAAAATCTTTATGTATGGGTAAGGTATAGCCCAGCCGCAGATTTAACTCGACGAAGTCGCGCGCATCTTTCAAGGTCATCACATCGTTTTGGATATGAGGAACAATCATCTTTCCGGTGTAGACTCCGGTCAGATCGATTGCGAATTGTTTGGTCGCCTTTAAATTGCTATTCATATAGCCATAAATATTGGGTGTACGGACGTATTTCTTGGTCAGGATGTCCTGTCCGTCTTCCTTTCCCTCGTAGATAAGTTGATCTTTTTTATAGCGAGAGCGCTGAATGGTCCCACCGGTTTGGATAGAAAACCAAGATGATGGTGCAATATTGATCTCAATATTAGAGCCATATACCCGGGCACCCTCACCGTTTTGCATCTCCTGGATGATCAATCCGTCTTTTTCTGATGCCATGACATTGACAAATTGATTGTTGAGATCCGTATAAAACCCTTCCACAAGCAGACTCGTCTGTACATTTCCAAAATTTTTGTTGTAGCTAAAGGAACCTGTATACGCATTAGAATACTCTGTTTTTAGATTTTCACCAATTAACACAAATACTTGATTTCCACCAATGGAAGTGACATGCATGTCCTCGTTAAAAGCTTGTGGCGCACGGAAACCGCGGGCATAGCCCCCTCTAAATTGAAGGTCCTTGGTGATATCATACAAGATTGTCAGCCGTGGGCTAAAGGTGCCAAAACGCTGATCTGAGTTTCGGTCTATACCTGCAAGACTGTATTTGCCATCGACATAGGTATAATCGTATCGCGCTCCGATCAAGGTTTTAAAATTACTTAAAGGCTTCCATTCGTATTGGGCATAACTGCCTAATCCTCTGTTTTGCTGATCAATTGTTCGTTTGTACCCCGGTATGTCGTCTTGGGTATCGTTGTACGAGAATTCCACTCCGGCGGTAAATACATCTCGTTCAAAGTTGTAGGTATACTGTCCCCCTGCAACCAGCGCGATATCATTTGTCTTTCCGTATGCATTGGCAGCTAATGTGCTGTCTGCGAGTGTTGCTCCGCCCCCTAGGCCGCCATAGTAGCTGTCACGAACGGTTTTCTGTACAGAGCCGTAAAGCGACATTTTTTGCTTGTAATCGCTAGAGTAATGATCGTAGGTGATTCCGCCAACAAGCGAACTGGTTTCCAGTTGTTCTGTGATTTGCGTCAAGTGGGGTACTTTATCAAGCTGATCACCACCGCGACGGAACTCATTCACTGTACTAAAATCTACCGTTATTTTATCTAGATCACTCGGTTTGTAAAATATTTTTGTGCCAAAAGTAGTGTTTCGAAGTTTGGTCATTTCCGAAAAACCATCTCCATTAGCATCATATGCTTCCCGATTGCGGTGCATGCCGTAGAACGTCGCACCTCTCTTGAGGTCTTCCGCGACGGTCGAGGTGTTAAAATCAACCGTATTGTCCCAGCTTCTGCCACCTATGAGTGAGTTGGTTGATTTTACCTGCCAGTCATTTTCTACCGGATCTTTTGTAATAATATTGATTGTCCCAGCGATCGCATTGGCTCCAAATAATGCCGAACCGCCACTTCTTACCACCTCAATACGATCGATCATACTGGTGGGAATCTGGTCTAATCCATATACGCTATTCAATGCGGAGAATACGGCTCTGCTATTGATCAATATTTGTGAATAGGGACCTTCGAGACCATTCAGCCGGACTTGTGAAAAACCGCAATTCTGGCAATTGTTTTCTACGCGCACCCCCGGCTGATAATTCAGTGTTTCAGACATGGCGACAGATTGTGTCGCATTAAATAATTTGGGGCCTATTACATTGACAACCACCGGAGCATCCTTTCGTTTAACGCCGTAACGTGTAGCAGAAACAACAACCTCATCCAAATTGAGGTTGTCTTCCTCCAATTGAATATGTAACGGAGCCTTTAGCGTATCAAGGGAGATAACCTTGCTGATTGAGCGGTAGCCTACTGCAGATATATTTAAGGTTACTTTTTGCATCGGTATAGCAGACAACTTGAAGTAGCCCGCTGTATCAGATGTAGTCGCAAGCTTGCTGTTTTTTAAAGTTAGTGTGCCGGATGGAACTGCTTCATGGTTTTTATTGAATAAATAGCCTTCCAGTTTCGATTGGGCATATATAGTGGATGTACCCGCCAGTAATGTAGCGAATAAAGTGTATTGCTTTAGCATAGTAATTTTATAAAAATTTTAAAAATACAAGCCTCGTATAGCATTGTCTATAGCGCGCTATGAACAGCATTCAAGGTATTGAACACGGATAGGAAACAAGAAAATAACTTGTCCTTATATAGGGCTATTGTACCAAAGAGTTCATTGAAACCACTTTAAGGTAGTCCAACGAAGGGTGTCGCCTTGGTATCAACGACAATTCTCGAAAAGGAGGCCAATAAGAAATTGTATCAAAGACGTCGTACAGATATAGTCATTCTGTGGTTTAGCAATGCGTTACTGGACGCATACGGTACGTTCCGTTTATTAGCGTCGAGTACTGCCATGCCAGACTACCGGTTTTCGAAATCTCTGATGTTAGTTTTATACTAAGCTGGGGGGACCACGTAAGTGGTAATGATCGATAGTTGCCGTAATCGCTTCCGGACAAAAGGAATTATAACGCACCTGTCTTACTTCGCGGGGAATTGGAAGTTCAAGGACGGTAAATTCGGTTTGTACGTAGGTGTTGTGATAGATGACATTCAGGTATTCGATTTGGTCATCTGTTTCTTGGGGCTTTTGTTTCTTGGTAAAATCATAAGGGTGGGTGTGCATGACAATTTCACCTGTAGATTTTACCTCTTTGTGCATAAAAACAACACCTGAAATAATAATCAGAGACATTAATACCAATTGGCATAATGCAATAAGCTGACGTGGACTTCTGGTTGTTTTTGGGTACATAAAAAAGCGTTACTTTTTTAGGGTAACGCTTCAAAATTACGATTTTATTTTATCAGTATAGAGCTGTATGGATTAAAAAAATATTAAGTATGCCTATTTTTGATACCTTAATGTTCTCTTTTCCTTACATCCATACTATTTAATCAAATGATTGTTGTCGTCTGGAAATACAAGCGAGGGTTGAAATTGTTTGGCTTCTTCAAAATCCATGGTTGCATAGGAAATGATGATGACGATATCGCCAACTTGAACTAGGCGTGCCGCAGCACCATTCAAACAGATCGTTCCCGAACCGCGTTGGCCAGGGATAACATAAGTCTCAAGGCGTGCTCCATTGTTATTGTTTACGATTTGAACCTTCTCGTTAGCGATGATATTTGCGGCATCCATCAAATCTTCATCTATTGTGATACTACCCACATAATTCAATTCCGCTTGTGTGACTTTAACGCGGTGAATCTTGGACTTCATTACTTCTATTACCATGGCGCAAAGTTAGGGCTTTCTACTGAATTTGAAAGATTTGTCAATTAATTTGACAAATTATTCAGAATCATATTATCGATCAGACGGACGCCCTCAACCCACGCAGTGACAAGGGCAACATGTTGTTTGCTGAAATCGATGTGATCGACCTCCTTTAAGCTGGTACTTTCACATATGGCAAAGTATTCAACGCTCAGTCCATCTGTATCTGTTAAAATCTTCAGCGCTTGGTCTTTTATTTCCCGGAGTGCTATAGCATCATTGATGTGGTCCTTTACGTATGTCAAGGAACGTGAAAGGGCCAACGCTATTCTTTTTCCTTCTTCACTTAATCGCATGTTTCTGGAGCTCAAAGCTAGGCCATCTTGATCTCTGATGATGGGGCATATCGCCAATTGAATAGGTAGATCCTTCATTTCAATCATGCGTTTAATAACCATGACCTGCTGAAAGTCTTTTTGTCCGAAACAGGCAATATGCGGTTGTACCAATGTAAATAATTTATAGACGACCTGAGTGACGCCCTGAAAATGTCCTGGACGTTTTTCCCCTTCCCAGATTTGATCCAGTTCGCCCAAATCGATATGCCAGTGTTCGTGTTTGTCGGGGTACATTTCGTCAACGGTTGGCAAGAAAAGAATATCACACCCCACAACTTCCAATAGTTTGATATCATTCTCGATTGGGCGTGGATATTTCTCAAGATCTTTTGGGTCATTAAATTGCGTAGGATTTACAAAGATGCTGCAGACGCGAATGTCGCTCAATGGTTTTGCATAATTTAATAAGGATAAATGTCCTTCGTGTAATGCCCCCATGGTAGGAATTAAGGCGATTTTTTGATCGGTTTTTCGTGCTTCTTGCAGGTATGCTTGGAGAGAGGCTTTCGTTTTGAAAATTTCCACTTTGCTATTTAGTTTTTGTTGGCAAAGTTGCATATTATTTTGGGAATATAAAACGATGATTAATAGTAAATTGCATAGTAAGTATTTTTTTCGTACCTTTGTAGACCGATTTTACTGTTCGAAAATAATAAATAAAAATAACTGGAGATGGCAAAAACGAAGATATTGTTTATTACTCACGAGATGTCGCCTTTCCTCGAATTAACTAAAATTTCTGAAATCACACGTCAACTTCCGCAAGCGATGCAAGAAAAGGGTTTTGAGATCCGGATCTTAATGCCGCGTTTTGGGAATATCAATGAGCGTAGAAATAGATTACATGAGGTGATTCGTCTTTCAGGCCTGAACATTGTTGTGGATAATAATGATAATCCGCTAATTATTAAAGTTGCTTCATTACCTGCGGCCCGTATGCAGGTGTATTTCTTGGATAATGAAGACTACTTTCAGCGTAAAAAAGTTTTTAGTGATGAGCATGGCGAGTTCTTTGCAGACAACAATGAGCGTTCGGTGTTCTTCTGTAAAGGAGCGTTGGAAACTGTGAAGAAATTAGGTTGGTCCCCAGATGTAGTGCACTGTCATGGATGGTTCTCTGCGTTGGTACCGGCGTATGTCAAGACGACTTATAAAGACGATCCGACATTCAAGGATGCAAAAGTAATGTACTCTTTGTTCAATGAAGAGTTTAAAGGTACATTAGGTACGAAGTATGCGGAAATGGCGCCAGAGGGTTCATTTAAAGCTGAGGATGCGCAGGTGTACGGTGATGGTAGCTATGAGGCTATCTATAAAGGTGCTTTGCATTTTACCGATATGGTCGTTGTTGCAGATCAAAATGTCAATACCGAAATAGTTGATTTTGCAAGATCAAAAGATATTCAGGTTTTTGAGCCCAACGGCGATCAAGACTATGATGCTTTTGGAGAAGTATATGATCAATTTGCGCCTGAAGAAGTAGAAGCGTAGGCTATACTTTTCGAAGCGTTTCAAAAAGCAATAAAAAAAAGGTTATTTCAAAAAAATAGCCTTTTTTTTATTACGCAGGTTTTCATTAAGTCGAATTGCTATTTGAGTGACTTTCTTCGCAATGCCTCCTCCCTAAATCATTTGTAACAATAAATATAGCTGCGAATTGTTATCTTCGCAATAATCTGTCATTAGGTTTATATGTTGATACGTGGAGATCTCGGAGAAGATGTCCTAAGTTTGATTTATAGCGGCGCTGGGCGCTTGTAATAGCTTATATTGACTTTGTTTTAAAGGTATATAAATCGAGTGTCTCGGAATATTTTAAATAGGAGTAGACACCATAGTTATAATTATTGTCATGAAAATTAAGGTAGGATTTGGATTTGATGTCCATCAGATGAAAGAGGGACATCCCTTTATTGTTGGAGGCGTTCAATTGGAGCATCATGCTGGGGCCTTTGGCCATTCTGATGCAGATGTATTGGTGCATGCGATATGTGATGCCATTTTAGGTGCTGCCAATTTAGAAGATATTGGCTATCACTTTCCAAACACGGATATGCGCTGGAAAGGTATCAGTAGCTTATTGTTACTGAAAGAATGTGTGGCGCTGATCGCGAAGAAAGGATACACACTTGGCAATATCGATTCAATGTTGTGTTTGGAGGCTCCTAAGATCAAACCTTATATCCCGCAAATGAAAGTTAAATTGGCTGAAGCCACTGGTTTGGATATCGATGATATTTCCATTAAGGCAACGACAAATGAAACCATGGGGTTTATCGGCCGTCAGGAAGGAGCGGTTGCCTATGCGGTTTGCTTGATCGAACGTGCGTAGTTCTGCTCAATATTTTCGCGTTTAAATTCTTGCTTTTGGTACAATTAGTAATACCTTTGCCAAGTAAGGATTATTGGCACACTATCTGATAGAGTGAGCATTAATGTCTTAATTGAAGTCTACAAGGATCAAAATAATGCAGTATTCAAGTTTTAAAATAGCACAGTGTGTGTAAAACCTGAATACGCTGTGTGGTCTTAAAATGAATAATATTTACGTCTGAAATTTAGTGATTAGATGAAACGAGTATCAAAAAAAAATCAACTGACGGAAGCTGATATCAAACGATATACGTTCAATTTTTGGAAGATTATCGTTGGAGTTGTTGCGATAGGTTTTCTGTTTATATTGAGTATACGTCTTGGATTATTTGGGAAATTGCCCTCCTTCAGTGATTTGGAGAATCCAAAAAGCAATTTAGCTTCTGAAGTTATCACTGAAGATCATAAAGTACTGGGAACTTATTATGTTCAAAACCGTTCCAATGTTAAGTATAGCGAATTGTCCCCTTATTTGGTCAAAGCATTGGTGTCTACAGAGGATAAACGTTTCTATGATCACTCTGGTATAGACTATTCGCGTACGTTCACAGTCATCTTCCATACCTTGACAGGTAATAAGCAAGGGGGGAGTACGATTACACAACAGCTGGCACTTAATCTCTTCTCGGATGGACGTCAGAAGAATTTTTTAAAACGTGTCATCCAAAAATTTCAGGAATGGATTACGGCCGTTCGTCTGGAGAGAAATTATACCAAGGATGAGATTATTACCATGTATTTCAACACGGTAGACTTTGGTGCCTACAATACATATGGAATCAAATCTGCTGCACGGACTTACTTTAATACGACTCCCGACAAATTGACAGCGGAACAAGCAGCTTTGTTGGTGGGTATGCTAAAAGGTCCGGGAGCATATTCTCCGGTTCGTTACCCTGATAAATCTCGCACCCGACGTAATACGGTGCTGAACAATATGGTTGCCGCTAATTTTATCTCGGCAGAAGAGGCAACAAAAGCAAAAGAGAAACCACTTGGTTTAGAACTTAAGATTGCAAATTACGGCGAAGGATTGGCTCCCTATTTCAGAGCGGTATTAAAAGACGAGATCAAAAAGGAATTTGCCAAGCTTTCCATTACCAAACCGGATGGTACACCTTATGATCTTGATCGCGATGGATTGAAAATCTATACGACAATCAACATGTCTATGCAGCAATATGCAGAGGATTCGCAAAAGGAGTGGATGAAGCAATTGCAGTCTAAATTTTCCGCACAATGGAAAAATAGGGATCCCTTCAAAGGCGATAAAGCGAAGCTATTAATCAGCGGAATGAAGCGTTCTGATCGTTACCGGATTTTGAAGGAAGAAGGCTTGAATGAAGACGAAATCAAAAAGGCTTTCAATGTAAAAGTTCCTATGAATATTTTTACATGGAAAGGAAGCGTCGACACCATGATGACGCCAATGGATTCCATTAAATACAATAAACTCATGTTGCGCAATGCAATGATGTCTATGGAGCCGAAGACGGGACATATTAAAGCCTGGGTAGGGGGTATTGACTTCGACCACTTTAAATATGATCAGGTAAAAATGGGAACGCGTCAGGTCGGATCGACGGCTAAACCATTTACTTACGCGGTTGCGATTGACAACGGCTATTCGCCCTGTTATAGTATTCCAAATTACCAACAAACGTATAACGGATGGACCCCAAGGGGAAATGCGCAAGGAGGAAACCCCATTACGTTGGCTAAGGCCCTTGCTTATTCTCAAAACTATGCGACAGCATATTTAGTACACGAAGTTGGTGCTGCGGAAGTCGCAGCATTGACAAAGCGAATGGGTATAACAAGTGATGTTCCTAGTTATCCCTCGATTTCTTTGGGCGCTTACGAAGCGTCGGTGTTTGATATGGTAGGTGCCTATTCGGCATTTGTAAACCAAGGAACTTGGATTGAGCCGACAGCAATTCTGCGGATTGAAGATAAAAATGGGACACCAATTTATGATAAGGCACCAAAGGTGGTAAAAGCCTTGAACAGTGAATCAGCATATATTATTGTGGATATGCTTAAAAAGGTGGTGTCTCAGGGTACTGCCAGACGTATTCAATGGATGTACAAGCTCACCAATCCAATCGGAGGTAAAACGGGTACAACGAATGACAACTCGGACGCTTGGTTTATCGGTATTACGCCCGAATTGGTTACAGGTGTGTGGACCGGGGCGGAAGATCGGGGCATTAGTTTCGATCGCATGGAGTACGGTCAAGGGGCCGCGGCAGCTATGCCAGTATTCGCTTATTACATGCAGAAAGTATATAAAGATTCGAATTTAAAATATACCAAAGGTGATTTTGAACAACCTCAAGGTGGACTCACCCGTGTAATAGACTGTAATCAGTACTGGGGGGGCGGAGGCTCTGATGTGGAAGATGGATCTACCGATTCGAGCAGTAAAGACGAAACTAAACTAAAAGATGACCGCTTAGGTTTCTAGGTTATTTTAACGAATATCAGTGGGCCAGGCAATAAATTTTTTCGAAATTTGTTGTCTGGCTTTTTTGCTGAAAGTGCTTGATATTGAAACATAATGGACGTATTTGATTATAGAGAGGAATTAAAGAAGATACCGCATCGGCCTGGAGTCTATCAGTATTTTGATAAAAATAATGAGCTGATATATATTGGTAAAGCGAAAGATCTGCGCAATCGGGTCGGATCTTATTTCGTTAGTGAAAATCAGCTGAATGGCAAAACACGTGTTTTGGTCCGTAAGATTAATCGGATATCTTTTACTATAGTTGATACGGAGATTGATGCTTGGTTGCTTGAGAATTCATTGATCAAGAAACACAAACCCAAGTATAATGTTCTTCTTAAGGACGATAAAACTTACCCTTGGATTGTTATCAAGAATGAGCCTTTTCCACGCGTTTTTTGGACCAGGCAATATATCAAAGATGGTTCGCGCTATTACGGACCCTATCCTTCGGTGGGGATGATGCATATTGTTTTGGATCTGATTCGTGAATTGTTTCCCTTGCGGACCTGCAATTTGGCCCTAACACAGGAAAATATACGGAAGGGCAAGTTTAAGATCTGTCTTGAATATCAAATTGGAAACTGTAAGGGGCCTTGCGAAGGGTATCAATCTGAAGAAGACTATGATCAGAATCTGAGCGATATTAAGGATATTCTGAACGGAAAGATCGCTATGGTGACCAATCGCTTGAAAGAAGGTATTACTACTGCAGCTGCAGCTTTGGATTTCGAAAGAGCGCAGTTAATCAAAGCGAAGTTGGATAAGCTAGACAATTATCAGAGTAAATCCACCGTTGTTAACTCATCCATTACAAACGTTGATGTATTTAGCATCGCTTCGGACGAAGGATATGCCTTTGTCAATTACCTGAAAGTGATGAATGGTGTGATTATTCAGACGCAAACACTGGAAATGAAACGGCGTTTAGATGAGAGTGAACAAGAACTGCTAGCCTTGGCTATACCAGAGATACGGGATCGTTTCAAAAGCCTTTCGCGTGAAATTATCGTACCATTTGAGTTAGATATTGAAGAGAACGAACGGATTCGATTTACAATCCCCAAATTGGGTGAAAAGAAAAAGCTCCTTGAACTTTCTCAAAAGAACGTAGCATTTTTTAGGAAGGAACGTTTGTTGCAATATGAAAAGCTTAATCCGGATATCCGGACTGAGCGTATTCTAAGACAGATGCAAAAGGATCTTCGGATGAATGTGCTGCCGCAACATATTGAGTGTTTTGATAACTCGAATATTCAGGGAAATTATCCTGTGTCTGCTATTGTGGTATTTAAGGATGCGAAACCCTCCAAAAAAGATTATCGCCACTTCAATGTAAAGACCGTGGAGGGTCCCAATGATTTTGCTACGATGGAGGAAGCTGTTTTTAGACGGTACAGAAGGTTATTGGATGAAGATCAGCCTCTGCCCCAATTGATTATTATAGACGGTGGTAAGGGGCAGTTAGGGGCCGCTTTAAAGAGCTTGCGCTTATTGGGGATCGAACGGAAAGTAACGGTGATCGGTATTGCGAAGAGGCTGGAGGAGCTTTTCTATCCCGGCGACCAATATCCACTTTATCTAGATAAAAAATCTGAAACCTTAAAGGTGATTCAACATCTTCGAGATGAAGCTCACCGGTTCGGAATCACGTTTCACAGAAATCAGCGGAGCCGAAAAACTTTTGTTTCTGAACTTGAAAACGTGCCAGGCATAGGCAAAACAACAGTGGAGAAAGTGTTAACTGAATTTAAGTCGGTAAAAAAGGTGAAGGAGGCGTCTGATGAAGACCTAAAAAAAGTGCTTAATCTCAAACAGATTAAAGCACTTCGTGAATACTTTGCAAAGTAACATTAAAGTAGAATAGTGCATCAGCCGAAGTTTTATACACCAAGATATTCGGCTGATGCATTCAATACGAATTAGTCATCGTAACCAAAACGTTTAAGGTAATTTTTTTTGCTTCGCCAGTCAGGAATTACTTTAACGAAAAGTTCGAGAAATACCTTTCCATTGATAAACTCCTCAATATCCTGACGTGCGTAGGTTCCCACTTTTTTGATCATGGCGCCTGCCTTTCCAATGATTATATTTTTTTGAGAGTCGCGTTCAACAATAATTTCTGCTGCAATACGCGTAATATTAGCCTCCTCTTTGTAAGATGTCACGATCACTTCTGTGCTGTAAGGAATCTCCTTATCATACAGTTTGAACACTTTTTCACGGATCATTTCGGAGACAAAAAAACGCATGGATTTGTCCGTCAGTTCATCCTTTTCATAATAAGCTTCGTGAATTGGTAACTTGTCCTTTATGTATTGCATTACTGCAGCGACATTATGATTCAGTTTTGCTGAAATGGCAAAAATAGTGTCCGGATTTAATTTTTCTTGCCAAAATTCAATTTTTGCTTTTACTTCTTCTTCTGAAGATTTATCAATTTTATTGATCAGTACAGCAACAGGAGAATTTGTTTTGCGTAATTTCTCGAGGACATCGTTCTCATCGTATTTTTCGTTGATATCTGTCACAAATAGTATAATGTCTGCATCGATCAAAGATCCTTGGACAAAATTCATCATGGATTCCTGCAGAGAATAGTTTGGTTTAATAACACCTGGAGTGTCCGAAAACACAATTTGATGGTCTTCATCGTTTACAATACCGATAATGCGGTGTCTTGTCGTTTGCGCTTTGGGTGTAATGATAGACATTTTTTCACCCACTAAAGCGTTCATTAGTGTGGACTTACCAGCATTTGGCTTTCCGATGATACTTACGAATCCTGCTTTGTGTGACATTTTTCTAAATTTTATTAGGATTACAAAGAAACAAAATATATCTTTGTACTCCAATTCGGAAGGATCATAATCTTGTTTTTTCAAAAGAAAAAAGCAATTTTGTTCAAAAATATATTGCGGGGTGGAGCAGTTGG